>NZ_JALJDY010000007.1:0-362043 GCF_023242425.1 Pseudomonas sp. MWU12-2029 | reverse complement strand
CGAACCGTTGAAAGCACCAGACAAGCCGGCATTTCCAACTCCTCCCAGGCTTCGATGATCTGAAGCGAGCCGCTATCGAAACCTACTTAACTCATTGAATTTCAAGGAGTTTTCCGTTTCGACTGCGCCGGAAGTGGGGCGAATTATAGAGACTCAGAATCTGCCGTCAACCCTTAATTTGGTTTTTCTATCAGCCGACTCAAAAAGCCCGCTTATATATAGACGCAACACCAGCGAATGCGCAGTATATTGCCCATCACTCAGTGAGTGACTTCTACTGCCTTTACTATCGGACGATGCCGCGCAATGAACGACCAACCCCGCAGTCTTGTATCCATCCTGTTTCCGGTTGGCCTGATATTGATCGCCATGGCATCGATCCAGTCAGGCGCGTCTCTGGCCAAAAGCATGTTCCCCATCGTGGGCGCCCAAGGCACAACGACGCTACGCCTGATGTTCGCCAGCGTGATCATGCTGCTATTGCTGAGACCCTGGAGGGCAAAGCTGACGGCCAGATCGCTACGTACCGTGATCGTGTACGGGATGGCGCTGGGCGGCATGAACTTCCTCTTCTATATGTCCTTGCGTACCGTGCCGCTCGGTATTGCGGTTGCGCTGGAGTTCACCGGGCCGCTGGCCGTCGCCATCTACGCGTCCCGTCGTGCAATCGACTTCCTCTGGATCGCCCTTGCCGCCGTCGGATTGCTGCTACTGATACCAACAGGTGCAGCGACAGCGGGTCTCGACCTTACCGGTGTGGCCTATGCGCTGGGCGCTGGTGTTTGCTGGGCCCTCTACATTCTCTTCGGTCAGAAGGCCGGCGCTGACAACGGCGTGACGACTGCGGCACTGGGCGTGATGATCGCGGCACTGTTCGTCGCCCCCATCGGCATCGTCCACGCCGGCGCCGCATTGCTGACGCCCTCATTGATCCCGATAGCCATTGGTGTCGCAATACTTTCCACCGCCCTGCCCTACACCCTGGAAATGGTCGCCCTCACCCGTATGCCCGCCCGTACTTTCGGTACGCTGATGAGTATCGAACCTGCATTTGGTGCGCTATCAGGACTGCTGTTCCTGCAGGAATATCTCTCCTTGTCACAATGGATGGCCATCCTGTGCATTATTCTGGCTTCGGTCGGTGCAACGATGACCATGGGCAGCCATGCCAAGCCCGTGATTGCGGCCGATTGAAAGCGGCTGTAACGAAGGTCTGGCATTTGCCGCTCATTTAGGCCATGTTTAGCCTCGCAACTCAGTGCCAGATATGGACTTTTTCGGATAGGGACATCGGAACGCGTCAAGCGAGAGCGAATGCAGGCAGACCCGAGCGCCAGACTCGAGGCCGCCATAAGGACGGTAATGAAACGAATTTTGATACTGATCGCCGTACTCGCCATTTCGGGATGCGCGGCGACCTCCAAGGCTCAGGTAAAGCACGGCAAAAAAGGGCTGCACATCAACTGTTCAGGGCTTTCCTCCTCCTGGGACAAGTGCTACACCAGTGCCGCAAACTCCTGCGCGCCGAAGGGTTATAAAGTCATCGCCAAATCCGGGGATGCGGTGGAGGAGCCGGGTGATTATCCCTTCGGCCTCAACCCCGCCGGCTATACCAGCCGAAGCATGATCGTCATCTGCAAATAAATCACCGCCGCTATTGCGCTCGCTGAACGGCGAGCTGGCGGCCGATTTCTTCGTGACTGGACTCCAGCACCCGCTGCTGAATCTGCGGGGATGCCAACATCCGCGCCACCACCAATGCCCCGACACATTGCGACAGAATCGCCCAGGCCAGGCTGTCGCTCTCCAGAATCTGCGCCCAACTTTCCTGAAGCCGACAAATCCACAGCTCTGCCTGTTCCCGCACAACAACATCCGAGCGCGCAATCTCGGCGCCCAATGCCGGTAACGCGCAACCCAGCTCAGGTTGCTCGACATGAGCCATGTTCAAATACAGTTTCAGGCATCGTTCCAACCGTTCACGATCCTGCTCACCCCGCCCGCCCAGCCGCTCCAGGCTCTGGCACAACTCGCGCTCGACGATAGCCGCGAACAACGCGTCCTTGGACGAGAAGTGGCTGTAGAAAGCCGCGCCACTGAGGCCGATCGCCTTCATCAGTCCGTCGACGCCCATTGTTGAGAACCCGGCTTTTTTCGCAGACAGCGAACTGCTTTGCAGCAGCTTTTCTTTGGTTTCAAGCTTGTGACCGGCGGAGTACCGCATGTATTTGCCCTCGCAATGGACTGCCTTGACGCTGGGCAAATCCTAGCATAACGTTCGTTCACTTAACGATCGTTTACTAAAGGGATCCACCCATGAATAACAAGAAGGTCGTATTGGTTGTCGGTGCTGGTGATGCCACGGGCGGCGCCATCGCCAAGCGGTTCGCCAAGGAAGGTTTCATCGCTTGCGTCACACGTCGCAGTGCCGACAAATTGCAGCCATTGGTGGAAGCCATCCAGGCAGACGGCGGCGAAGCCCACGGTTTTGCTTGCGATGCGCGCAAGGAAGAAGACGTGATTGCGCTGATCGAAGATATCGAAACCCGCCTCGGTCCGATCGAAGCGTTCGTTTTCAACATCGGCGCCAACGTGCCTTGCAGCATTCTCGAAGAAACGGCACGCAAGTATTTCAAGATCTGGGAAATGGCCTGTTTCTCCGGATTCCTCAATGCCCGCGAAGTCGCCAAGCGCATGGTCACGCGAAATCGCGGTACCATTCTGTTCACCGGTGCGACCGCCGGACTGCGCGGCGCCTCCGGTTTTGCCGCATTCGCCGGCGCCAAGCATGGCATCCGCGCACTGGCGCAGAGCATGGCCCGGGAGCTCGGTCCGATGAACATTCACGTTGCCCACATCGTGGTCGACGGCGCCATCGATACCGACTTCATCCGCGACAATTTCCCCGACAAGTACGCCACCAAGGATCAGGACGGTATTCTCAATCCAGAGCACATCGCAGAGAACTATTGGTACCTGCACAGCCAGCCAAGGGACGCCTGGACCTTCGAGCTGGATCTGCGCCCCTGGAACGAACGCTGGTAACCCCTCCCGATAACAACAATGAGTGCAGCGATCATGAGCAAAACCGTGGAGTTCTACTTCGACCTCGGCAGCCCCGCCACCTATCTGGCGTACACCCAGCTGCCAGGAATCTGCGCCAAGACCGGCAGCCAGTTGATCTATATCCCGATGTTGCTGGGCGGCGTGTTCAAAGCCACCGGCAACGCCTCACCAGCGATGATCCCGGCCAAGGGCCGCTACATGTTTCAGGATCTGGACCGCTACGCCAGACGCTACGGCGTCCCCCTGAAATTCAACCCGCACTTTCCGATCAATACCCTGATGCTGATGCGGGCGGTGACCGGCATTCAATTGCGCCACCCGGAGCGCTTCCAGGCGTTCATCGATTGCCTGTTCAAAGCGTTGTGGGTTGAGGGTCGCAGCCTCGATGAACCGGCAACGGTTGCAGCGGTGCTGACCGAACATGGCTTCAATCCTGAGCAGGTACTGGCATTGACCAACGATGAAGCGGTCAAGACTGCCCTCAAGGACAACACCGAGACAGCCGTGAAGCGTGGCGTCTTCGGTGCGCCGAGCATGTTCATCGGCAACCAGTTGTTCTTCGGTCAGGACCGGCTCGACTTCGTCGAAGAAGCCCTGCGCTAGATCTCTACCACCAGACGTCCCCGGGCTGCTTTCGACGAAAGCAGCTCATGGGCCTCGCTGGCTGATTCAAGCGTAAAACGACGCGCATCAATCAGCGGCTTCACCTCTCCGGCTTCAATCAACAAGGCAGCCTGGCGCAGGATCTCGCCATGATGCTCGCCACCCTTTCCAGTCAACAGCGGCAACAAGGTAAACACGCCAGAGTAGGTCGCACCCCGGAATGACAGCGGCGCCAGACTATGCTGCCCCCACCCGAGGCAACTCAACACATGCCCGTGGTAGATGCGCGCAGCCTTGAAGGACGCATCCAGCGTTTCACCGCCGACCGTGTCATAAACGATATCGAACCCCTCCCCCGCCGTGTACTCGCGGACATAGTCGTCAACCGACATCTCTCGGTAATCAATGAACGTTGCGCCATAACCTTCAATAATCCCGCGCTGCCCTGCGGACCCCGTCGCAAAAACCTCCGCACCGAACGAGCGTGCAATTTGAACCGCCACATGCCCGACGCCACCCGCCCCACCGTGAATCAGCACCTTTTGCCCGGCACTCACTCGTGCCCGATCAACTAGGCCTTCCCAGGCAGTAATCAGCACCAGCGGCAAACCCGCCGCCTCACGCATGCTCAGATTGACCGGCTTACGCGCAAGAAGCCGCGCATCAACCACCGCAAATTCCGCCAGCGAACCCTGCACGCCGCCAATGCCGGTCGCCAACGCATAAACCTCATCACCCGGTACCCAGCCCTGCACGCCCTCACACACAACTTCGATCACACCCGCCAGATCCAGTCCCAACACTGCCGGCAACGGCTGTCGAGCATGGGCGGCCTGCCCGGCACGGATTTTCAGATCCAGCGGATTCACACCACTGGCCTTGATCCGCACCAATACCTGTCCGGCACCCGCCACGGGGCGTTCAAGGGAAACCAAGCGTAGCGGCCCATTGGCGGTGTCCACTATCAGGGCATTCATGTGCAGTGAGTCAGTCATTTCGGTCATTCCTGTGGGAGAAAGTGAAGCCATGTTCTCCCAACCGACTCATGCCGATAAGAAGCCAAAAGACTATAGTGATCATGCCAAACCGGCATGAATGAGGCGCTCCGTGGACAAGCTCAACGCAATGGCAATCTTCGTCCGGGTGGTCGAACGCGGTAGTTTTTCCGCCGTGGCCCGGGAGCTGCAGACCACCCAACCCACCATCAGCAAGGTTCTGCGCGCCTTGGAAACCCAGCTGGGCGGCAAACTGATTGCCCGCAGTACGCGCAAGCTGTCGCTGACCGATGAAGGTCAGCGGTACTACAACGAATGCCGGAATATTCTTGCAGCGGTGGATGCTGCCGAACACAGTTTCCAGTCCGGTCGGGAAACAATCGCCGGGGCGTTACGCATCGGCTCATCAGTCAGCTTCGGCCGCCTGCAGATCGCTCCAAGACTCCCCGATTTTCTCAAGCTATACCCACAGATTCAGATCGACCTGCACCTGAACGACCAGAACCTGGATCTGGTCAGCGAAGGCCTGGATGTCAGCCTGCGCATCGGCGAATTGAATGACAGCGGCATGATCGCCCGGCGCATCGGTACCACACATCGTGTCACCGTCGCAGCACCTGCTTATCTGCAACGCCACGAACATCCGCAATCGCCGCAGGATCTGGCGCAGCACAACTGCCTGCAATTCAACCTGCTCGAATCGCAAAACCTGTGGACTTACGAAAAGGACGGCCAGCGCCAAGAGGTGCGCATCAAAGGCAACGCCCAGAGCAACAACTCCGAGGCGATCCGCGAAATGGTCCTGGGGGGATTGGGAATTTCGCTGTCACCGGTCTGGCTGTTCAGCGAGGACTTGAAGGCCGGTCGAGTGATCGCCCTGTTGCAGGACTACCAGACCCGATCACTGCCGATACACGCCGTGTCCCCGGCGAACCGTCGCCAGTCCGCCAGGGTCAACGCGTTTGTCGAGTACATGACCCGGGCGCTGGCAGCAGCGCCCGAGCTTCAGCCCATTAAATAGCGGCAGTACGCGTGTTCAGCCACGCCAGCGCCTCACCGCTGAGCAACGGGCTCAAACGCTCGCGCACTTCGGCGTGATAGGCGTTGAACCACTGCTTCTCTTCCTGCGTGAGCAAGGACGGTTCCAGGCAACGGGTGTCGATCGGGCACAGGGTCAGGGTTTCGAACTTGAGGAATTCGCCGAACTCGCTACTTCCAGCAACTACGTTCATTGCCAGGTTCTCGATCCGCACACCCCAGCGGCCCGGACGATAAGTACCCGGTTCGATGGAAGTGATCATCCCCGGTTGCATGGCGGTTTGCGGCGCCGGTGCAGCCTGATAGGCAATCACCTGCGGACCTTCGTGCACATTGAGGAAATAACCTACGCCGTGACCGGTGCCATGACCGTAATCCACGTTCTCGGCCCAGATCGGCGCGCGGGCGATCGCATCCAGCAGCGGCGACAGAATGCCTTTCGGGAAATGTGCGCGGGACAATGCGATAACGCCCTTCAACACGCGGGTGCAGTCACGTTTCTGTTCTGCGCTCGGCGTGCCGACCGCCACCATGCGTGTGATGTCGGTGGTACCGCCCAGGTATTGGCCACCGGAATCGATCAGCAGCAAGCCGTCACCCTCGATCACCGCGTGCTCTTCCGGGGTGGCGTGGTAGTGCGGCATCGCACCGTTGGCGTTGTACGCAGCGATGGTATTGAAACTCAGCGACACATAATCCGGACGACGCTCACGGGCCGCCGTGAGTTTCTCGTCAATGGTCAGCTCGGTAATGCGCTCGCGACCCCAGGCCGATTCCAGCCAGGTGAAGAACTCGCACAGCGCCGCGCCGTCCTGCTCCATCGCCTGACGAATGTGCTCGGCATCCGCCGGGCTTTTTTGTGATTTGGCCAATGTGGTCGGATTCAGGCCTTCGACCAGTTTCACACCGCTGTCGAGGTTGCCCAGCAGGCCGCTGGTCACCCGCGCGGGATCCACCAGCAGGCTCGCGCCGTTCGGGATCGCAGCCAAGGCCTCGGCAACTTCGCTGTAGTCGCGCAGAGTCACGCCGTCTTTTTCCAGCACGGCGCGCAGATCAGCGTCGACCTTGCTCAACGCCACAAACAGCGTGGCCTGTTGCTGACCGATCAAGGCAAAAGAAACGAACACCGGGTTGAACGACACATCGCCGCCGCGCAGGTTGAACAGCCAGGCGATATCGTCGAGGGTGGCGATGAAGTGCCAATCGGCGCCGCGTTCCTGCAGGGTTTCACGCAACTGGGCGAATTTCTCGCCACGGCTGACGGTCGCCTGCGGCGGCAAGTGTTGATAGATCGGCGCGTTTGGCAGGCCCGGACGGTCGCTCCAGACTTCGTTCAACAGGTCGAGGTCGGTACGCAGGCTCGCGCCCCGCGCTTCGAGCTTGCTGCCCAGGGTCCGCGCCGACGCCACGGCCATGACCGCGCCATCGACGGCGACCACGCCACCTTCCGGTGTCTGCTCGGCGAGCCAGTCCAGCGGGCTCGGCTGACCCGGTTGCAGCTTCACCAGTTCGATGCCGCTGCCCTTGAGTTCCTTGGTCGCCTGTTCCCAGTAACGACTGTCGGCCCAGACCCCGGCGAAATCGGTGGTGACAATCAACGTGCCGACCGAGCCATGAAAACCCGACAACCATTGCCGCCCCTGCCAGTAACCCGGCAGGTACTCCGACAGGTGCGGGTCGGCGGATGGCACCAGCAATGCGTGAATGCCTTCGCGACGCATCAGTTCGCGGGTGTGCGCCAGGCGCTGGGGAACCGTTCCTTCGGTCAAAGTCTGGGTACTCATCGTGTCTCCTGCCAATCACTTCATCGTTATTGTTCGGTGCCGTTCGAAGCCGGCTCGTTAAAGCCCTGTCGCCCAGAATGCCGGAGCACTGGCGCAGGCGGTCTTGATCAGATCTACAGCTTTGTCGATGTCCTCGGCGGTGGTGAAGCGGCCGAGGCTCAGGCGAATGGTACGACCGGCCAGACGGGCATCGTGACCCAATGCCAGCAAAACGTGGGACGGTGTGTTGCTGGCGGAGTTGCAGGCCGAAGTCGCGGAAAACGCGATCGAATGGCTCAGCGCCGCCGGGTTGAACTCGCCTTCGCTGAAGGTCAGGCTCAGGGTGTGCGGGATACGCTGACTGGCGCTGCCGTTGAGGCGTACGCCGGGCAGGCTCAACAATTGTTCGAGCAGTCGCTCGCGCAACGCGACGATGGTTTTCTTCTCGTCATCGAAAGCTTCGGCGGCCAAGGCAAACGCCGAGCCCATCGCGGCGATCTGATGCGTCGCCAGCGTGCCGGAACGCAATCCGCCCTCGTGGCCGCCACCGTGAATCTGCGCCTGCAAGCGCTGCTGCGAACGCGGACCGACGTACAGCGCACCGATGCCTTTGGGGCCGTAGAGTTTGTGTGCCGAAAACGACATGAGATCCACCGGCCATTGCGCCAGATCGATCGCGACCTTGCCGGCGCCCTGGGCCGCATCGACATGGAACAACGCCCCGCGCCCGCGCACCACTTCGCCGATGGCCGGGATGTCGTTGACGGTGCCGAGCTCGTTGTTGACCAGCATCAGCGACACCAGAAAGGTGTCATCGCGCATCGCCTCGCTGACCGCTTGAGCGGTAATCAGGCCTTCGGCGTCCGGCACCAGATAGGTCACGGCGACACCAGCGTCCTGCAATTGCCGGGCGGTATCGAGGATGGCCTTGTGTTCGATCTGACTGGTGATGATGTGGCCGCCGGACACACCACGTGCCTGGGAGACGCCTTTGAGGGCGAGGTTGTTGGATTCTGTGGCGCCGGAGGTCCAGACAATCTGTTGCGCCTGGGCGCCGACCAGTTCGGCGACTTGCCGGCGAGCGTTCTCGACCGTGTGCCGGGCCTGCTGGCCGAAAGCGTGGGAACTGGAGGCCGGGTTGCCGAAGTTACCGTTGAAACCCAGACATTCGATCATCACCTGGATGACCCGCTCGTCCACCGGAGTGGTGGCGGCGTAATCGAAATACAGCGGACGTGTGTTCATAAAAAGACTCGCAGAGCGTGTTCCGGGATCAGGAAGCTCGTGTCTACAAACGGCACGACGCAGCCTTGTGAGCTGCGTCCGGGTTCGAGAGCGTCATCAATACCTGATCGGATGCCGTTAAAGAAGAACAACTTCATTTAAAAGTGCGTAGGAACGCTCCTGAAGGCGACTTTAACAGGCATCGGGGTGGCGGTTGTAGCACTGCGTCAGCTAAAGCTTTCGAGGAGTAACGGATACAGCGAAATCACCAGCAACGCCGCCATCCCCCAGTTGAACACACGCAGCCAGCGGCGATCCTTCAGTACGTTGCGCAACAGAGTCCCGCACGCCGCCCAGACGCCGACGCTCGGCAGGTTGATGATGGCGAACACCGCCGCAATCACGATCACGTTGGTGAAATAACCCTGCATCGGCGTGTACGTGCTGATGGCACCGATGGCCATGATCCACGCCTTGGGATTGACCCACTGGAAGGCTGCCGCGCCGAGGTAGCTGATCGGTTTCGCCTCGCCGGATTCGCTTTCTCCGACCGGGCCGGAATGGGCGATTTTCCACGCCAGGTACAGCAAGTACGCCGCGCCGACGTAACGCAGGACCGTATAAAGCAGCGGATAAGTCTGGAACACCGCCCCCAACCCAAAACCCACCGCCACCACCAATACAAAGAAGCCGCAGGTAATGCCGAGCATGTGAGGAATGGTGCGGTTAAAGCCGAAATTAACGCCCGATGCCAGCAACATGGTGTTGTTCGGCCCCGGTGTGATCGAGGTGACAAGGGCAAACAGGGCAAAGCCCAGCAGCAGGTCGAGCGAGAGGGTCATGGCAGGCAGTCCGTCAGGGTCATTCAGGTGTTGACCCTATCCCACGGCGCCGCGCAAACCCACGGACAGTTGGGTAAAACTTCGAGCAGTACAGTTGCGAATCAGCTAGGACGACCGTGCAGCTGTACGGTCCGCTCTGCGCTCATTTCACCCTTGTTATCAAACCCGAATGGCTTCTGTGGCTGGCCGAGCAATTCGGCTTTTTTCACCTGATATTCCTCGAAGGACAAGCCGCGACGGTTCAGGCTTTCGAGGGCGAGTTCGCGGGTTTCCTCCGCCGTGTAGGGGCGAAGTTCCGGGGAAACGTGGCTCGCGCAACCGGCGAGAACGGAGGCAGCGAGCATCAGCGAAACAGTCAGTAAACGATTCATGGGAGCGTCCTGGCGAGCAATGTTGGTCGATGGAGAAAGGCTACGCCCGGGCACGCTTTGGCAGAAATCAACGCTCTCAATAGTGGCTATCAGAATTCGGGCAGGGTTTGCCCTTTATATTCTCAAAAGACCTATCAATATCAATTAACAGTCTTTTACGGAATAAAAGTCAGCCTTTATAAATCCTTCATCGCGTTCGGCAGTGTTGCTCCAGCAACTGTTTCCCAGGCAACAGCGGTTCAACAAACCGGCCTGAAAGTCACATGAGCACAGCCACCGACAACGCTCAAAGCCCCGGACTACGGGCCTTACAGGAATTGGTACAGCGCTTGCTCTGCTCCAGTGACCACTCACTGCTCGCCGAGCAACTGTTGAAAAAGGAACTGACCATGTCGCGTCCATTGAAAGTCGTCGCCCTGTCCGGCGGAACCTGGCGTCCGTCGCGCACCCTGGTGCTGACCCAGGCCCTGCTGACCGAACTGTCCGGGCACTTGCCCGTCGAGAGTCACCTGATCGAACTCGGCGACATCGCCCGCCCGCTCGGCGCCGCATTGTCCCGTCAGGAACTGCCGGCGAAAATCGAGGCCGAGCTGCAAGCCATCGAACAGGCTGACCTGTTGATCGTCGCCGCGCCGGTGTATCGCGGTTCCTATCCGGGACTGCTCAAGCACCTCTTCGACCTGATCGATCTGAGCGCGCTGATCGACACCCCTGTGCTGCTCGCCGCCACCGGTGGCAGCGAACGCCATGCGCTGGTCCTCGATCACCAGTTGCGCCCGCTGTTCAGCTTCTTCCAGGCCGTGACCCTGCCGATCGGCGTGTACGCCACCGAAGCCGATTTCGCCGACTACCAGATCACCAGCGAGCCGCTGAAAGCACGCATTCGTTTGGCCGCCGAACGCGCCGCGCCGCTGTTCGGTGCACACCTCAAACCGTTGCTGAAAATCGCTTAAGGAGCTGTTCATGGATGTTTTCTGGTTCCTGCCGACCCACGGCGACGGCCACTATCTGGGCACCACCCAAGGCGCGCGCCCGGTCACCCTCAATTACCTGAAACAGGTGGCGCAAGCCGCCGACAGCCTCGGTTACCACGGTGTGCTGATTCCCACCGGGCGATCCTGCGAAGACTCGTGGGTGATCGCCTCGGCGCTGGTGCCGTTGACCGAACGCCTGCGTTATCTGGTGGCGATTCGTCCGGGGATCATCTCGCCGACGGTCTCGGCGCGAATGGCCGCGACTCTGGATCGACTGTCCAACGGTCGCTTGCTGATCAATGTCGTGACCGGCGGCGACCCGGACGAAAATCGTGGCGATGGCAGTTTCCTCAGCCACAGCGAGCGCTACGAAGTCACCGACGAATTCCTCAAGATCTGGCGCCGAGTGTTGCAAGGCGAGTCGGTGGATTTCGAAGGCAAACACCTGAAGGTACAGAACGCCAAAGCCCTGTATCCGCCGGTGCAGAAACCCTATCCGCCGTTGTACTTCGGTGGTTCCTCCGATGCGGCCCACGACCTGGCCGCCGAGCAAGTCGACGTGTACCTGACCTGGGGCGAACCACCGGCCGCCGTCGCCGAAAAACTTGCCGATGTGCGTGAACGCGCCGCCCGTCACGGGCGCAAGGTGAAGTTCGGCATCCGCCTGCACGTGATCGTGCGCGAGACTGCGGAAGAAGCCTGGAAAGCCGCCGACAAACTGATCGAGCACATCAGCGACGAAACCATCGAGGCCGCGCAGAAATCCTTCTCGCGCTTCGACTCCGAAGGCCAGCGACGCATGGCCGCCCTGCACGACGGACGTCGCGACAACCTGGAAATCGCTCCAAACCTGTGGGCCGGCGTCGGCCTGGTGCGCGGCGGGGCCGGCACTGCATTGGTCGGCGATCCGCAGCAAGTGGCGGCGCGGATCAAGGAATACGCAGATCTGGGCATCGAGAGTTTTATTTTCTCCGGCTACCCGCATCTCGAAGAAGCCTACCGCTTTGCCGAGCTGGTCTTCCCGCTGCTGCCCGAGCCGTATGCAAGCCTGGCCGGGCGCGGCGTCACCAACCTCACCGGGCCGTTTGGCGAAATGATCGCCAACGATGTTCTGCCCGCCAAAGCCAACGCCTGAGGAAGACCGAGTGACTGCCAAACCGCAAAGCACCCTGCTCTCCCCCTTGCAGACCGCCCGCCAACTGGCCGCCGAATTTGCCCTGACCGCCGTCGAGCGCGACGAACGCGGCGGCACGCCAAAAGCCGAGCGCGATGCCCTGCGCGACAGCGGTCTGCTGGCTCTGAGCATTCCCACCCGTTACGGCGGCCTCGGTGCACGCTGGAGCGAAACACTGGAAGTCGTGCGCGAGTTCGCCAAAGTCGACAGTTCGATCGCCCACGTCTTCGGTTTTCATCATTTGATGCTGGCCACCGTGCGCCTGTTTTCCCGACCGGAACAATGGCAACCGTGGTTCGAACAGACCGCGCGGCAGAACTGGTTCTGGGGCAACGCGCTCAATCCGCTGGACACCCGCACCGTGGTCAAGGACCTCGGCGGCTGGCGCGAGTTTTCCGGCAAGAAAAGCTTCTGCTCCGGCGCCAGCGACTCGCAGATGCTGATCGCCTCGGCGGTGGACGAAAGCAACGGCGGCAAACTGCTGATCGCGGCGATCCCCAGCGGCCGCAGCGGCATCACTTTGCATAACGACTGGAACAACATCGGCCAGCGCCAGACCGACAGCGGCAGCGCCACGTTCGAACGGGTGCGGGTCGAGGAATCGGAACTGCTGCTGGATCCGGGTCCGTTAAGTACACCGTTTGCCTGCTTGCGCCCGTTGATCGCTCAACTGACGTTCACCCACATGTTCCTCGGCATCGCCGAAGGGGCTTTCGAAGAAGCGCGGCAATACACCCTGAGCGAAACCCGTGTCTGGCACAAATCCTCGGTGCGCGAGGTGCGTGAAGACCCTTATGTGCTGGCCCATTACGGCGAGTTCTGGGTCGCGCTTGAAGGCATTCGTCTGCTGGTTGAACGCGCCGCTGCACTGCTCGACGAGGCGTGGGCCAAAGGCCCGAACCTCAGCGCCGAAGAGCGCGGCCACCTGGCCACGGCGATTGCCACGGCCAAGGTCGCCGCCAGTCGTCAGGGCCTGGAGATTTGCAGCCGATTGTTCGAAGTCACCGGCGCTCGTTCGACCCACGCCTCGCTGCGCCTGGACCGACACTGGCGCAACCTGCGCACGCAAACCCTGCACGACCCGCTGGATTACAAACTCCATGAGCTGGGCGACTGGGCGCTGAACCAGTCCCTGCCGGTGCCGACGTTCTATTCCTGATTTCCTTTCGTGGAGCGAGACCCATGCAACTGCTGACCCTGCCGCCCTCACCCGCCCTGGCCACTTCGATCCGCGCCACTGCCCAGGTGTTCGAAGACCCGAAATCCCAGGCCCTGCTCGCGCATCTGCAACAAGTCGCACCGAGCGAAGCCAGCGTGCTGATCATCGGCGAAACCGGCACCGGCAAGGAGCTGGTGGCGCGGCACATCCATAACCTGAGCAACCGGCGCAATCGGCCGTTCATTGCAGTCAACTGCGGGGCGTTTTCCGAATCGCTGGTGGAAGCCGAATTGTTCGGCCATGAAAAAGGCGCCTTCACTGGCGCCCTCAGTGCCAAGGCCGGGTGGTTCGAAGAGGCGGACGGCGGCACCTTGTTCCTCGATGAAATCGGCGATTTGCCGATGGCGATCCAGGTCAAACTGCTGCGGGTATTGCAGGAACGCGAAGTGGTGCGACTGGGTTCGCGCAAGAGCATTCCCATCGATGTGCGGGTGCTCGCCGCGACCAACGTGCAACTGGAGAAAGCCATCAACGCCGGACATTTCCGTGAGGATCTGTATTACCGGCTGAACGTGGTCAATCTGGAACTGAGCCCGTTGCGCGAACGGCCCGGCGACATCCTGCCGCTGACCCGGCACTTCATCGAGGCCTACAGTCAGCGTCTGGGTTACGGACGCATCACCATCAGCCCCGGCGCCGAGCACAAACTGCGCGGCTACACCTGGCCGGGCAACATCCGCGAACTGGAAAACGTCATCCACCACACGCTGCTGATCTGCCGAAACGGCGTGATCGAGCGCGACGATCTGCGCCTGTCGAACCTGCGTATCGACCGTCCCGACGATCAGCACGGCAGCGTCGACGATTCACCGGAAGCGCTGCTCGAACGCGCCTTCCAGAAACTCTTCGAACAACAGGCTGGCGCGCTGCATGAAAAGGTCGAAGACGCGTTGCTGCGTTCGGCCTATCGCTTCTGCCACTACAACCAAGTGCACACCGCCGCGCTGCTCGGCCTCAGCCGCAACGTGACCCGCACGCGGCTGATCAAGATCGGCGAACTGGCGGTAAACAAGCGGCGGCCCACGGAAAACCTGCAGGGCGAGCGCCTGATCCAACTGTCGATCTAGCCCACCAACTGGCAGTGCAAGCCATCGTCGTGACTGCGGGCGATGCTGCTCAACACCTGGAATGAACCGAAGGTCACGGTGCGCGCCTGATGGGCGCGGATCAACTGCCAGAAGTCCTGCTCGCCGGTTTCGAAACTCTGGAACGCCGCCTCCCCCGCCTCGCGGGATTGCCATTGCAGGAAACCCAGCACCCGCCGGCCATCGTCGCTGGCCTGAACACTGGCGCTGACGAAACCGGCGTAACGCTGAGCCAGACGCTCGGTCTGCACAGTCAGCGCCGAGACCAGCGCCGGTTGCTGGCCGGGCTCGATTTCGAATTCGATCAATTGGGTGAAGCTGCGGTTTTTCGCTGTGACTTGCATAACGCCCCCACTCGGTCAGGCGAATCTTGCGATTCGAAGGCCTGCAGGGTAAAACCTCGACTTAACTAGAGGTCAAGGGGCAATTTTCAAATGGTCACAGCGGAAAATTTGCACAGGCAACTCACCGTCGGCGAAGTCGCGGCCCGCAGTGGTGTCGCCGTTACCGCCCTGCATTTCTATGAATCCAAAGGCTTGATCAAGAGCCAGCGCAATGCCGGCAACCAG
The DNA here is from genome assembly GCF_023242425.1 of Pseudomonas sp. MWU12-2029. Classification (NCBI taxonomy): domain Bacteria; kingdom Pseudomonadati; phylum Pseudomonadota; class Gammaproteobacteria; order Pseudomonadales; family Pseudomonadaceae; genus Pseudomonas; species Pseudomonas sp. MWU12-2029. The sequence goes on along the minus strand of NZ_JALJDY010000007.1, from coordinate 347,120 downwards.
CGCCGTTATCCACGGGAAGTGCTGCGGCGGGTGGCGCTGATCAAGGTGGCGCAACGGCTGGGCATACCTTTGGCAGAAATCGGCGAGGCACTAAAACAGTTGCCGGACAACCGCGCGCCGACAGCAGCGGACTGGAAAGTGTTGTCGGAACAATGGCGGCGGGAGCTGGACGAGCGGATCAATCAGTTGATGCTGCTGCGGGATCGGCTGACCGGTTGCATCGGTTGCGGATGCCTGTCGATGGAAGCCTGCCCGCTGCGCAATCAGGGCGATGTGCTGGGCGAGCAAGGGCCGGGAGCGCACTTTCTCGATGTCCCGGATTGACGGTCCCCACGGCATGGGAACCGTCGAATCGCCCCATCAGAAGCCCGGCGCAATCTGCCCTTTGTAGCGGGTCAGGATGAACTGGCGCACTTCATCGGAGTTCAATGCCTTGGCCAGTTTCTGCAGGCCCGGATCGTTGATGTTGTCGGGACGCGCGACCAGAAACTCGATGTACAGGCTCTTGCCCTTCTCGACGATCAGCGCGCTGTTGGTGTCGATCCCGGCTTCAAGCGCGTAGTTGGCGAACACGAAGGCCAGGTCCACTTGGCTGACGGAACGGGCGAGCAATGCGCCTTCCAGTTCACGGATTTTCAGATGCTTGGGGTTTTCGACGATGTCGCGCTGGGTGGCCAGGGTGTTGCTCGGATCTTTGAGTTTGATCAGCCCCGCCTCATGCAACAGCACCAGGGCGCGACCGGTGTTCACCGGGTCATTGGGGATCGACACGCTGGCACCGTCCTTCAGCTCCGAGATATTTTTGATCTTGGTCGAGTAAGCACCAAACGGCTCGATGTGTACGCCGACTACCGGCACCAGATCGGTGTGGCGGGTCTTGTTGAAATCATCGAGAAACGGCCGGTACTGGTAGTAGTTGGCGTCGAGTTTTTTCAGCGCCAGTTGCTGATTGGGCTGGATGAAGTCGGCGAAGACCTTGATGTCCAGATCCACGCCTTCCTTGGCCAGGGTCGGTTTGACGAATTCGAGGATTTCCGCGTGCGGCACCGGGGTGGCACCGACGATCAGTTTTTCGTTGGCGTGAGCGCCGAACGACAGCACGGCAGCCAGAATGGCCAAAGTCTTTTTCATGGTTTGCTCCAAGGCAGATTTGAGTGGCCGTCGTGGGGTGGACGTGGGGCCTTTATGGGATGAACTGTTTTTTCTTCAGCGGCGGCTGTAGTGCGCCACCAGTCGGTCGCCAGTCATTTGCAGGGCCTGCACCAGAATCAGCAGCAACACCACGGTGACCACCATCACGTCGGTCTGAAAGCGCTGATAGCCGAAGCGGATCGCCAGATCGCCGAGCCCGCCGCCACCGATCACGCCGGCCATTGCCGTGTAATCCACCAGCACGATGGCGGTCACCGTCACCGCCGCCAGCAGCCCGCCGCGGGCTTCCGGCAACAAGGTGTGGCGAATGATCTGCCAGGTGTTGGCGCCCATGGCCTGGGTCGCCTCGACCACGCCGCGATCGACTTCGCGCAACGCGGTTTCCACCAGCCGCGCAAAGAACGGTGTGCAACCGACCACCAGCGGCGGAATGGTCCCGGGCACTCCCAGCGAGGTGCCCACCAGCAACGTGGTCAGCGGAATCAGCACGATCAGCAAAATGATGAACGGCAGCGAACGCAGCATGTTCACGATCACCGACAGCACCCGATACACGCCGACCGTTTCATGCAACTGGCGCTTGCCGGTGAGAAACAGCAGCAACCCCAGCGGCAAGCCCAATAGCACCGTAAACAACAGCGCCGCGCCGAGCATGCTCAACGTATCGAGACAGGCCTGGGCGATGTCGGCCCAGTAAATGTGTTTGAACCACTCGGCCATGATCAGGACCAGTCGTGGCGCGGTGGTTTGACGCCGTTGAGCAGCCAGTTGCCGACCACGTGGTATTTCCAGCGTACCGGGTCATGCAGGGTGTGAACCCGGGCGTTGCGCCAGTGGCGGTCGAAGTTGTGCTTCTTCAGGGTCGAGCGGGTGCCACCGAGTTCGAACAGCTTGTTGCTGGCCTCGATAGCAATTTCGGTGGTCAGCACTTTGGCCTTGGCCACGGCAAGGGACGCCAGTGCGACGTTGTCTTCATCGGGTGCCGGACGTGCGGCGTCGAGCGCCCAACCGGCGCGTTCGAGCAAGGCTTCGGCAGCTTCCAGACGGATTTCCAGTGCGCCGATCTGAATGATGGTCAGCGGATCTTCGCTGGCCTTGTCCACACCCGCATCGATCCATGGCCGGGCGAACTGGCGGACGAACTCAACTGTGTCACGTAGCGCCGCCCGGGCAATGCCGGCGTCGATGGCGGCAGTGGTCAACTGGGCGAACGGCCCGGCCAGGGTCGGGCTCTCGTAGGAGCGATACGTCGGGAACAGATTGAACGGCGTTACGTGAAGATCTTCCGCCAGCACGGTGCCGCTGGACGTGGTGCGCTGGCCGATGCTGTCCCAGTCGTCGACGATCACCAGCCCTTTTGTGCCGCGTTCGACAAAGGCCAACTGGCCCTTCTGTTCCTCATCCAGCGCCAGCACCGCCAGCCAGTGAGCGTAGAGCGAACCGGTGCAGTAACCCTTGCGGCCGTTGATCACAAAGCCATCGCCATAACGACGGATCGTGGTCTGGATGTCCTGCACGTTCTTGCCGCCGGTTTCCGACAGCGCATTGGCGAAGCGATGACCTTGCAGCGCCAGCTCAAAGAAGTGCGCCTGCTGCGCCGGCGTGCCTTGCAGGCGAATATCCTCGAGCAGGCAGTAGTGGTTTTGCGGGATCTGCCCGAGGGACGGATCGGCAGCGGAAATGATCGCGATCACCCGCGCCAGCACCGCACAGGACACCTGCGCGCCGCCGTACTCCTTCGGCACGGTGATGCCCCAAAGGCCACTGTTGGAATACAGATCGACGATTTCGGCGGGCACTTCACGGTGGCGGTCACGCTCGGCGGCGTGCTCCTGCAAAACGGCGGCGACCTGTGCGGCCACGCGCAAGGCTTCGGCGTCGTCGGCGATCCGATGGGCGGCCGGCGGGTTGATCGGATAAACGGCAGATTCAGACATGGATGACTCTCGGTATCGGTGTTGTACCGGGTCATTGCAGCTTCTGTGCCTGACTGGCAGCCCTTGTCTGACGCGGCTTTCAACGGCTATCAACAGATAATGGCGATAAAAACCCGCGCATTCTGTTGCTTCACTGTCGATGGCTGAACACTGCTCGTCGGCTACTCGTTCATGGCTGCGCGACGGATCTATAGTTGAGCGACCGGAAACCCCGGCGAAGGCAAACCTTCAGTCACTCATAAAAAAAGGGAGTACCGCCATGAGCGTCCAACCCATCCCGGAGGGGTACCACAGCGTGACCCCGTATCTCGGCATCCATAAGGCCGCCGAGGCCATCGATTTCTATAAAAAGGCGTTCGGTGCCACCGAAGTCATGCGCCTGAGCATGCCTGACGGTCGCGTCGGCCACTGCGAACTGCGCATCGGCGACAGCGCGATCATGCTGGGCACACCGTGCGACCAGGGACCATTGAGCAATCCGGACAGCGCCGTGTCCGTCGGTCTGCATCTGTACGTGACCGATGTCGACAAGTCGTTCCAGCGTGCACTGGATGCCGGGGCGAAGGCAGTGTCCGAGGTCAAGGATCAGTTCTACGGCGATCGCAGCGGTACGTTGAAAGATCCCTATGGGCATCTGTGGTTCCTGGCCACACGCAAGGAAGACCTGACCCAGGCGCAGATCGAACAGCGGGCAAAGGAAATGTTTCAGCAGGCTCAGTAATGACGATTCTCCATTCCCGCGCCGCGCGCGGGGATGGGTGAACACGATTCATGAACCGTCGAACCACGCTTCACGCCTTGTCATGAACGCCCGGCGATTTCAGGATGCAGGTCAACCGCCTGAATAAAGGATCACCCCCGATGTTTGCCGGATTCGTCAAAGACCAGCGCCACGTCAATGGCATGGACATCACTTATCGCCTCGGCGGCAGCGGCCCGGGCCTGCTGCTGTTGCACGGGCACCCGCAGACCCACGTCATCTGGCACAAGGTCGCCGAGCAACTGGCCGAACATTTCACCGTGGTCGCCGCCGACCTGCGCGGTTATGGCGACAGCAGCCGACCACCCGCCGATGAGCGGCACGCCCACTATTCCAAACGGGAGATGGCCCGCGACGGCGTGGAATTGATGAAGGCGCTGGGCTTTACGCAATTTTCGATCCTCGCCCACGACCGTGGCGCCCGGGTCGCCCATCGCCTGGCCCTGGATCATCCTTTTGCCGTGCAACGCATGGTGCTGCTGGACATCGCGCCGACCCTGGCGATGTACAGCCAGACCAACGAAGCCTTCGCCCGAGCCTACTGGCACTGGTTTTTCCTGATCCGCCCGGCGCCGCTGCCGGAAACCCTGATCGAGGCCGATCCCGAAGCCTACCTGCGCAGCGTCATGGGCAGCCGCAGCGCCGGGCTCAAGCCGTTCACTGACGAAGCGTTCGCCGAATACCTGCGCTGCCTGAACCTGCCCGGCAGCGCTCGCGGCATCTGCGAGGACTACCGGGCCAGTGCCGCTATCGATCTGGAACACGACCGCGCCGACCTCGATGCCGGCCATCACCTGAGCCTGCCGCTGCTGGTGCTGTGGGGCGCCGAAGGCACGGTCGGTCGTTGCTTCGATCCACTCAGGGAATGGCAACAGGTGGCCACCGACGTGCGCGGCAAGTCCTTGCCCGCCGGGCATTACCTCGCTGAAGAAGTGCCCGAGCTGTTGCTCGCCGAAGCGCTGCCGTTCCTGCGCTGAACCATCCCGCCCATCCGCTCACCACGATTCCAACAGGCGTCGTGGTGAGATTGCAGTCGCGAAACATTTACTTTCATATCCTTCATCGGGATTTGCTTCAGTCATCCGTCTTATAGAGATGCGGGCCAGTCGCGTAGGCAAAAGCCACGACCGGCCCTTCAGGGACTCCCGCGCTGCGAAGCCCGTAGCACCAAGCCCCCTCACTGAATCAAGACCCGTCATCATGTCGAAGAAATCCCGCTCGAAACTGTGGTTCCTCATACACAGCTGGTTGGCGTTGCCGATCTGGTTTTTTGTTCTGATTGTCTGCGTCACCGGCACCCTGGCGGTGGTCAGCCAGGAAATCGTCTGGCTGGCCAACCCGCAGATGCGCGCCAGCGCCCCTTCGGACGACGCACCGCGCCTGAGTTACGACCAGATCCTCGCCGAAATCAAAAAAGCCGAACCGCAGACGCTGGTGCAAAGCATCAGCCGGCCTGACGAGTCGCACTTTGCCCTCGACGTCGAAGTCAGCTACCCCGACGGCCGCTCGCTGACGGTCTACGTCAATCCTTACACCGGGGTCATCCAGGGCACCGCGCCGACCTTTGACTTCAAGGCTTTCACCCGCGCCTTGCACGGCTGGTGGCTGGTGCCGTTCACCAACGGCTTCAGCTGGGGCTGGTATCTGGTGTCCTTCCTTGGCCTGCCGATGCTGGCGTCGCTGGTGACCGGGCTGGTGGTGTACAAGCGCTTCTGGAAGGGCTTTTTCCGTCCGACCCTGCGCTTCAACCACGGCGCGCGAATCTTCTGGGGCGACTTCCATCGCCTGAGCGGTATCTGGTCGATCTGGTTCATCGCGGTGATTTCCATCACCGGGGTCTGGTTTCTTATCCGCGCCCTGCTGTTCGATTTTCAGATTTCGATTTCCAGCGAGCCGATCATTCCGGCCATGTCCCGTGAAAGTGTGCCGATCTCCACCGACGGCACGCCCCCGCCAACGATCAGCCTGGATTCGGCCATCGAGATCGCCCAGGCAAAAATCCCGGGGCTGGAAGCCAGTTTCGTCAGCCTGCCCGGCAACGCCTACAGCCACATGAGTGTCGGTGGTCGCGGCTGGTATCCGCTGATGTTCCAGACCGCCACGCTCAATCCTTACAACGGTGAGATTGCCGCCTCGCGCCTGCTGTCCGACCGGTCGGCCATAGAGTTCGTCACCGAATCCATGCGTCCGTTGCACACCGGCGACTTCGGCGGGATATGGATCAAACTGATCTGGTTTTTCTTTGGCTTGCTGCTGAGCATGATGGTCCTCAGCGGACTGCTGATCTGGACCAAACGCACCGCACTGGCCACGCTCAACGCCCTCAAGCGCGAAGACAAGAGAAACCGCAAGGCGATACCACGCTCGACTTCCCGACAGGAACCTTCGGAGGTGAGCCCGTGAGCCAGAGCAAAGCAATATCACCCTCGCGTCTGAGCCGGTTCTGGCACAAGTGGCGATTCCACCTCAATGTCCTGCTGTTGCTGATCCCGCTCGGGTTCATGCCCAAGTACTTTGCCGATGCTTCGCTGTTTCGCGGCGACAGTGGGCTGGGCGAACGGGAGATCGGCGAAATCCAGGTCGGTCCCTGGAGCCTGCGTCTGGCGGAGCTGCGCAATCAGGCGCCGATCCTGACCGGCCCTGCCGGTTACATGAAGGACTTCAGCGCCGCCCTTTGCGACGACTGCATCGATCATGTCAAGGCAACTTACCTTCGCATCGGCAAACCCCGCAGCCTGCGGGCTGCCGGCGTGATCTTCTTCGGCACGCCGTATCGCATGGGCACCCAATTGCCAGTGCCGGAAAAGACCGCCGCCGACGCCGAGCTGTGGATCACCATGGAAGGCTGGGACGGCAGCATGCACCAAGCCTCGATTCCGCTGAGCCAGGCCTCACCCGCCACCCTTGCCTGGCTGAACAAACAAGGAGCCAAACCATGAGCCGTCCTTTCCACCCGATCATGAACGCTGCCTTGCTGGCACTGTGTGCCGGTTTCAGCGCCAGCGCCCTGGCCCACAACCCGATGTGCGAGTGCAAGGCCATCGATGCCGAGCAGATCAAATGCACCGGCGGTTTCTCCGACGGCAGCGGCGCGCCGGGGGTGACCCTCGACGTGATCGGTTACGACGAGACCATCCTGGTACCGGGCAAGCTCGGCGCCGATTCGACCCTGACCTTCAAGAAACCCGGCGCCGAGTTCTACGTGCTGTTCGACGCCGGCCCCGGCCACGTGGTCGAAATCGACCAAGCGGATATCGAAGCCCCATGACCACGCCGACCACTCAAATCGTACGCCCTGCCGGCGCCGGCCATGAAACCCTCAATGTCTTGCTGATGTGCCTGCTGATCCTCGCGGTCGCCGGCTCTGTGGTGGCGTGGCGCGGCGTTTCCCACGAACCGGAGCCGGTTTCCAGCCATCAGCTCGACGCCCGCCGCGACCTCAGCGCCAGCGAGCAAGGCATCTACGCCGACCTGCGGGTGACCCTCGACGAAATCCACCTGTTGCGCGAAGAACAGCAAACACTGCCGACCCCGCAGAACCTGGCGGACGAAGGTTTCGCCCCGTTTGCCCAGGACGCCAGCTCGGTCAGTCGTGGTGGTCATGCCTGGCAGTTGCTGGCCGACCGCGCCTACTTCGGCCACAGCCAGGCACCGGCCGTGGCCGGTTCGTTTCTGATGCGCCTGAACGACGCCGCGCCGGACATATGGCTCAACCGCGCTGCCGATCTGCAAACGCCGACAGATCTGTCTGACGCTGCCCTGACCGCCACCGGATGGAAACAGATCGTCGCGCAATTCGATGCCGGGGTGACCCGCGAACATCGTCATTGAACCCTCGCCTTCATTCGAGAGAAGACCGCTTGCCCATGCCTAGTTCATCTCAACGCCGCCCCTTCCTGCGCCTGCTGCTGATCGGCCTGTGCGCCTGCCTGCTGAGCCCGCTGGCCAGCGCCGATCCGGCCAAACGCCTGCGCATCGGCATCACCCTGCACCCTTATTACAGCTATGTGGCGAACATCGTCGGCGACAAGGCCGATGTCGTGCCGCTGATTCCTGCCGGCTTCAATCCGCACGCCTACGAGCCGCGCGCCGAAGACATCAAACGCATCAGCGGGCTGGACGTGATCGTGCTCAACGGCGTCGGCCATGACGACTTCGCCGACCGCATGATCGCCGCCAGCGAAACGCCGGGCATCAAGACCATCGAAGCCAACGAAAACGTGCCGCTGCTGGCCGCCACCGGAGTCGCCGCGCGCGGTGCCGGCAAAGTGGTGAACCCGCACACCTTCCTGTCGATCAGCGCCTCGATTGCCCAGGTCAACAACATCGCCCGGGAACTGGGAAAACTCGATCCGGACAACGCCAGGACCTACACGCAGAACGCCCGCGCCTACGGCAAGCGTCTGCGGCAAATGCGCGCCGACGCCCTGGCGAAACTGACCCAGGCGCCAAACGCCGAACTGCGGGTTGCCACCGTTCACGCGGCTTACGACTACCTGCTGCGCGAGTTCGGCCTGGAAGTGACGGCGGTGGTCGAGCCGGCCCACGGCATCGAGCCGAGCCCGAGTCAGTTGAAGAAAACCATCGATCAACTGCGGGAACTGGACGTGAAGGTGATCTTCTCCGAGATGGATTTCCCGTCCACCTACGTCGAGACCATCCAGCGCGAATCCGGTGTGAAACTGTACCCGCTGTCGCACATTTCCTACGGCGAATACACCGCCGACAAGTACGAAAAGGAAATGACCGGCAACCTCAACACCGTGGTTCGGGCGATTCAGGAGTCCGGCGCATGACGGCACAGGAAAACCTCTCGATCGTCAGCAGTGGCCCGACCCTGGAATTTGCCGAAGTCAGCCTGACACTGGGGCGCACCACGATTCTGGACAAGGTCAGCTTCCAGGTGCAGCCCGGCCACGTGCATGCGCTGGTCGGCCCCAACGGTGGCGGCAAGAGTTCGCTGATCAAGACCCTGCTCGGGCAAATGCCCCATCAGGGCCGGCTCAGCCTGCAATGGCCCGGCGAGCCCGGCACCATCGGCTATGTGCCGCAGGCGCTGGAATTCGACCGGGGGCTGCCGATGACCGTCGACGACTTCATGGCTGCCATGTGCCAGCGCCGCCCGGCGTTTCTCGGCCTGAGCAAACGCTACGCCGGCGCCATCGGTGAAGCACTGGAGCGGGTCGGCATGCAGGACAAACGCAAGCGCCGGATGGGCGCGCTGTCCGGTGGTGAACGCCAGCGGGTGCTGCTCGCCCAAGGCCTGATCCCCGCCCCGCAACTGTTGGTGCTGGATGAACCGATGTCGGCCCTCGACGAAGCCGGGATCCAGGTGTTCGAACGCCTGCTCGGCGACTGGCGCGCGGCGGGCATCACCGTGCTGTGGATCGAACACGATCTGGAAGCCGTCGGGCGCCTGGCCAATCGCGTCACCGGCCTCAATCGCCGGGTGCTGTTCGACGCCACACCGCAGCAGGCGCTGACCCCGGAACGCCTGCTGACCCTGTTCTCGACCCATCCACGGAGCGCTGCCTGATGAGTTACGAAGCCTTTCGATTGATGGTGCAGGGCTGGGCGTCGTCCGGATACTTGCCGGAAGCCCTGGCCTACGGTTTTGTGGTCAACGCGCTGCTTGCCGGTTTGCTGATCGGCCCGGTGCTGGGTGGCCTCGGCACGCTGGTGGTGGTCAAGCGCTTTGCGTTCTTCTCCGAGGCGGTCGGCCACGCGGCACTGACCGGCGTGGCCATCGGCATTCTGCTCGGCGAGCCCTACACCGGGCCGTACGGCAGCCTGTTCGGCTACTGCCTGCTGTTCGGCATTCTGCTCAATTACCTGCGCAACCGCACCGGACTGGCACCCGACACGTTGATCGGCGTGTTCCTCTCGGTGTCTCTGGCGCTGGGCGCCAGCCTGCTGCTGATCCTCGCCGGCAAGATCAACGTGCACATTCTGGAAAACGTACTGTTCGGCTCGGTGCTGACGGTCAATGGCAATGATCTGGCGGTGCTGGCCATCGTCGGTTCGCTGGTAATGGCGCTGGCGTTGCCGCTGTACAACCGCATCATGCTTGCGAGTTTCAACCCGCAACTGGCAGCGGTGCGCGGCGTCGCGGTGAAGGCCCTGGATTATCTGTTCGTGATTCTGGTGACCCTGATCACCGTCGCGGCGGTAAAAGTCATCGGCGCGATTCTGGTCGGCGCCCTGCTGGTGATTCCGGCGGCCGCCGCGCGTTTGCTCAGTCAGTCGCTCAAGGGCTTTTTCTGGTGTTCGGTGCTGATCGCCACGGTCAGCACGCTGTGCGGGATTCTCGCGCCCATTGTCTTTGACCTGCCGATTCCGTCCGGCGCCGCGATCATCCTCGTCGCCGGTATCGGCTTCGCCCTCGCGGCCATTGCCCGGGGCGTCGTCCCCAGTCTGAAAGGGAACCTTGGATAAATGTCATTTTCATTGCGACAACTTGCCCTGGCCATCGCCCTCAGCGGCGCCGTCTCCGGCCCATTGCTGGCCGCCGAAAACCCCGTGCGCGTGCTGGCCTCGCTGCCGATCACCTATGGTTTGGGTGAAGTGCTGCTCAAGGGTACCGACATCAGCCTCGAACGCGCGGCACCGGCGAACCTGCCGGGCAGCCGTCAGTCCGCGTACTTCACCGGGCGCGGCGCTCCGGCACTGGACAAGCTGGCCAGCGGCGCCGATGCGGTGATCGGCGTGCGCTCGCTGTGGGCCGACGACCCGCTGTACCCGATGGCCCGACGCAGCAACATCCGCATCGTCGAAGTCGATGCCGCCCGTCCTGTAGACGGCGCCCTGCCCGGCATTGCCGTGCAGCAGGGGCTCAAGGTCGATGGCCTGAACAGTCAACCGTGGCTGGCCAGCAACAACATGGGGCGGATGGCGGACGTGATGGCGGCGGATCTGGTGCGTCTGGCGCCGAAGGACAAGCCGAAGATCGAGGCCAACCTGGCGGCGCTGAAACAGCGCCTGCTGAAACTCAGTGCCGACAGTGAGGCGCGCCTGGCCAGTGCCGACAATCTGAGCGTGATGAGCCTGAGCGATCACTTCGGCTATCTGATCGGCAGCCTGAATCTGGAGTTGATCGGACAAGACCCACGACCGGACGCCGAATGGACGCCGGAAGACCTGAAAAAACTGACTGCAATGCTCAAGGACAACGACGTGGCGGTAGTGCTGCACCATCGGCAGCCGTCGGACGCGGTAAAAGCGGCGATTGCCGAGTCGGGCAGTCAGCTGCTGGTGCTGAGCACCGATGCGGCGGATCCGGTGGCAGAACTGGAAGGGAATGTGGATGCGCTGCTCAAAGGCTTGAGCGGCGCGTAACACCGAACCTCCGGGCATGAAAAAACCCGCTGACTGTTTCCAGTCCAGCGGGTTTCTTTTTGGCAGAAGACTTACTGTGCCGCCGCTTGCGCTTCCATCTTCTGGCGCAGGCTCAGCGGGCGCATGTCGGTCCAGACTTCTTCGATGTAGGCCAGGCATTCTTTCTTCATGCCACTCTTGCCCACGGTGCGCCAGCCTTCCGGGATGGCCTTGTAATCCGGCCAGATCGAGTACTGCTCTTCGTGGTTGACCACGACCTGAAAGAGGATGTCCTCGCGGTCGAATACTGACGTCATGCTGTGTCTCCATCGTTGTAGGGGTGGGCTGCACGGTGGGTGCAGCCAGGTATGTAGAAGGAACGTTCGGCGCGGCGAAAAATTTACAGGGCGGCGGTCGCGGCGCTCAGCGCGCGGCCGAAGATCTCGGCGACGCGGTCGATTTCAGCGGCAGTGATCACCAGCGGCGGCAGGAATCGCACCACCGCGCCATGCCGTCCGCCCAACTCCAGGATCAGCCCGCGTTTGAGGCATTCGCGCTGCACCAGCGGCGCCAGACGGGCGAAGGCCGGTGGGTGGCCCAGTGCATCCGGTGCACCGTTCGGATCCACCAGCTCGACACCGAGCATCAGGCCACGACCGCGAATGTCGCCCAATTGCGGGAAATCACGCTGCAGGATGTGCAGGTGCTCGCTCAGGCGTTCGCCCATGGCAGCGGCGTGTTCGCAGACCTTGTTTTCGACCAGGTAACGCATCACGGCAGAACCGGCGGCCATCGCCATCTGATTGCCTCGGAAGGTGCCGGCATGGGCGCCCGGCTGCCAGGTGTCGAGCCAGTCGCGATAGACCACCACCGCCAGCGGCAGGCTGCCGCCGATGGCTTTGGACAGCACCACCACGTCCGGGGTGATGCCGGCGTGCTCAAAGGCAAACATCTTGCCGGTGCGGGCGAAGCCGCTCTGGATTTCGTCGACGATCAGTGCCACGCCAGCCTTTTCGGTGATGCGACGCAGACCGCGCAGCCACTCGATGTCCGCCGGGATCACCCCGCCCTCGCCCTGCACTGCCTCGACGATCACCGCCGCCGGCAGTTGCACACCGGCCTCCGGGTCGTTGAGCAGGTTTTCCAGGTAACTGAGGTTGGCCTTCACGCCCGCAGCGCCACCGAGGCCGAACGGGCAACGGTAGTCATACGGGAACGGCATGAACTGCACGCCGTTGCTGAGCAGCGCGCCCAACGGTTTCTTCGGCCCCAGGCTGCCCATCAGGCTCAACGCGCCCTGGCTCATGCCGTGGTAACCGCCGGAGAACGACAGCACGGTGCTGCGGCCAGTGGCCGTACGCACCAGTTTCAACGCGGCTTCCACGGCATCAGTGCCGGTCGGGCCGCAGAACTGGATTTTCGCTTCCTTGGCCAATGCTGGCGGCAGCAACCCGAACAGATCCTGGACGAATCGGTCCTTCACGGGCGTGGTCAGGTCGAGGGTGTGCAGCGGCAACTCATCGGCCAGCACCTGCTGGATGGCTTCGATCACCACCGGGTGGTTATGCCCCAGCGCCAGGGTGCCGGCACCGGCCAGGCAATCGATGAAAGTGCGGCCTTCAACGTCTTCGACATACAGACCCTTGGCACGCTTCAGCGCCAGGGGAATGCGTCGCGGATAGCTGCGGGCATTGGATTCCTGCTGGCTCTGGCGGGCCAGCAGCGGCGATTCATTGAACTGATACAGCGTTTCCGCCGGCGCGGAGGCGATCCGGGCCGACGACTCTTCGATAAGGCTGGTGGCGACTGACATCTCTCGACCCCTCAATTCGCTATGGATAGTGACCAAAACTGCACACCGCACAGGTGCGCGTTCCGGTCCCGGGGCGCACATGCAGGTTTTCCTGTTCTGGAAACGCACCAGCACGTCGAGGATTTACACCCTTGAGCGAGTTGTCATGCCGACAGCGGCAGCGACTTGTGCATCGGCAGGCTGCGCATGCCGTGGCGGATGAGCGGCGGCGCCGATTCGCGATAACCCAGACGCCGATAAAAGGCTTCCCCGGTGCGGGTGCTGGTGAGCACGGAACGGGCGCTGCCGCGAGTCAGCAGCCAGCCTTCAAGGTCAGTCATCAGCGCCCGGCCGACGCCCCGGCGAAACCATTCCGGCTGCACATGACAAAGGGTGACATCGCCGTCGGCCAACGCCATGCCGACACCCACCGGTCGGCCCTGCATCAGGGCAATGTTCAGATAGCGCTGTGGATCGGCGAGCCAGGCGCTGATGTGCTCCGGCGATTGCTGGCGGACCCAGAGATCGACAAGGTGGGGGTCATTACGATGGTCCAGTGCGCAACCGACGCGGATCGAACGCTCGACGATGCGGCTGATGATACCGGCATCGGCCGCAGTGGCCGGGCAAATGTAGATGGATGCATCCATGGCGCTGTTTCCCTCAATCCATTGAGTCAAAGGCTGGGGCGACAATAGCGGCGCGCTCGGCGAATGACCAATGGAGAGAAGTTACATTTGATGTGCCGGGATCAGGCCGGTTGCAGCGGCATGGTCAGTTCGACCCGCAAGCCATCCGGGCGACTGTCGAAATGCAGGGTGCAGGCACAGCGCTGGACAATCGCCTGGACAATCGCCAGCCCCAGCCCGCAGCCGGTGCTCTGGCCGTTGCGCCAGAAGCGTTGGGTCAGATGTTGCAGATCGTCCGGCGCAATCCCCGGTCCATGATCGCGAACGACGAAGCGCACGCGGTTGCCGCTGGTTTCCAGGCTCAGTTCCACGGCGCCTTCCGTCGGGGTATGACGCAGGGCGTTATCGAGCAGGTTGCGCAAGGCTGCGATCGACAACACCGCCGGCATTTGCAGCGGTGCGCTGGACAGTTTTTCAGGCAGGTGCAGTTTGATCCGCTGCCGCTCGTCGCTGGCAGAGTCCTGAATCGCCAGTCTTGCCACTTGCTCGGCGCTGCACTGCACTCCGTCGTCGAACGACAGGCTGCCCTCTACCCGGGCCAGCAACAGCAATTGTTCGAGGGTGCGGTGCAGGCGGTCGGCGCCTTCCTCGGCCCGGGCCAGGGACTGGTCGCGGGCGCTGCCGTCGGTCATGCGCGCCACTTGCAGGTGGGTCTTGATCGCCGTCAGCGGGCTGCGCAGTTCATGGGCGGCGTCACCGGTGAGGCGACGTTCGCGCTCGATGGTCTTGCCGATGCGCTGGAACAATTGGTTCTGGGTTTCCAGCAGCGGTTTCAGTTCGCTGGGGAATGATTGCAACTGCAACGGTTCGAGGGAGTCGGCGTTGCGGCGCATCAAGGCTTCGCGCAAGCGATTGAGCGGCGCCAGGCCCTGGCCGATCCCCAGCCACAGCAAGCACAGACAGCCAAGCAGCGCCACTCCTACCGGAACCGAGGCGGCCAGCAGGATCGACATGTTCAGGGCTTCGCGCTCGATCACCCGGTCGGCGGTGGTAATGCGCACGTCGCCCCGGGCCAACGTGAAAGTGCGCCAGGGCGCGCCGTCGATCATCTGATCGTGGAAGCCCATTTTCTGAGCTTCCAGTGCCTGTTCCGGGTTGTTGTGGCTGCGGGCGAGGATTTCGCCGCGCAACGAGCTGACCTGACAGGCCATGCCACCGGGAATGTTCAGTTGTTCGGCGCTGAAATGGGTGCCCTCGCCCTTGCTCGGGATCGCCGGCAATTGCTCCAGCAACCCGGCGACCATGCGCGCCGAGGCCACCAGCCGCTGGTCGAGGGAAAACATCATCTGGTTGCGCAGGTCGCTGAGCATCCAGGCAGCCGCCAGGGCCCAGATCAGCGCAAACGCAGCGCCGAGGGTCAGGCTCAGGCGCAGGCGCAGACTCATCACTTGTCGGGCTCTCCACCATCGGCCGGGCCCAGGCGATAGCCCAGACCACGCACGGTTTCGACGATGCCTTTGCCCAGTTTGCTGCGCAGGTGGTGGATGTGCACGTTGAGGGCGTTGCTCTCCAGTTCATCGCTGAAACCGTAGACGCTGTCTTTCAATTGCTCGGTGGACAGCACCCGGCCACGGTTGTGCAGCAGGGCTTGCAGCAGGGATTGTTCGCGACGGGACAAATCCACCGAACGGCCGGCCAACGTGGTTTCGCGGCTGCTCGGGTCGTAGGTCAGCGCGCCGTGCTCGATCAGGTTGACGCTGCGCCCGGCCACCCGGCGCAACAGGGTTTGCAGACGGGCGAACAGTTCACGCAGGTCGAACGGCTTGAGCAGGTAATCGTCGGCGCCGGACTGCAGGCCGTCGACCCGGTCAGTCACCGAGTCTCGCGCAGTGAGGATCAACACCGGAATTTCCAGGCCCTGCTGACGCAGTTGCTGCAGCAGTTTGAGGCCGTCTTCGTCCGGCAATCCGAGGTCGAGCACCATCACGTCAAATTCGGCGACCTTGAGGATCGCCCGGGCCTTGGAGGCGGTGTTGACGTGTTCGACCGTCAAGCCCTGGGCCGTCAGCCCGGCGACGATGCCGCTGGCGATCAACTCATCGTCTTCGCAAACCAGTACGTGCATGGTGAGTCCCGTAGAAAAATGCCGATTAGGCGGTTGGCCGATTAAGCTGACATTATGCCCCGAACGCCACAGCGACAAGGGTGCCGCGGTTAATCATCGGTTAATCGCCGCCGCCCATTGTGCTCATCACTTGCACAGGGACAAGGCTCCTCCATGCGTCATATTTTTTTGCTGTTTGCACTGTTGATTTCGGGTCTGGCCCAGGCAGGGAACGATCCTTTTGCGACAAAACCGGAATTTCTCCCGGTCGACAAGGCCTTCGTCCTGACGTCCGAACGTCTGGACTCCGGCGAAACTCAACTGTTCTGGCAGATCACCGACGGTTACTACCTGTATCAGAAACGCCTGAAATTCGACGGACTGGCGGCGGAAAACGCTCCGGCGCTGCCCGAAGGCGAATCCCACAGCGACGAATATTTTGGTGAGCAACAGGTCTATCGCCAGGGTCTTGAACTGAAAATCCCGGCAGCAGCCAAGGGCCAGATCAAGGTCAGTTATCAGGGCTGCGCCGATGCCGGCCTGTGCTATCCGCCGCAGACCCGCGTGATCGATCTCGGTGGCAAAGCGGCCGCTGCGGCGAACGATGAGGCGCAGGATCAAGCGTTGGCCAGCGGCTTGCAACAGCACTCGCTGGGCTGGAGCCTGCTGGTGTTCTTCGGGCTCGGCCTATTGCTGGCCTTTGCGCCATGTTCGTTGCCAATGCTGCCGATTCTGGCGGGCATGGTAGTCGGCAGCGGTGCTACGCCGCGTCGCGGTTTCGCGCTGGCCAGCAGCTATGTGGTTTGCATGGCGCTGGTTTATGCGGCAATGGGCGTGATCGCCGCGCTGCTGGGGGCGAACCTTCAGGCATGGTTGCAAAACCCGTGGCTGCTCGGAACGTTCGCGGCGGTGTTCGTGATTCTGGCGCTGCCGATGTTCGGCTTCTTTGAACTGCAATTGCCAGTGGCCGTGCGCGATCGACTGGAGCACGCGTCGCGCGGTCGCAGCGGCGGCAGCCTGGTCGGTGCGGGTGTACTGGGCGCATTGTCCGGTCTGCTCGTCGGCCCGTGCATGACCGCACCGCTGGCCGGTGCCCTGCTCTACATCGCGCAAAGCGGTAATGCGCTGCACGGCGGCTTGATCCTGTTTGCCCTGGGCATCGGTATCGGCATCCCGCTGTTGGTGCTGGTGACGGTCGGCAATCGCTTCCTGCCGAAACCCGGCGCGTGGATGAACCTGCTCAAGGGCGTGTTCGGCTTCCTGTTCCTGGGTACGGCGGTGTTGATGCTGCGTCCGGTGCTGGACTCTTCGCTGTGGCTCGCATTGTGCGGCGCGCTGTTGCTGATCGCGGCCTACAGCGCCTGGAAACAGTCCGAAGGCTTCGGCCGGGTCGCCCAGTTGTTCGGTGCCAGCTCGCTGTTGCTGGGACTGTGGGGCAGTTTGCTGGTGGTAGGTGCAGCGGGCGGTAGTGATGATCCGTTTCAACCGTTGCAGGTGTATAGCGCCGGACACACCGGCACGGCGGCACCGAATGGTCACGAAGCATTCATTACGATCAAGGATCCAGCGGCCCTGCAAAGTGAACTCGACGCCGCCAAGGCTCAGGGTCAGTGGGTGTTGCTCGATTACTACGCCGACTGGTGCACGTCGTGCAAAGTCATGGAGAAAAAGGTGTTTGGCCAGGCGCGGGTGATGCAGGCCCTGAGCGATGTGCGTTTACTGCGCCTCGATGTCACCGATGACAATGCCGCCAGCCGCGAACTGCTCGGCCGCTACAAGGTGCCAGGGCCACCGAGTTTTGTGTGGATCGGCACCGACGGTGAAGAGCGCCGCAGCCAGCGCATCACCGGCGAGGTCGATGCCGACACCTTCCTGCAACGCTGGACCACCACCCGAGACGCCCGTTAATGCTGACCTTCACCCTCGGCACCTTTGCCATCGCGCTTAACCACCTGCTGCTGATCAGCGCCCTGGCGCTGGCGACATTCGTCGGCTGGCGGGTGGCCAAACGCGGTGGCGATAACCCCGAGTCGGCGCTGTTCAGCCTGTTTCTGCTGGGCATGCTCGCGGCGCGCATCGCGTTTGTCGCCGTGTACTGGGGTCACTATCGCAACGATCCGTGGCAGATCATCGACCTGCGCGATGGCGGCTTTCTCGCCTGGCCGGGGGTGATCGTGCTGTTGCTGGCGGCGCTGTATCGCGGCTGGCGCCGACCGGGTTTCCGTCGACCGCTGGGTTTCGGCGTGGTCAGCGGTGTGGCGTTCTGGGTACTGGCGACCCTGTCGCTGAACATCTATGAACAAGGCACGCGCCTGCCGGACATCACCCTGCGCAACGCCGCCGGGGAAACCGTGAAACTCGCCGACTATCAAGGCGGTCCGCTGGTGATCAACCTGTGGGCCACCTGGTGCCCGCCATGTCGCCGGGAAATGCCGGTATTGGAAAACGCCCAGCAGCAACGCCCGGACCTGACGTTCCTGTTCGTCAACCAGGCCGAAAGCATGCAAAGCGTCGCGACCTTCCTCGAAACCCAGGGCCTGAGCCTGAACAACGTGCTGTTCGACCGCAGCGGTCATCTGGGGCAGGCCGTGGGTTCCATGGCATTGCCGACTACGCTGTTCTATAGCCCTGACGGTCAATTGCTGGCCAGCCATCTGGGCGAGTTGTCGAACGCCAGCCTGGCCCGGGCCCTGGAAAACTTCGACACCCCGAATCCGACTACGAACGCCGCACCGGCCACCTCTGCAAGGAAACTGCCATGCCCCGCCTCCGCCACCTGCTGACGCTGTCTCTGGGCGCCGCCCTGCTGCACTTGCCGTCGGTGCAGGCCGCTGAAGAATTGCCTGATGCGATCAAGAAAATCGAAGCCAAGGGCGCGAAAATCGTCGGCCAGTTCGACGCGCCCGACGGACTGCGCGGTTACGCCGCGCAATACCAGAACCGTGGCATGGCGCTGTACCTGACGCCGGACGGCAAGCATGTGCTGCTGGGCAATCTGTACGACGCCGACGGCAACGACCTGAGCAGCGCACCGCTGCAAAAACTGGTGTACGCGCCGATGGCCAAGGAAGTCTGGGCCAAGTTCGAGGCGAGCAACTGGATTCAGGACGGCAAAAAGGACGCACCGCGCACGGTGTACCTGTTCAGCGACCCGAACTGCCAGTACTGCAACATGTTCTGGGAACAGGCCCGCCCTTGGGTCAAGGCCGGCAAGGTGCAGTTGCGACACATCATGGTCGGCATCATCCGCGAAGACAGCCCGGCCAAATCCGCTGCGCTGCTGGCGGCCAAGGACCCGGCCAAGGCCCTGGACGATCACGAAAAGGCCGGCAAGGCCAGCACCCTCAAGGCCATGAAGGATATTCCGGCCGCCGTGCAGACCAAACTCGCAGCGAACATGCAGTTGATGGAAGACCTGGAATTGCAGGCCACCCCGGCGATCTTCTACATGGACGACAAGGGTGAACTGCAACAACAGCAAGGCGCGCCGACGCCAGACAAGCTGGCGAAGATTCTCGGGCCGATGTAACGATTGGCGGCTCCGGCAAACACGCCGGAGCCATCACCACTCACGCGGCTGACACCGGTCCAGGATGTCGTCCAGCTCAGCTGTCGCTTCGCGCTCGAGCAAAAACTGCGTCACCTCTTGCGACCACTCCGTGTCCGATACGATGCCGGCCCAGGCATGGGTTTTTGCCGAATGGCAGGGACGATCATCGAAGTTGTTGATCAACGCCTGGTTCAAAGTTCGTACATCAAATTCCGGATTCCTTTCGCTTTGCAGCATCAGGGAATTGAACACCCGCTGTTGAGTGTCGGGATTGGGTGTGAGGGAGTAGGTTTCAGTTGAACTCAAAACGATAAACGTCGGTTTGACGCTTTCAGCCAGCGCGGCCTGCAATCGATAGTGACCGTCGATAATCACGTAAGAACACAACGCGCCGACATACCACAGCAAGACAGGAGGCAGACTGTCCTCTCTCGCCTTCTTGCGCCACCACTTCATACGCCCTGCATATGGATCGACCGTGTGCAGACCGATCAGGTTGCCCAAATCCCAGTCGAGCCACTCCACCGGTCGTGGTTGAAGGTTGTCGAGAATTCCGTCACCACGAGCTGACCATCTCGGTAAATGACTGGTCGTCTCTTGCTCAGTCGTGAAATACCAGTTGCTCAGACCGTCGCCACGTTGTTTTTGCACCGCCACAGGCATCATGGGCCGAGCCACCCAGTGTCCGGGATAAAGAAAGCCGGTCTGATGCTCCATCAATTGGTTGATGAAGTATCGGCTCCAGGCTTTCATTTGCTGCCCGGCGGGCAAATGACGGTGATGTTCGACTTGCGCCGAGTCGATGGCCGGAACCGGTGGCGACTCCCATTGCATCGGCAACGGGTTGCGTACCAGCCAGGCACCGTAATACGAAGTCGCTATCGTTCCCCAAAGCAAAGGGGTCTCGTTGAACATCAGTTTCAGGCGAGCATTGTTGCCCGTCCGCAGATGCAGTTGTGGTTTGCCCTGAGGGGGGCCGCTGATCTCGATGCTCAGCCCACCCCATTGTCCTTGCAGATCTTCAAGATCGCGCCAGAAGAATTGCTTCACACCAGTCCCTTAAATGAAATTCCATGCGCAATTACAGCGTATTTCGATTGCGCTCACTCAAAAAACTGAACAACACCTCCGTCACGAACTCCGGATTCTCCAGATTGGAGATATGCCCCGCTTCCGGCACCAGCACACACGGGCAGCCGATCAGCTCGGCCATTTCCCTGGCTTCCGACGGAGGACGGGGTTTGTCCTGATCGCCGCAGACCACCAATGTCGTTGCTGCATTCAGTTCGCCCAGACGCGACAGCAGATCATCGCGGCCAAAGGTGATACGCCCCATCGGCACGATGCTTTGACGCAAGCGTTCGGCGGAATAGCCCGAGAGTTTTGCGCGAAAATCCTGATAGAGCGCCGACTGGGGATCGATGCCCGGACGGAAGAAGATCGGCACCACGATGTCGAGCAACTGCTCGGAGATCCCGCCGCTTTCCTCGATCTGTCTGAACAGCGAGAAGTAATACTGACGGGTCGGCTCCGGCTCTACACCGACATAGGTGTCCATCAGCACCAGACCGTTGAGCCGCTGCGGTGCCGACAGCGCCAGACGCACGCCCCACATGCCGCCGACCGACAACCCGACCAGCGTCACCCGGTCGATGTCCAGATGATCGAGCAAGGCCAGCGTCTGACGTGCGATGTCATCCAGAGACGTGGTGCCTTCAGGCAAACGCCCGGATTCACCATGGCCCCAGAGGTCCAGCGCAATCACCCGATAGTGCGGCGACAACGCGGCAATCTGCGGTGCCCACATGGCCTGGTCCCACAGGTAGCTGCCAGCCAGCAGCACAGCCGGGCCTGTGCCTTGATCAATGTAGTGAAGCGCTTGTCCGTCAACCTCGAAGAAAGCCATCGATTCACCTGCACGGTAAAAAAGAGAACCGGCAGACTGAGCTGCCGGTTCTCGATCGTCAACCTTGGAAATGTACGCGAATGTACAGGTTGAATAGTGTTGAACGCGCAGCGCTGAAGACTACAAACCCTCCAGCTCTGCCATCAGATCATTCAACCGATCCACCTTCTCTTCGGTAATGTCACTGGCCGCCAGCCCTTCGATGTATTCGGCCAGTTCCTCCACCGTGCTGCACTCGAACATGGCCCGTAGCGGCACATCCCGTTGCAGGGCTTTCTGCACCCGCGAGGCGATCTGTGTGGCAAGCAGCGAGTGGCCGCCGAGTTCGAAGAAGTTGTCGCGTACCCCGACCTTCTCGACCTTCAGCACCTCGGCCCAGATATCGGCCAGGGTCTGCTCGAGTTCGCTGCGCGGCGCCAGGTAATCCTGGCTCTGCAACTGGCCGATTTCCAGCGCCGGCAGGGCCTTGCGGTCGAGTTTGCCGTTGGCGTTGAGCGGCAACCGGTCAAGCCACAACCAGTGCAGCGGCACCATGTATTCCGGCAGTTCGGCGCGCAGGCGCTGCTTGATTCGTTCCAGTCGTTCACTCGGGTTCAGTGCGGAATCCGCGGCGACCAGGTAGCCGACCAGATGCTTGCCATTGACGCCTTCCTGCACGCCGACCGCCCCGTCGCGGACTTCCGGTTGCTCGTGCAGACGCGCTTCGATTTCACCCAGCTCGATCCGGTAACCGCGAATCTTCACCTGATGATCGACCCGGCCGACGTATTCCAGCACGCCGTCACTGCGGCGGCGCGCCAGGTCACCGGTACGATACAGACGCTCGCCGGGCGCACCGAACGGGTTCGGCACGAACACCGGCGCGGTGCGCAGCGGATCGCTGACATAACCGCGACCGACACCGGTGCCCGCCACGCACAACTCGCCCACCGCACCCAGCGGCACCAGATCCAGCGCGCCATCGAGCAGGTACAGCAAGTTGTTGTCGGTCGGCGTACCGATTGGCAGGTAACTGCCGCGAGTCGAGGCCATATCGACGCGGAAGAATGCTACGTCGTCCGAGCATTCCGCCGGGCCATAGGCGTTGACCAGACCGATCTCCGGATAACGCAGCAGCCATTGGTGCGCCAGCTCCGGCGGCATTGCTTCACCGGTCGGCAACATCCAGCGCAGACCGTCGAGGCTCAGGCGATCCGAAGCGAGCATGCCCTGAATCAGCGACGGCACGCTTTCCAGCACGGTGATGCCCTGCTGTTGCACATGCACCAGCAAGCCTTGCGGATCGTGGGCGATGGTGTTCGGCACGATGTCCACCCGCGCCCCGAACAGCGGCGCGGCGAGGAACTGCCAGACCGAAATGTCGAAGCTTTGCGAAGCGGTCTGGGCGATCACATCGGCGTCGCTCAGGTTCAGGTACGGCACCTTGCTCAACTGGTTGTTGAGCATGCCGCGCTGCTCGACCATCACGCCTTTCGGCAACCCGGTGGAGCCCGAGGTGTAGATCACGTAGGCCAGGTTGTCCGGGCCGCTGAAGATGCCCGGATTCGCCGACGACACCGCGCCCGCCTGAACCTCTTCCCACACCAGCAAGCGTGGGCGGTTGGCGCAGCTGAATTCATCCAGCAAGGTCTTCGCCTGTTCACGGCAAGCCTCAGTGCACACCAGCACCGGCGTGCGACTGAGTTCGATGATACGTTGCAGACGCTGGCCCGGCAGGCCCGGATCCAGCGGCAGGTAACCGGCACCGGCCTTGAAGCTGCCGATGATCATGCCCAGCAGATCCAGATTGCGCTCGCCCAGTAGCGCCACCGGTTGATCCCTCTGCACCCCGGCCGCGACCAGCGCATGGCCGAGACGGTTGGCGTTCTGGTTCAGCTCGGCATAGCTCAGTTGCTGATCGAGGCAACTGGCGGCAATGCGTTGCGGATGTTGCGCGACCTGCGCCTCGAACAGTTCGACGTAGCTCTGCTCCAGCGGATAGTCGTGCTCACTCTGGTTGCAGCCGTGGAGCAGGAAATCCTGTTCCTCATGGCCCAGCAGCGGCAAGTCAGCCATGTCGCCATGGAAGCCATCGACCAGCGCCAGCAGCAGACGCTTGAACTCGCCGAGCATGCGCTCGATGGTCGACTCGTCGAAGTAACGCTGGTCGTAAGACAGATGCAGACCGAGGTCATCGCCCGGATAGCAAACCGCCGTCAGCGGGAAGTTGGTGTGAGTACGGCCCGAATCCGAGGTCGCGTTGAGGCTCTGCGCACGGTCCAGCACCGAGACTTCCACCGGGGCATTTTCGAACACGAACAGGCTATCGAACAGCGGCTGGCCTTTCGGCAGTTCGCTCTGTTCCTGGATGTTCACCAGCGGCAGGTATTCGTACTCGCGCAGTTGCATGTTGCTGTCGAGCAGACCGCTCAGCCACTGACGCACGCTGGCGCGCTGATCGTCCGCCGGGATCTGCACCCGCAGCGCGATGCTGTTGATGAACAGGCCTACGGTGCGTTGCATCTCCGGCATCTCCACCGGACGCCCGGCCACGGTCACGCCGAACAGCACGTCGCGATCACCGCTCAGGCGTCGCAGCACCAGTGCCCACGCCGCCTGGGCGAAGGTGTTGATGGTCAGTTGATGGGCCTGGGCCAGCTCACGCAGACGGGCGCCATCCTCGACATTGAGTCGGGTGTAGCGGTCGCCGACGATCATGCCGCCGCTTTCGCCGGCGTGTTCACGCAGGAACGGACGGTCGCTCGGGATCGGCGTGGTGCGCTCGAACCCTTGCAGGTTCTGCTGCCACCACTGACGCGCTTCGGCCAGGCTCTGGCGTTGCAGCCAGCCGATGTAATCGCGGTAGCGCGGCGGCACCGCCAATTGCGCTTCGCGCCCTTCGCCCAGAGCGGTGTAGATCTCGAAGAAATCGTTCATCAGCAGCGAACGACACCAGGCATCGATCAGGATGTGGTGGTTGCTCATCATGAACCAGTAACGCGCCGCGCCGACCTTGATCAGGCGCAGGTGGAACGGTGCCTGATTGAGCAGATCGAACCCGGCCTCGCGCTCGGCCTTGAGCAGCGCTTGCAGTTTCGGCTCCTGCTCGGCGTCAGCGATGGCGCTCCAGTCCAGATACTCGATCGGCGTGCGACCCGGCGTATGAATCACTTGCAGCATGTCTTCGCCGACGTTCCAGCAGAACGACGCACGCAACGCTTCATGACGGGCGACCACAGCCTGCCACGCCTGGGCGAAACGCTCGGGGTCGAGTTCGCTGTTGATGCGGTAGCGATCCTGCATGTAGTACAGACCGGTGCCCGGTTCGAGCAAGGTGTGCAGCAGCATGCCTTCCTGCATCGGCGTCAGCGGGTACACGTCTTCGATGTGCGCCGCCGGCACCGGCAGTGCGTCGAGTTGCGCCTGGGTCAGTTTCGCCAGCGGGAAGTCCGACGGCGTCAGACCACCGGCCTGGTCCTGCAGGCAATGTTCGATCAGACTCTGCAGCTCGCCGACATAGGCATCGGCCAAGTCGTTGATGGTCTGCGCGTCGTAGCGTTCGGCGCTGAAGGTCCAGCGCAGCAGCAGTTCCCCGCCGTACACCTGACTGTCGACGCTCAACTCGTTCGGCAACGGTGCGTGCGGATCGTGGGCCGCGCCGAGCGATTCATCCAGCGGACGGAACAGTGCGTCGCTACCGAAACTCTGGTCGAACTGGCCGAGATAGTTGAAGGTGATCGGCGCGTTCGGCAATGCCGCCATGCTTGCGCGGCTGGCGTCATCGGCGAGATAACGCAGTACGCCATAACCCAGGCCTTTGTGCGGAACGGCACGCAGTTGTTCCTTGATCGCCTTGATCGAAGCACCCTGCCCGGCGGCTTCTTCGATGTTGTGCGGAGTCAGACGCAGCGGATAGGCGCTGGTGAACCAGCCAACGGTGCGGGTCAGGTCGATCTCGTCGAACAGGGTTTCGCGGCCATGGCCTTCCAGTTGAATCAGTGCCGACGGCTGACCGCTCCAGCGGCACAGCACCCGGGCCAATGCCGTCAGCAACAGGTCGTTGACCTGCGTGCGATAGGCGCTCGGTGCCTGTTGCAATAGCTGCTTGGTGCGTTCGGCATCCAGTCGCACGCTGACGGTTTGCGCATGACGATTCTCGCGACCGCCCTCAGGACGTTCGCACGACAAATCGGTATTCGGACCGGCCAGTTGCGCCTGCCACCAGCTCAGTTCTTCCCGCAGGGATTCACTGCCGGCGTAGGCCTGCAAGCGCGCCGCCCAGTCCTTGAAGGCGCTGGTTTTTGCCGGCAGTTTCACCGACTGATCGGCGTCGAGCTGGCGATACACGGTTTGCAGATCATCGAGCAGAACGCGCCACGACACACCGTCGACCACCAGGTGATGAATCGCGATAAACAAACGTTGCTGGGCGTCCGGCCCATCGACCAGCACCGCACGCAGCAGTGGGCCCTGGGCAAGGTCGAGACTGCGCTGGGCGTCGGCGAACAGAGCCGCGCATTTGTCCATCGACGGCACGCGAACCTGCCACAGCACGGCGGCATCGGTGACCGGTTGATGGGTCGCTTGCCATAAGCCGTTGGCCTCGGTGAAGCGCAGGCGCAGGGCGTCATGCTGCTCGATCACGGCCAGCAACGCCTGTTCCAGACGATGCGGTTCCAGCAGCACGGTCGGCTCCAGCAGCAATGCCTGGTTCCAGTGTTGGCGCTCGGGAATCTCGGTGTCGAAGAACCAGTGCTGGATCGGGGTCAGACGCGATTCACCAGTCACCAAACCTTGTTCGGCCGTCACGGTTTCACTGCGACTGGCAACAGCGGCCAGGGTCTGCACGGTCTGGTGCTGGAACAGATCACGCGGGCTGAAGTGAATGCCCTGCTGACGCGCCCGGCTGACCACTTGAATCGACAGGATCGAGTCGCCGCCCAGCTCGAAGAAGTTGTCATTGAGACCGACCTGCTCGACGTTGAGCACTTCGCACCAGATCTGCGCCAGGGTCTGCTCCAGCTCGTTGCTTGGCGCTACGTAATCCTGACGGTTCAGCTCCGGGTCCGGTGCCGGCAGGGCGCGGCGGTCGAGCTTGCCGTTGGCGGTCAGCGGCATGCTGGCCAGCAGAATCAAATGGGTCGGCACCATGTAGTCCGGCAGTTGCGTCTTCAGGTGCGCCTTCAGGGCTTCGCGCAGTTCGGCTTGCTCGGCTTCGCTTCGCGAAGCGATCTCGGTCACGAGATAGCCGACCAGTTGCTTGCCGCTCGGCGCATCCAGCGCCAGCACCACCGCTTCGCGGATCGAGTCGTGATCGAGCAGGCGGGTTTCGATCTCGCCCAGTTCGATACGGAAACCACGGATCTTCACCTGATGGTCGATTCGCCCGAGGTATTCCACCAGACCGTCGGCACGCTGGCGCACCAGGTCGCCGGTGCGGTACATGCGCCCGCCATCGGCGGCAAACGGGTCGGCGACAAAACGCTCGGCGCTGATGCCGGCGCGGTCGTGATACCCCTGGGCCAGACCGGCGCCGCCGACGAACAGTTCACCGGTCGCACCTTGCGGCACCAGCGCCAGATCGGCGTCGAGGATGTAGGCCACGCGATCACCGATCACGCTGCCGATCGGCACGCTGCCGGCGCCCTCTTCCAGTACTTCCGGCGCAAGGCTGGCCAGCGGCATGACCACGGTTTCGGTCGGGCCGTAGGCATTGAAGAACAGGCTCGGCTTGAACGCTGCGCGAATCCGTTGCAGGTGTTCGCCGGTCAGCGCTTCGCCACCGGTGATGATCATGCGCACTGGCAGGATGTCGTTTTGCGTGGCGAGGAACTGCGCCAACTGGCTGCCGTAGCTCGGGGTGAAGCCGAGAATATTGATGCGATGTTCGCGGATCAGGCCGCAGATTTCTTCCGCGTCCCACTGACCTTGCGCACGCAGCACCACCTGCGCACCGCTGAGCAGCGGCACCAGCAGACGCTCGGTGGCGGCGTCGAAGTTGATCGAATAGAAATGCAGCTCGCAGTCGTCCGGGCGCATGCCAAAGCGCTCGATCACGGCCTGACAGTGCATGGCGATTTCACCGTGGGACACCACCACGCCTTTCGGCTTGCCGGTGGAACCCGAGGTGTAGATCAGGTACGCCTGATGCTGCGGCAGGCTGATGAACGGAAGTTCGGTGGCCGGGTAATCAGCCAGCGCCGCGCTGTCATCTTCCAGGCACCAGCGCGCCACGTTTGGCGGCAGTTCTCCGAGGGCCTTGAACATCGCGCGGTCGCTGAGCAGCAGGCCGACGCGGCTGTCTTCGATCATGTAATGCAGGCGGTCGAGCGGGTATTCCGGGTCCAGCGGCACATAGGCGCCGCCGGCCTTGAGGATCGCCAACAGGCCGACGACCATTTCCAGCGAGCGCTCCAGCGCCAGACCGACCCGCACTTGCGGGCCGACACCCCGCTCACGCAAGGCCCAGGCCAGACGATTGGCGCGCGCATCGAGTTCGGCGTAACTCAGGGTCTGCCCGGCAAAGGTCAGGGCCGGTGCATCTTTGCGCGCCAGCGCCTGTTCGGCGAACAGGTGATGAATGCACTGGTCGAGACGATGCTCGCCCGGCTCGACGCCGAGGCTGTCGAGCAATTGTTGTTGCTCCGGGGCGTCGAGCAGCGGCAGTTCGCTGAGGCGTTGCTGCGGGTCGGCGATCAACGCTTCCAGCAGGTTGCGCCAGTGCTTGGCCATGCGCGCAATCGTCGGTTCGTCGAACAGGTCGGTGCTGTACGTCAGGCAGCAACCGAGGCGATGGTCGAGGTCAGTGACTTCCAGGTTGAGGTCGAACTTGGTCGCCCGCGCATCGTTGGCCAGATACTCGACGGTCATCCCGGCGAGCATGCGGCTCTGCTGGAACTCCCAGCGCTGCACGTTACACATCACCTGGAACAGCGGGTTGTACGCGGCGCTGCGCGGTGGCTGCAGGGCTTCAACCAGATGATCGAACGGCAGGTCCTGATGGGACTGGCCTTCAATCACGGTGTGGCGCACCTGCTCGAACAACTCGCCGACCGACATCTGGCCGTCGAGCTGGCAACGCAACACTTGAGTGTTGAGGAACGCACCGATCAGTCCTTCGCTTTCCGGACGGATACGGTTGGCCACCGGCGCGCCGATGCGCAGATCGGTCTGGCCGCTGTAGCGGTAAAGCAAGGTCGCGAGGGCAGCGGTCATGGTCATGAACAGGGTCAGACCGTTTTGCGCGTTGAACGCCCGGACTCGTGCGGCAAGATCGTCGCTCAGATCGAAACGGAACAGCTCACCCTGGTGACTTTGCACCGGTGGACGCGGACGGTCGCCCGGCAATTCCAGCAGCGGATGTTCGCGCCCCAATTGCGCGGTCCAGTAGTCGAGCTGGCGCTGACGCTCGCCGGATTCCAGCCAGTTGCGCTGCCATACGCTGTAGTCGAGGTACTGCACCGGCAGCGGTTCCAGCGGCGAGTCGCGGTCATCGACGAATGCTTCGTACAGCGCGCTGAGTTCCCGGGCGAAGATGTCCATCGCCCAGCCTTCAGTAACGATGTGGTGCAGGGTCAGGACGAAGTAATGCTCGTGCTCGGCGGTCTTGACCAGACAGGCGCGCAGCAGCGGGCCGGTCTCCAGATCGAACGGCAGGTGCGCTTCGTCGTCAGCCAGTTGCTGGACTTTCTGCTCGCGCACATCGGCGGCGAATTTCGAGAAATCCTTCCAGTCCATGCGCACGCCGGTCTCGGCATGCACTTGCTGACGGGCCACGCCGTCGATGCTCGGGAACGTGGTGCGCAGGGTTTCGTGACGCAGGATCAACGCTTGCAGCGCCGACTCGAATCGCCCGACATCCAGCACGCCACGCAGGCGCGCCATGCCGCCGACGTTGTACGCCGGACTGTCCGGCTCCATCTGCCAGAGGAACCACATGCGCTGCTGGGAATAGGACAGCGGCACCGGTTGGCTGCGATCGACCTTGTCGATCGGTGGCTGTTTGTTGGTGCGGCCGCTGGCCTGGATCTGCCGGATCTGCTCGGCGAAATCACCCAGTTCGCTGTGTTCGAACAAGGCACGCAGCGGCAATTCAACGTCGCAGGCCTGACGGGTGCGGGAGATGATTTGCGTGGCCAGCAGCGAGTGACCGCCGAGGGCGAAGAAGTCGTCGCGCAGGCCGACTTGTTTCAGGCCCAGCACTTCACGCCAGATCGCGGCGATCTGTTGTTCCAGCTCGGAGACCGGTTCGACGTGTTCGCGCACCTGCCATTGCGGCTCGGGCAAGGCGCGGCGGTCGAGTTTGCCGCTCGGGCTCAGAGGCATTTCGTCGAGGCGCATCAGTTGCGCCGGGACCATGTATTCCGGCAGCTCGGCGGCCAGTGCGGTTTTCAGGCGAGCGGTTTGCGCGTCCTGATCTTCGCTGGTGTCGGTTGCAGTGAAGTAGCCGATCAGTTGCGGGCCGGCGACAGTTTCGCGCACCAGCACGGCGGCCTGGGCGACGCCGTCCTGAGCCAGCAGACGCGCTTCGATTTCCTCCGGCTCGACGCGGAAGCCGCGCAGTTTGACCTGCTGATCGAGACGGCCGAGGTATTCGATCACGCCATCGTGGTTCCAGCGCGCGCGGTCACCGGTGCGGTACAGACGTGCGCCCTGCTCGCCCAGCGGATCGACCACGAAACGTTCGGCGGTCAGCGCCGGTCGACCGAGGTAACCACGGGCCAGGCCGATGCCGCTGATGCACAGCTCACCCGGCACACCGGCCGGCACTGGATTGAGATCGCTGTCGAGCACGCGGCAGACCACGTTGCCCAGCGGACGGCCAATCGGCGAACGCTCGCCGTCGGCCACGCTGCAATGCCAATGGGTGACGTTGATCGCGGTTTCAGTCGGGCCGTAGCGGTTGTGCAGTTGCACCGCCGGCAGTTGCGCCAAAACGCGGTTGCGCAGTTCCGCCGGCAGCGCTTCACCGCCGGAGAACACGCGACGCAGACTGGTGCACTCGGCGCTCAACGGTTCATCGATGAACAGCGAAAGCAGCGGCGGCACGAAGTGCAGCGTGGTCACGCCGTACTGTTGAACCAACTGCGCGATGCGATGCGGATCGCGGTGTTCACCGGGCCCGGCGATCAGCAGGCGCGCGCCGGTGATCAGCGGCCAGAAGCATTCCCACACCGACACGTCGAAACTGATCGGCGCCTTCTGCATCAACACGTCGGTGTCGTTCAGGCGATAGGTGTTCTGCATCCATTGCAGACGTTCAGCCAGCGCCGCGTGAGTGTTGCCCACGCCTTTCGGCTGGCCGGTGGAACCGGAGGTGTAAATCACGTAGGCGAGGTTGTCGCCGTGCAGGTGAAGGCCCGGTGCCTGGCTCGGCCAGTTTTCCAGGTGCAGGGTGTCCATGGCGATCACGCTGACCCCTTCGCTGGCCGGCAAGCGGCCGAGCAACGCAGTCTGGGTCAGCAGCAGTTCGACGCCGCTGTCGCTGAGCATGTAGGCCAGACGATCGGCCGGGTAATCCGGATCCAGCGGCACGTAGGCGCCGCCGGCCTTGATGATCGCCAACAGACCGATCAGCAGTTGCGGCGAACGCTCGGCGGCGATGGCCACGCACACGTCCGGGCCGACACCTTTGTCGCGCAGGTAATGGGCGAGACGGTTGGACTGAGCGTGCAGTTCAGCGAAGTCTAGACTGCCGCCGTCCCATACCAGCGCAGTGCGATCAGGCGTCTGTCGTGCTTGTTCATTCAGCAGCTCCGGCAACCATTGCTGCGCCGGGGTGCACGGGACGATGCTCCACGCGTTTTGCTGAGTGTGTTCGGTGGCGGTCAACAGCGGCAGGTCACCGATGGCCTGCTCCGGACGTTCGCAGACAGCACGCAGCAAGTTGCTGAAATGCTCGGCCAGACGCTCGATGGTCGCAGCGTCGAACAACTCATCGGCGTAGTCGAACGACAGCGTCAGGCGACCATTACGGTCTTCTTCGCTGTGCAGTTGCAGATCGAACTTGGCCTCGCGGCTGTGCCACGGCAGTTCTTCGGCGAGCAGACCCGGCAGACGTTTCAGTGCGCTCAGATCGCGTTGCTGATGGTTGAACATGACCTGGAACAGACCCTGTTCGCGGGCCTGCGGGAAGGCTTCTAGCAGTTGTTCGAACGGCAGGTCCTGATTCGCCTGGGCACCGAGCGCAGACTGACGGGTTTGTGCCAGCAGTTCGGTGAATGGCAGACGCGAATCGACGTCGACGCGCAGCACCTGGGTGTTGATGAAGAAGCCGATCAGGCCCTGGGTTTCCAGACGCGGACGGTTGGCGTTGGGCACACCGATACGAATGTCGCGCTGGCCGCTGTAGCGGTGCAGCAGGCTCTGGAACGCAGAGAGCAGCAGCATGAACGGTGTGGATTGATGGGTTTGGGCAGTCTGGCGAATGGCGTCGCTGAGGCTGATTCCCAGACGAACGCTGTGGCGTGCGGCGCTGTGCTTTTGCTTGGCAGAACGCGGATGGTCAGTCGACAGTTCCAGCGTCGGATGCTCATCACCCAACTGGGATTTCCAGTACGCCAGTTGTCGCTCGCCTTCACCTTGCGCCAGCCATTGGCGCTGCCAGCTGCCGTAGTCGGCGTATTGGGTGGGCAGTGGCGCGAGTTCGGCGCGCTGGCCTTGGGAAGCGGCAGCGTACAGACGCGAGAATTCGTCGATCAGCACATTCAACGACCAGCCGTCGGCGATGATGTGGTGCAGGGTCACCAGCAGCTGGTGATCTTCATCGTCGAGGCGAACCAGCGTCACCCACAGCAACGGGCCTTTCTCCAGATCGAACTGGGTGCGGGCTTCGTCTTCGCGGATCTGTTGTGCGCGGGCTTCACGTTCGCTGGCCGGCAGGTCGCTGATGTCGATCAGTTGCAGGTTGAACTCACCCGCCGCTTCGACCTGTTGCAGGGCCACGCCGTCGCGCTCGAAGAAACGCGTGCGCAGGGATTCGTGGCGTTCGATCAGTTGCTGGAAACTGGCGCGCAGTGCGTCTTCGTCCAGTTCGCCACGCAGGCGCAGGGCGCCGGGAATGTTGTAGGCGCTGCTTTGCGGGTCGAGTTGCCACGTGATCCACAGACGGTTTTGCGCCAGGGATTGCGGCAGTGCTTCGGTGCGCGACAGTGCGGTGATTTCGCCCTGGGCGCTGCCGCCGTCCTGTTGCTGTTGCGCCACGGCAGCGGCGAACGCGGACAGGGTCGGCGCTTCGAACAGCAGACGCAGGTTCAGCTCCAGGCTCAGTTCTTCGCGCACCTTGGCAATCACTTGGGCGGCGGCAATCGAGGTGCCACCGAGCAGGAAGAAGTGATCGTCGGCGTTGACCTGTTTGACGTTGAGTTGCTCGGCCCAGATCTTGCCGATCAGCACTTCCAGTTCGGAGGCGGACGCGGTCGATTCGCTGGTTTCAGCCGCGGCCGACGGGAACACCGCGTAGCTGTCGAGGCTGCCGTCAGCCAGACGATTGCGGCAGGCCGATCGTTGCAGCTTGCCGCTGGAAGTCTTCGGCAATGCGCCGGGATTGAGCAGCACCACCACGCTCGGTGCTTCCTGATAAGCCTCGGCCACGGCCTGGCGGATGGCTTTGATCAGCGCTTCAGGCGGAAGGATTTTCTGCACGCTGCGGCTGATTTCCGCCGCGATGCCGATGCCTTCTTCGCCGTTCTGATTGACCACGAATGCAGCAACGCGACCCTTGCGCACCACCTCCACTTCGTTCTCGACTGTTTTCTCGATGTCCTGCGGATAGAGGTTGTGACCGCGCACGATCAGCATGTCTTTCAGTCGACCGGTGATGAACAGTTCGCCGTCGCGGATGAAGCCCAGGTCACCGGTGCGCAGCCAGGTCTGGCCGGCGTGCTGAACGAAAGTCTTGGCAGTCGCCTCGGGATTGCGCCAGTAGCCGTGGGCGATGCTCGGGCCGGTGGCCCAGACTTCGCCGACGGCGTTGTCGGCCAGCTCTTCGAGACTGCCCGGCTCAACGATCAGCACCGCGTGTTCCGGCTGGCTGATGCCGCAACTCATGATCGGGCTGCCCTCGCCCGCTTCGGCACGGTTCTGTGCCAGGGCTTGATCGTCCACGCGCAGCGCCGGAATGCCAGTGCCGCGCGGTGTGCCGGCGACGAACAGGGTCGCTTCGGCCAGACCGTAGGACGCCATGAAACTGTTTTCGCTGAAGCCGCACGCGGTGAACTTCTCGGCGAAGCGTTCGAGGGTGTCGAGACGGATCGGCTCCGAGCCGGAATAGGCCACGCGCCAGCGGCTCAGGTCGAGACGTTCGAGCGCCGATTCGCTGACCCGCTCGCTGCACAGTCGATAGGCAAAGTCCGGCCCGCCGCTGATGGTACCGCCGTATTGGCTGATCGCTTCGAGCCAGCGCAATGGCCGGCCGAGGAAGTACGCCGGCGACATCAGGATGCACGGCACGCCGCTGAAGATCGGTTGCAGCAGGCCACCGATCAGGCCCATATCGTGGTACAGCGGCAGCCAGCTGACGATTACGTCGTCCGGGTTCACGTCGATACCGAAGCCGTGACGGATCAACAGTTCGTTGGCTACCAGGTTGCCGTGGCTGACCTGCACGCCTTTGGGCAGCGCGGTCGAACCGGAGGTGTATTGCAGGAAGGCGATGTGGTCTTGCGGCAAGGTCGGTTCGACCCAGTGTTCCGCCAGTGCACTGTCGAGGGTGTCGACGCACAGCAGCGGCGGTGCACCTTCGATTTGCTGCAAGGCATCGCGCAGGTCGGCGCTGGTCAGCAGCAGACGCGGTTCGGCGTCGGCGATGATCGACAGCAGACGCTCTTGATGGTGACGTTTGGCCGATTCCGGCGGATAGGCCGGCACTGCGATCACGCCCGCGTACAGGCAACCGAAGAATGCTGCGACGTAATCCGGGCCGCTCGGGAACAGCAGCACGGCGCGATCGCCAAATCCAGCCTCCGCCTGCAACGCAGCAGCGATGGTGCGGGCGCGCTGATCGAGTTCGCGGTAACTGAGCACCACAGCCTGCTCCTCGGTTTCGGCGAGAAAGCGCAAGGCCAGCCGGTCCGGCGTCAGGGCCGCGCGTTGCTGGAGGGCTTGGACCAGGGTGCTGGGGAGTTCGAACGCGTCGGTCATGAGGTTTCCTGCCTGAATTCGGCTTGCTGGTGGAATCGGGTTGGCTGCGGCACGCCCATGAGAGGCATGCGGGACACGGTCTTCGCCGACCGTGCAAGGCATTGGAATGCGGTAGGTCCGGGGCTGCGAACCCGGATCCATTCACCAATGAGAACGGATGACGTCTTGAAATAATTAGTCGGCAGGCTGGATCGCCAATGGGGCTGGGCGCATGGACGAGTGCGGCGGCGTGTCGCAGTTCTCAGATCGCACCGTTATGGATCATTAGTTCTCTTTCTCAATTGACAATCATTATCATTCAACATAGTTTGTCGCTCGATGTGTAGGACGGCCCCGTCCCCCAGGCGTCCCACTAACCTATTGGCAGCAAGGTGATTTCCATGACGGAACAAGTATCCACAAGCAGGTGCGATTCACCGCTACTTCAGGCATTCGTCGACAATCGACTGATTCTGGTCAAGATTGCAGCCCGCATTACCGGCTGCCGTTCACGCGCCGAAGATGTGGTGCAGGATGCGTTCTTCCGACTGCAATCGGCGCCGCCGATCACGTCGTCGATCAAGGCCCAGCTGAGTTATCTGTTCCAGATCGTGCGCAATCTGGCCATCGATCACTACCGCAAACAGGCGCTGGAGCAGAAGTACGCCGGCCCCGAGGAGGAAGGGTTGAACGTGGTCATTCAGGGCGCTTCGCCGGAAACCTCGCACATCAACTTCTCGACCCTGGAACACATCGCCGATGCGCTGACCGAGCTGCCGGTCCGCACGCGCTATGCGTTCGAGATGTATCGTCTGCACGGCGTGCCGCAGAAGGACATCGCCAAGGAACTCGGCGTTTCACCGACCCTGGTCAACTTCATGATTCGTGATGCGCTGGTGCACTGCCGCAAAGTGTCGGGCAGCCGTGCTGATGCCGTGACTGCAAACCGTCGCTGACAGCACACCACCCAAAAAAAAGATCGCAGCCTTCGTCGAAGGGCTGCGATCTTTTTTTGTTTCAGCGAGACGTCACGCCAGTTTGCAGCGATCAAAAAACCGCTCACGCCCGAGGATCATCAGCGCCGCGCGCTTGTGCGGGAAGTCGAATTCCTTTTCGCAGTGAAAGCACTGATTGTGCATGTGGCCGATCATCTTCGCGTTGTCGGCACGCGGCTCGGCGACGACGCGCTGCGTACGAGGATCATCCAGAAACAGATAGTGCACCAGCGCTGACAGCCAGCTCGCCACTTTGTGCGGGCCGCGATGGTCTTCCTCACCGACCAGCATGTGAATGCCACGATCGTAGTCATCGGCATCGTAGAACGGCGCGATGCGATCTTCCTTGGCCCAGTAGGCCTCGAAGTAAGCGAACGGCTGATCGTCGAAACAGCCAATCAACGTCAAGGTGTGCGGGTCGGCGTCGAGCTTGCTCAGGTACTCGCGATGCTGTTCGAGGCTGCCCTCTTCCTGCCAGAAACTGGCGACTCGTGGACTGTTTTGCCAGCGATTGAAACGCGCAAGATCCTGCTCGATCTCCACCGTTCGCAGGGAAATCCACGCACCAAGACGCGCATCGAAACGTCGATAGACCTCACCCCGCGGTTTGACCGGGCGCAGCGGATGGCGCTTGCCGTTGCTGATGACCATCTGCTGCGGGTAGCTGCCGGTCAATGAAGTACCCAGCCAAGGCTGCGGCAGTTGCCAGAACAACGTGCGCTCACAGCGATATTCGCCCGCCATGTCGGTGCTCACCAGCAAGCCGCTGAGCAAGGCTTCGGTCGGTGGCTGATCCAGTTGCCAGATCAATTGCTGACGTGCCGGATCCCGGGCGAACAGCCAATAACAGGCCGCCCACAACGCCTGACCTGGCGGCAACGCATAACGTTCATCGATCTGGATCGGCCCCTGCCCTTCACGATCGAGGCGCAGGCGAATCAGCGGTTGCCCGTCCAGGCTGAGGCTCAGACGGCTTTCGGTGGCATCGGCTATCAGTTGACTGCCCGAAGGCAAGGCCAGGGCAGTCAGGTCATTCAGATTGGACATGGGTCGGGCTCACGATAATCGTCGACAGTTCAACGATGGGACGTGAGCCGGGGCGGGAAATTTAGGCCGGCCGCGAAAAACCGCCAGTCATGGGTGAGGCACCGGCACCACGGCAATCTTGTAAGGTTCGAAGATCTTCAGCATCTGCCCGCTGTCGCGCAGCCCCTGAAGCAACTTGCCGAACGCCTCGCCGGTAATCGGCGCTTTCGGGCTGAGAATCGCGTAATGGTGATAAATCTGGTCGATGCGCTGGGACACCAACAATTCGTCACGCACCTTGTCGTTGCGCAGCAGGTAATCGAACAGATAGGAGCGAGTCACCAGCGCAATGTCCGCCCGACCGCGCAGCACCATCAACAGGTTGCTGTCATGGGAATAGGTCAGTGTCGCGTTGTAAGTTTCAGCGAGATACTTGGGGTCGGCATTGAAGTTGGCGAATTCGTAGTGATAGCCGCTGTACAGTGCCAGCCGTTTGCCCTTGAGATCGGCGAAGTAATTCTGCTGGCGACCGGGTTCTTTCTGTGCGACGAAAATTTCCGCGTCTTCCAGCCCCATGTCGACCGTGGTGTGGGGAATGTCTTTCCAACCCCAGTCCGGGTTCTCGAAGATCGCCATGTCCGTGCGACCTTCCTTGAAATCGCCGAACCGCCGCGGAATCGAGGTAGGGACAAGCTCGAAACGATAGTCGCTCTGCGAGTGGTTCAATGCCTCGACCAGTTCCGGCAGCAGACCGGTGTCGGCGCCGTTTTCCGGGCGAATGGTGTAAGGCGGAAAATGCGCGGCGCCCACCCGAACCACTTGCACCGCCTGAGCGGGCAATACCCATAGTGCAGCCAGCGCTGCGAGCATCAGCCCCGCGGCCGTCCGATCTGGCAAAGACTTCAAAACACCCCACTCCCCGAAAAAGTACCGTTGCATGCATTCAAGCTAGGCGGTTTCGCCCAGTTAGCCAGTTTCCCGGGCCGATAGAAAGCGATTAGCGCTCTTCGAGCACCAGAATCAACGCCTCTTCGGCCAGTTGATCGAGGCTCAGACTGCCGCCGGCGCGGAACCAGGTGGTAGTCCAGGACAACGCCCCCGTGAGAAAACGTCGGGTAATGAACACATCGCCGCGAATGAACCCCGCTTCTTTGGCTTCACCCAGCACTTGCAGCCAGATGTCCTCATAGATGTCACGTAGCGCCAGTACCTTGGCCTGACCGTCTTCGGACAGTGAGCGCCATTCATACACCAGCACCGCCATCGCTTCGCCGCTGCCGCCCATGATCGACTGCAATTCGCAGCGGATCAGCGCCAGCACCCGCTCGCGCACATTGGCCGCATCGGCCAGGGCCGCACGCATCAGCGCTGTGTTGTAGCGGATGGTTTCTTCCATCACGGCACGCAGGATTTCATCCTTGCTCTTGAAGTGATGAAAAATGCTGCCCGACTGAATGCCCACGGCGCCGGCCAGGTCGCGCACCGTGGTGCGTTCGTAGCCCTTGTTGCGAAACAGGTGGGCCGCCACTTGCAGCAATTTGCCGCGAGCGCTGTCCGGGTCGGTCAACTGGCCTTCGTCGACCAGTTCGCGCATCACCTTCAGGGCTTTTTGCTCGTCCACCCGTTCTCTCCTACAGTCGTTCAGTCGTCTGCCGCCCTGAAACCGCAGGGTTGCGCGGGCAATTTAAGCCGCCGGCCGCGACCAAGCAAGCGCTTGGGCAGAAGATAATTTCGCCTGTTTACAAACCAAGCGCTTGCTTGGTAGCCTCGATGCACTTCTGTCACAGGTTGCTGAGTCGGAGATGAAAATGCCCACCACGGTTCGCATCGGATGCGCCAGCGCATTCTGGGGAGACACCTCGACCGCCGCCGCGCAGCTCGTGGCCGCAGGACAGCTGGATTATCTGGTGTTCGACTACCTGGCCGAGATCACCATGTCGATCATGGCCGGCG
Source organism: Pseudomonas sp. MWU12-2029 (assembly GCF_023242425.1). Taxonomy (NCBI): domain Bacteria; kingdom Pseudomonadati; phylum Pseudomonadota; class Gammaproteobacteria; order Pseudomonadales; family Pseudomonadaceae; genus Pseudomonas; species Pseudomonas sp. MWU12-2029. Next base: position 308,904 of record NZ_JALJDY010000007.1, on the reverse strand, counting down.
CGCGCATGAAGGACCCGCAGGCCGGATTTGCCGGCGATTTCATCGAAGTCCTCACGCCATTGCTGCCACAACTGGCGGAACAGAAGATTCGCGTCATCAGCAATGCCGGCGGGGTCAATCCCCAGGCCTGCGCCGCCGCGTTGCAAGCGGCCTGCGACAAGGCCGGCGTGGCGCTGAAAATCGCCGTGCTGTCGGGTGATGACCTGCAACCGCAATTCAAACAACTCGCCACCCAAGGCATCACGGAAATGTTCAGCGGCGCCCCGCTGCCGCCGATGTGCGTGTCGACCAACGCCTACCTCGGCGCCCCGGGCATCGTCGAAGCCCTGCGCCTGGGCGCCGACATCGTCATCACCGGCCGCGTGGTCGACAGCGCGGTGGTCAGCGCCGCGCTGGTGCATGAATTCGGCTGGTCGTGGCACGACTACGATAAACTCGCCCAGGCCGCATTGGCCGGGCACATCATTGAATGCGGCGCGCAGTGCACCGGCGGCAATTTCACCGATTGGCGTGACGTGCCGGATTACGAACACATCGGTTTCCCGATCGTCGAGGTCAGCGCCGACGGCCAGTTCATCGTCAGCAAACCCGAAGGCTCCGGCGGACTGGTCACGCCGCTGACCGTCGGCGAACAGATGCTTTACGAAATCGGCGACCCACAGGCCTACCTGTTGCCCGATGTGGTCTGCGATTTCAGCCAGGTCAAACTCCAGCAACAAGGCAAAAACGCGGTCCGCGTCCATGGCGCAAAAGGCCTGCCACCCAGCGACAAATACAAGGTCAGCGCGACATACCCGGACGGTTTCCGCTGCACCGCCAGTTGCCTGATCGCCGGTATCGATGCGGTGGAAAAAGCCCGGCGCGTCAGTCAGGCGATCATCGACAAGACCTCGGAAATGCTCGGCCAGAAAGGCCTCCGGCCTTACACCGAAACCCATATCGAACTGCTCGGCAGCGAAGCCACCTACGGCCCCCACGGCCAGCGCCGGGACAGCCGCGAAGTGGTGATCAAACTCGCCGTGCGCCACCCGAACAAACAAGCCTTGATCCTGTTCTCCCGGGAAATCGCCCAGGCCGCCACCGGCATGGCGCCGGGCCTGACCGGCATCGTCGGCGGACGGCCGACAGTGTATCCGTTGATCCGGCTGTTCTCGTTCCTGATCGACAAAAGCGCCTGCACCTTGCAGATCGACATGGACGGCGAGCGTCACCCGTTCGCCCTGCCCGCCTCCGCCATCCTCGACAGCCAGGATCTGCCCCTGCCCCACGAAACACCCAAACCCCATGGGCGCGCCGACGCGAGCGTGCCATTGGTGAAACTGGCCGTGGCGCGCTCCGGCGACAAGGGCAATCACAGCAACATCGGTGTCATGCCGCGTCGCCCGGAATACCTGCCGTGGATCGCCGAAGCGCTGACACCGGCGGTGGTGGTCGACTGGATGAGTCATGTCCTCGACCCGATTCATGGCCGTGTCGAACGCTGGTATCTGCCGGGTACTCACAGCCTCAATTTCCTGCTGGAAAACGCCCTCGGTGGCGGTGGTGTGGCGAGCCTGCGCATCGACCCTCAAGGCAAAGCCTTCGCCCAGCAATTGCTGGAAATCCAGATCCCGGTGCCGCAGAGCATCGCCGAACAGTTCGACTAGAGGATTGGCACCATGGCGTATGAATCGATTTTCAGGGCCGATCTGTTCAGCGGCCAGACCGTGATTGTCACCGGTGGCGGCAGCGGCATCGGGCGTTGCACCGCCCATGAACTGGCGGCGCTCGGGGCCACCGTGGTGCTGGTTGGACGCAAGCCGGAAAAGCTGCAAACCGTCGCCGCCGAAATTGCCGAGGACGGTGGCCGGGCACACTGGAAGGCTTGCGACATTCGTGACGAAGAAGCGGTGAAAGCGCTGGTCAGCGAGCTGATCCGCGAACACGGGCCGATCCATGGACTGGTCAACAATGCCGGCGGGCAATACCCGTCGCCATTGGCCTCGATCAATCAGAAAGGCTTCGAAACCGTGCTGCGCACCAACTTGGTCGGCGGTTTCCTGATGGCCCGGGAAGTGTTCAACCAGTCGATGAGCAAGCACGGCGGCAGCATCGTCAACATGCTCGCCGACATGTGGGGCGGCATGCCGGGAATGGGCCACTCGGGCGCTGCGCGTTCGGGCATGGACAACTTCACCAAGACCGCCGCCTTCGAATGGGGTTACGCCGGCGTTCGGGTGAATGCCGTGGCGCCGGGATGGATCGCCTCCAGTGGCATGGACACCTATGAAGGCGCGTTCAAGGCCGTGATCCCGACCCTGCGCGAACACGTGCCACTCAAGCGCATCGGCACCGAATCCGAGGTCAGCGCAGCAATCGTGTTTCTGCTGAGTCCCGCTGCCGCCTTTATCAGCGGCAGCACCTTGCGCATCGACGGCGCTGCCAGCCTGGGCAGTCGCGCATGGCCGTTGCACAAGGCGACCCACAGCGAATCCTTCAACGGTTTTCACCGGGCCTATATGCCGGACGTCTTGAAGGACAAGGAGTAAGCCATGCCGGTCATTCAATCCCAGCTCGACCCGCACAGCGAAGCCTTTGCCCGCAACCGCGCGGCCATGCTCGCCGCCATCGAGCAAGTCCAGCAGCTCGAACAGAACCTGCTGAACAAGGCCGCCGAAGCCAAACCGAAATTCGACAAGCGCGGGCAACTGCTGCCCCGCGAACGCCTGAACCTGCTGCTCGACCCGGGAGCCCCCTTCCTCGAACTGGCGAGCCTGGCCGGCTACAAACTGCACGACGACAAGGACGGCAGCTCGGCCGGTGGCGGCTTGATTGCGGGCATTGGCTACGTTTCCGGCGTGCGGGCGCTGGTGGTGGCGAACAACAGCGCGATCAAGGGCGGGACGATCTCCCCGTCGGGTCTGAAAAAATCCCTGCGCCTGCAACAGATCGCCCAGGAAAACAAACTGCCGGTGATCACCCTCGCCGAAAGCGGTGGCGCCAACCTCAACTACGCGGCGGAAATTTTTGTCGAAGGTGCACGCAGCTTTGCCAATCAGGCGCGGATGTCGGCCATGGGTTTGCCGCAGATCACCGTGGTTCACGGCTCGGCCACCGCTGGCGGCGCGTATCAACCAGGACTGTCGGATTACGTGGTGGTGGTGCGCGGCAAGGCCAAGCTGTTTCTTGCCGGCCCGCCGCTGCTTAAAGCGGCGACCGGTGAAGTGGCCACCGACGAAGAACTGGGCGGCGCCGAAATGCACGCGCAAGTCGCCGGCACCGCCGAATACCTGGCCGAAAACGATGCCGACGGCGTACGTCAGGTGCGGGAAATCGTCAGTCTGCTGAACTGGAACGAGCAACTGCCGTGGCTGCCCGAGCCGCAATTCAAGGAGCCGTTGTACCCCATCGACGAACTGCTCGGCCTGATCCCGGACGACCCGAAAAAGCCTTACGACGTACGCGAAATCATCGCGCGGATCGCCGACGAATCACGCTTCATGGAATTCAAGGGTGAGTTCGATCAGCAGACCATTTGCGGCCACTTGAAGATTCAGGGCCGCGCCTGCGGCTTCATCGGCAACAACGGCCCGATCACGCCCAACGGCGCGAGCAAGGCGGCGCAGTTCATTCAGCTCTGCGACCAGAGCCAGACGCCGCTGCTGTTTTTCCACAACACCACCGGGTTCATGGTCGGCACCGAATCGGAACAGCACGGCGTGATCAAGCATGGCTCCAAATTGATCCAGGCCGTGGCCAATGCACGAGTGCCGAAACTGACGATCGTGGTCGGCGGCTCCTATGGCGCAGGCAACTACGCGATGTGCGGGCGCGGGCTCGATCCGCGCTTCATCTTCGCCTGGCCCAACAGCCGCACGGCTGTAATGGGCGGCGCCCAGGCCGGCAAGGTGCTGCGCATCGTCACCGAAGCCAAGCAGTTGAAGGACGGCCTGGTGCCCGACCCGAAAATGCTCGACATGCTGGAACAGGTGACTGCGCAAAAACTCGACAGCCAGTCCACCGCCCTCTACGGCAGCGCCAACCTGTGGGACGACGGACTGATCGATCCGCGTGACACCCGCACTCTGCTTGGCTACCTGCTGGACATCTGCCACGAAGCGGGCATCCGCACGCTGGCCCCCAACAGCTTCGGCGTCAGCCGCTTCTGACCGCCTCGGACCTCAAGGAGAACAATAAAAATGATCTTCACCCCGGAACACGAAGCCCTGCGTCGCACCGTCCGCCAGTTCGTCGAGCACGAGATCAACCCCCACGTCGATGAATGGGAAAAGGCCGGGCGCTTTCCGATCCACGAAATTTTCCGCAAGGCCGGCGACCTCGGCCTGCTGGGGATTTCCAAGCCGGAAAAATTCGGCGGCATGGGCCTGGATTACAGCTATTCGATCGTCGCCGCCGAAGAGTTCGGCACCATCCATTGCGGCGGTATTCCGATGTCGATCGGCGTGCAGACCGACATGTGCACCCCGGCCCTCGCCCGCTTCGGCTCCGATGAGTTGCGCGACGAATTCCTGCGCCCGGCGATCACCGGCGAACAGGTCGGCTGCATCGGCGTGTCGGAAGTCGGTGCCGGCTCCGATGTCGCCGGGCTCAAGACCACCGCGCGCAAGGACGGCGACGACTATGTGATCAACGGCAGCAAGATGTGGATCACCAACTCGCCAAGCGCCGACTTCATCTGCCTGCTGGCCAACACCTCGGACGACAAACCGCACGTCAACAAATCGCTGATCATGGTGCCGATGAACACGCCGGGCATCAGCCTCAGTTCACATCTGGACAAGCTCGGCATGCGCAGCTCGGAAACCGCCCAGGTGTTTTTCGATAACGTGCGCGTGCCACAGCGCAATCGCATCGGCCATGAAGGCGCCGGGTTCATGATGCAGATGTTGCAGTTCCAGGAGGAACGCCTGTTCGGCGCGGCCAACATGATCAAGGGCCTGGAATACTGCGTCGACAGCACCATCGAGTACTGCAAGGAACGCAAGACCTTCGGCAATGCGCTGATCGACAATCAGGTGATCCACTTCCGCCTCGCCGAACTGCAGACCGAAATCGAATGCCTTCGGGCGCTGGTCTATCAGGCCACCGAGCAGTATGTGAAAGGCCAGGACGTCACCCGGCTGGCCTCGATGGCCAAACTCAAGGCCGGGCGCCTTGGCCGCGAAGTCAGCGACAGTTGCCTGCAATACTGGGGCGGCATGGGGTTCATGTGGGACAACCCGGTGGCCCGCGCTTACCGCGACGTGCGTCTGGTATCGATTGGCGGCGGCGCCGACGAAATCATGCTGGGCATCATCTGCAAACTGATGGGCATCCTGCCGGGGAAAAAGAAATGACCACCCTGCCCGCTTGCCAGACGCTGTTGCTGGAGCCGCATAACGGCGTGCTGCACATCACCCTCAATCGCCCGGAAAGCCGCAACGCCATGAGCCTGCAAATGGTTGCCGAACTGCGCGCAGTTTTTGCCGCTGTGCGCGATGACCGTAGCGTGCGCGCCCTGGTGCTCAGCGGCGCCGGCGGGCATTTCTGTGCCGGCGGCGACATCAAGGACATGGCCAACGCTCGCACTCAGGGCAGCGATGCCCATCGTGAGTTGAATCGGGCTTTCGGGTCGCTGCTGGAAGAAGCGCAGCACACACCGCAAGTGTTGATCACCGTGCTCCAGGGCGCGGTGCTCGGTGGCGGTTTCGGGTTGGCGTGCGTGAGCGATATCGCGATGGCCGATCATCAGGCGCAATTCGGTCTGCCGGAAACCAGCCTCGGCCTGTTGCCGGCGCAGATCGCACCGTTTGTGGTGCAGCGCATAGGTCTCACAGAGGCCCGGCGCCTGGCGCTGACCGCCGCCCGCTTCGATGGTCATCAGGCTCGACGGCTGGGGCTGGTGCACTTTGTCGAACAGGATCCGCAGTCACTCGCCGAACGCCTGGATGAAGTGCTCGATCACGTTTTGTGTTGCGCCCCCGAAGCGAATGCCGTGACGAAAAAACTGCTGCTGGCCAGTGCCGGCCAGCCATCGAGCGAACTGCTGGATGAAGCGGCGCAGTGGTTCAGCGAAGCGGTGACCGGTGCCGAGGGCATCGAAGGCACGATGGCGTTCGTGCAGAAACGCAAACCCGGATGGAGTACCTGACCCTGTGGAAGCGGGCTTGCCCGCGCTGAGGCCCTTCAATCCACCGCCAACATTCAGGAAAAACCACCATGCCCGCCATCCATAAAATCCTGATCGCCAACCGCGGTGAAATCGCCTGCCGCATCCAGCGCACCGCCCAGGCCCTCGGCTATCGCACCGTCGCGGTGTTCAGCGACGCCGACGCCGATGCGCTGCACGTTCAGATGGCGGACGAGGCCGTGTACATCGGCCCGGCGCCGGTTCAACAGTCCTACCTGAACATCCCGGCCATCCTCGACGCCGCACGGCGTAGCGGTGCCGACGCGATTCATCCCGGTTATGGCTTCCTCTCGGAAAACGCCGAGTTCGCCCGAGCCTGCGAACAGGCCGGCCTGACCTTCATCGGTCCCAGCGTCGAAGCCATCGAGCTGATGGGCAGCAAACGCCAATCGAAAATCGCCATGCTCGCCGCCGGTGTGCCATGCATCGCCGGCTATCAAGGCGCCGAGCAGGACGACGCGACCCTGACACGGGAAGCCGAACGCATCGGCTATCCGCTGATGATCAAGGCCAGCGCCGGCGGTGGCGGACGTGGCATGCGGCTGGTGCACAGCGCTGAAGAATTGCCGGCGCAATTACGCACCGCCCGCTCCGAAGCCTTGAATGGATTCGGCAGCGACGAACTGATCCTCGAACGGGCCCTGATCGAACCGCGTCATGTCGAGATTCAGCTGTTCGGCGACCGGCACGGCAATCTGATCTACCTCGGCGAACGGGACTGCTCGATCCAGCGTCGCCACCAGAAGGTTATCGAGGAAGCGCCGTGCCCGGTGATGACCGAAGAGTTGCGTAAGGCGATGGGCGAAGCGGCGCTCAAGGCCGGACGTGCGGTGAACTATGTGGGCGCTGGCACCGTGGAGTTTCTGCTCGATGCCCGAGGCCAGTTCTTCTTTCTGGAGATGAACACCCGGCTGCAGGTCGAACACCCGGTGACCGAATTGATTACCGGACTGGACCTGGTGGCGTGGCAGCTCTTGATTGCCGAAGGCCAGCCGCTGCCGTTGACCCAGGCGCAGGTCAAACTCGATGGCCACGCCATGGAAGTGCGACTCTATGCCGAGGATCCGGCCCAGGGATTCCTACCGCAGACCGGCCGTGTCGAAGCCTGGGCACCGGCACTGGATCGGGGAGCGCGGGTTGATCATGGGCTGATCGAAGGTCAGTCGATCTCACCGTTCTATGACCCGATGCTCGGCAAACTGATTGCCCACGGTGCGACACGTGAAGAGGCCCGGCGCAAACTGTTGTGCGCGGTGCAGGACAGCGTGTTGCTGGGTGTGCAGAGCAATCAGCGGTTGCTGGCCAGTCTGTTGCAGCATCCGCAGTTCATCAGCGGCGAATTCAGCACCGGGTTTATCCCGCAACACTTCGCCGACCATCCATGCCTGCATCCCTATACACCGAGTGCCGAAGAACTCGCGATCGCGGCGTTACTGTTCTATCAATCTGCCGCGAGTTCGCATCGCGCACCGTTGCCCGGTTGGCGCAACAATGCCGGCGCGCCGCTGCACTATCGCCTGGGTCTTGAAGATCAGGAATGGAGCGTGCAGTTACTGGCCGCCCCGGATGGCATCGTTCGGGTACTGGTCGCTGAACGCGCCTTCGAACTGAAGCTCATCGAACACGGCGACTGCTCGATTTCCCTGGACATCGAAGGTCTGCGCCAGCGCCACGCCTATCGCCTGCACGACGACCAGCTCTGGCTGTTCACCCGCCCCGGCAGCCTGCGTCTGGTGGATCGAACTCATGCCGTGATCGACAGTCAGACCAGCGTCAGCACCGGCACCTTGAAAGCCCCGATGGATGGCGCAATCATCGACGTGCTTGTCAGCGAAGGCAGCCCGGTCAGTAAGGGCCAGCTGCTGGTGGTGCTGGAAGCGATGAAAATGGAGCACCCGCTCAAGGCCGGCATCGATGGCGTGCTCAAGCGGGTGCAGGTCAAGGTCGGCGATCAGGTGAAAAATCGTCAGGTTCTGTTGCAGGTCGAGTAGTCACCGCGCGCATCCGCAAGGTTTGACTACGCTCTGAATAATCAGGACGCGGAAATCAGGAACCCTGCGATGCCCCATTGGCTGGTCATTGATCTGGAAGCCACCACCGATGAAGGTGGCTGGCCGGTTACGGAAATGGAAATCATCGAAATCGGTGCCACCCTGGTGGATCGAACCGGTCGCGAGCAGGATCACTTTCAACGGTTCGTCAAACCGACGCGTCGGCCCCTGCTGACGCCGTTCTGTCGTGAGTTGACACACATCACCCAGGCCAACATCGACGCGGCGCAACCGCTGACCGAGGTCTGGCCGGCGTTCGAGCGCTGGCTCGCTCAGCACCAGACACGCCTCGAAGGCTGGGCCAGCTGGGGTGATTACGACCGCAAGCAATTGCTTCAGGAATGGCAGCGCCTGCAACTCGACAGCGCGCTGAGCCGTGTGCCGCACATGAACCTCAAACAGCGCTTTGCCAAGGCCCGACGCCTTGAACGGCCCCTGGGACTCAATGGCGCCCTGCAACTGGCGGGCATGCAGTTCACCGGTCAGCAGCACCGGGCGCTGGAAGATGCGCGCAATACCGCCCGATTATTGCCGCTGGTGCTGCCGCTCTAGCGCAGGTGACGGCGCCATGAGCCTTGTGCATACTGGCCGACCTTTTTGACCCTTTTAAGCCCTTTTCGAGAGGAATCGCCCATGTTTAAAGTCAACGAGTACTTCGACGGCACCGTCAAGTCGATCGCTTTTGGCACTGCCGAAGGCCCTGCGACCATCGGCGTCATGGCCCCGGGCGAATACGAATTCGGCACCAGCCAGCGTGAAATCATGCACGTGGTGTCCGGCGCACTGACCGTCAAGTTGCCAGACAGCAGCGACTGGGAAACCTTCGCCGCCGGCAGCCAGTTCAACGTGCCAGCCAACAGCAAGTTCCAGCTGAAAGTGGCCGTCGACACCGCTTACCTGTGCGAATACCGCGGCTGAAACCACGGTTTCCTGCGGCAATAAAAAATGCCCGTGTCCAAGGACACGGGCATTTTTCGTTTCAGGGCCGGTTATTCGAGGATTTCCACCGGCATCCCGATTTCGAGTCGACCGTTGCTGTCATTGACCAGGTTCTGACCGAACATCGCACCGTCGGCCTGGGCCCGGGTCTTCTGCAGGGTCGCCAGTGGCTCGCGGTCGGCGCTGCGCTCTCCGGTTTTCGGGTCGATGGTGGTGAGAATGCAGCGCGAGCACGACTTGACCACGCGGAATTCGACATCGCCAATGCGGATGCGCTTCCAGCCATCCTCGGCATACGCCTCGCTGCCCTCGATCACCAGATTCGGCCGGAACCGCAGCATTTCCAGCGGACGCCCGACTTCCTGCGACAGATGTTGCAGCGACGCCTCGCCAATCAGCAGCAGCGGGAAACCGTCGGCGAACGCCACCTGATCGTCATCGTTGCCGTACCCGGCCTGGGTCGTGCGGGCGCGGTCCAGTGGCACTTGCACCAGTCGGGTCGGCTTGCCGATGAATTCGCTGACCCAGCGGGCCGCTTCTTCACCGGCATCAGGTACACGCAAAGTGTCGCGCCAGATGGTCACACCGCGCAGCTCGGCTTCGTTGCCGGGCAAGGCGATATCAATCGCCGAATGTCCCGGCGCCTCGAGGGTCAGGCCACCGTCAGCATTCCACAGCGCCGACAACTGGCTCATCTTCGCTTCGGCGCGCTGGGTCAGGAAACGCCCGCTGGCTTCGTCCACCAGCATCCAGCGCCGGTCGCCCTCAAGCCCCAGTTTGTCCAGGCCGATCCCTTGCAGGACCTCGCCCTTGCCGGATTTCAGCGGGTAACGATAAAGCGCGCTCAGACGCAGCATGGCCAGCTCCCTGGTGGGTGAAAAACGCCACCCTATACGAGCTTTGTCGCCGAATCAAAGGCTGACGCCGGGTCAGCCTCGACAAGTTGATCAGGCCGGTACTTCGTCGAGCATCAGACGCTGGCGCACCACATCGACCAGCTTGTCCGGCTGGAATTTGGAGAGGAAGTTGTCGCAGCCGACCTTCTTCACCATCGAGTCGTTGAAGCTGCCGGACAGCGAAGTGTGCAACACCACATACAGGCCACGCAGACGCGGGTCGTTGCGGATTTCGGTGGTCAGGCGATAGCCGTCCATTTCCGGCATTTCCGCGTCGGTGAAGATCATCAACAACTTGTCGGTCATGTTGACCCCGGTGTCGGCCCAGGCCTTGAGCATGTTCAGGGCTTTCAGACCGTCGCTGGCGATGTGCATCTTCACGCCCAACTGGCCGAGGGTGTCGCGCAATTGCGACAGCGCCACATTGGAATCGTCCACCAGCAGCACTTCACGGCCGCGGGCACGCTCCAGGACCGGATCCTCCAGTTTGTCGCGGGACACCTTGGCGTTGTACGGAACAATTTCGGCAAGGACTTTCTCGACGTCGATGATTTCCACCAGTTGATCGTCGACCTTGCTGATGGCGGTCAGGTAGTGCTGGCGACCGGCGCTGGTCGGCGGCGGCAGGATGGCTTCCCAGTTCATGTTGACGATGCGATCCACACCACCGACGAGGAAGGCCTGTACCGAACGGTTGTATTCCGTAACGATGATCGTGCTGTTGGGGCCCGGCACCAGCGGGCGCATGCCGATCGCCTGGGACAGGTCGATCACCGGCAAGGTCTGGCCGCGCAGGTTGACCACACCGCAGACAAACGGGTGACGCTGAGGCATCAGGGTCAGCTTCGGCAGTTGCAGGACTTCCTGAACCTTGAACACGTTGATCGCGAACAATTGGCGCCCGGCCAGTCGAAACATGAGAATTTCCAGGCGATTCTCACCCACCAGTTGCGTGCGTTGGTCTACCGTATCGAGAATGCCGGCCATCAATGACTCCTGGGCTTGTTCTGGTGAATTCATTAAAGGGGGTTATCGGCGGATTCCGGCCAATCTTGATCCCCATACAAATCACCTACAAAATGCCATGAGCAGGCATTGATGTCACATTAACATCATGCTTTACTGGCCCCCGTGATTTCATCTGCTACATTCTCTGCGGCGCGACCTCGGTTTGCACCGTAGGTTCCCGTGTCTAAGGGATTCCCCTAGTAACAATCAGGCCCAACCTGATGTTCGCAATATCCAATAGCCATTAATGTGACGCCATTCTCATTGCATGAACGGAGTCAGGCTTTTGTGTGCGATCGCAGTTCAGTGGAACCCCATCCTCTCGAAACCCCCGGCACCAGCCTTCTCGGCACTGCAGGGCGCGATCTCACGACGGTTCATGATCGTCGACACACACGACATTCGCTCATCAGACATGACGTTGTGGAGATAAGCATGCCGAACGACCGTAAAGAGTGGGCGCAGCGGTTCCCCGAATTTCTTGTCGAGGCTGAAACGCTCCTGGCCAAGTCCGAAGAGTGCCTGAGTCATTTGCAACTGATCAGCAATGACAAGGACGCAATCGATTGCATGCTCAGCACCCTGCTCAAACTGGCGAACAAGGCCGATGCCCTGGCACTGGTGGCAGTCTCCGAGTTCTGCCTGCACCTGCACGGTTTGCTCACTCAGACGCAAGATCATGTCGACCTGCATGCCCAGGCGCTCGATGCCCTGAAAGACTGCTTCACTCTGATGGCATGGCAACTTGAACTGGTCGACCAGAGCACCGGCCAGCTAAGCCTGGACGAAAGCGAGCAGACGTCCCTCATCGAAGCGTTCGCCTTCCAGGTTGGGCAGAGCCAGTTTCAACCGCCGCTCAGTGCCAAACCCTTGTCCCTCGTGTCTTACTCGGAGCGGCAAGCGTAATCGAGTGCACGCCGGGTCCGTTGGAGCCTGTTAGTTCGAGCCATCGAATGTCGCAATTGAATAACTCATGCCTGCCAGCGACATCTCCAAATAAATAATTACGCTTCAACATGCAGACTGCCTACCGTTGAAGTCAGGGTTTACCTGTGTATAAAAATTGAAGACTTCAGGTGTCACCGATAATTATCGACTCCAATAAATCAACTTTTTCCATTATGGAACTCACGTCCAACATGGCGTATTTCCTGACTCTTTGGACATATAGGGCGAACGCGACCAACGGTATGTTAAGTGGTATTATGCCGCGCGTTAGTTGCTTTCACTTAATGGCACAGTGACTTCAATGATCGGTCTGCTCCGAAGTTGGCAGTCAATTATCGATCACTGAACCGTATTGAAACCAACAACCTGAATCACAGATTTTCAGACAGAGACCGCCAGCCACTCTGACCGGTCTGCCCGCAGCGAACATCCATTGGCTCCATCCGCTATGTACGCCAGCCTCAAGTCAATCGCCACATGGCCACCCTCCCGAGAAAACGCGCGCAGGTTCACGCTCACGCTTTGCATTGGTGCAGCTTTGGGCAGTCTGCTGACTTATTGCCTGTCCGCACCGTTGTCATTTGGCCTGCTGCTGCTCAACGTGGCAGCCGCCGCTTGCGTCTTTACCCAGCATCGCCTGTCGCGCAAGTCGATCAAGTTTCAGCCCCAGGAGCTGGCCGATCGATTGCTCGAAGTCCAGGAAAACGAACGCCATCGCCTCAGCCGTGAACTGCACGACGATATCGGCCAGTTGCTGACCGCCGCCAAGTTGCAGAGCGAATGGCTCAAACGGCGTCTGCCCGAAGAGCTTCAGGAACAATGTTCGGCACTCTGCGACACCCTTGAGGAAACCCTCAATAAAGTCCGCGACGTTTCGGCCATTCTCAACCCACGACAACTGACCAGCCTCGGACTGGAAGCCAGTCTGCGCGCGCATTTGCTCAAGACACTGGCCAATACATCGGTTCACTGGAGCCTGGACTGTCAGCAGCGTTTGAACGGCATCCCTGAAGAAATGGCTGTCGCCGCCTTCCGCATCACTCAGGAAGCCGTGACCAACATCCTGCGACATGCGCAGGCCAAGAACCTGCTGATCCGCGTGCAACGCCTTCCCCAAGGCTTGACCCTGCTGATCAGCGATGACGGTCTGGGGTTTGCCCCGGCCGCCAATCCCGGTCGTGAAGGACAACGAGGCATGGCCGGGATGGCCGAACGGATCGAGCAACTGGGCGGCAGCCTGAGCGTGACGAGCGAACCGGGCAAAGGCACTCAAATCGAAGCACTATTCCCCTGGGCGCCCCGTGCACTCGAGCGGGCCAGTACGAATAAGGTTATGCGTTGACTTGTAACTTACTTCTGGTGGATGACCACTCGCTGATCAGAGCCGGCGTGCGCGCTCTGGTGCTGGATATTCCCGGTTACGCGGTAATCGGCGAGGCCAATGACGGCTCGCAATTGCTCGAGATGGTCGAGCAGTTGAACCCCGATATCGTCTTGCTGGATATTTCCATGAGAGAAACCGGCGGCCTGGAGGCATTGCAGCGGCTCAGACGGGTTCGCCCGCACAGCAAAGTGCTGATTCTGTCGATGCACACCGACCCTGCGCTGATCATGCAGGCACTGGAATCCGGTGCTCATGGCTATCTGCTCAAGGACACCACGGCCACCGAGCTCGAACACGCACTGGAAGCCCTGCGCAACAACGAACGCTACCTGAGCCCGGCCATCGCCCACACGGTGATCAACCAGGCCCTGACACGCAATCAGAAGTTGCAACCGGAAGTCGCCGATTCCCACAACCTGACGGCTCGCCAGCTGGAAATCCTGCGCCTGATCGTTCGCGGCAAGTCCACCCGTGAGATCGCCAATGGTTTGGGTCTGAGCATCAAGACTGTGGAAACCCACCGCTCGCAGATCATGAAACGCCTGCAGATCTACGATGTGGCGGGGCTGGTACTGTTTGCCGTACGGGAGCAGATCATCAGTCTGGACGACTGACCCGCCGCGTCCTGCCCAACAGCGGCGAGTTCTCCGGCAAATGCACACGCAATGCCGCCGGACGAGCCGCAAACCGCAGACTGTCGCCTTCCAGCGGCTCGCCATCAAGATTGATGCAGAGCCCTTCGGCAACCTTGATTTCGACCCACGGCAAACGCGTGCGGACAAACATGTTGTCGAGACCGAATCCGTCGCTGAGCAGGTTTTTCAGCGTGCCGACCAGCTCCTGTGGTGCCGGCAGAATACTGATATCCAGCAGGCCGTCATCCGCCAGTGCCTCCGGGCACAACACATGTCCTCCGCCTGCCTGGCGGCCATTACCGATACCCAGCGCGAGCAGTTCACCGCTCCAGTGAAAGTCCGGCCCCTGCAATTCGCCATAGGCGGCGTGCAACTCACTGAATCGCGACAGGCCCGTAAACAGATAGGCCGCGCCGCCCAGCACCTTTTTCAGATCCTCCGAGGTATTGGCAGTGACCTGACTGCCAAACCCGCCCGTGGCCATGTTCAGGAATATCTGCCCGCCCACCTCACCCAGATCAATGTCATGGGCAGGTGCACCGAGCAACTCAAGCGCCTCGGCGGGCTCCGGGGGTATACCGGCCGCGCGGGAAAAATCGTTGGCGGTTCCCAGTGGCAGCAGCACCAGACTGGCCTCTCCCGGGTGAGCCGCCAGGGCCTCGGCGATGTCGCGCAAGGTGCCATCGCCACCGCCGGCGATGATCTGCCTGTATCCACCAGCCAGGGCCTCTTCGACCAGACGCTGGGCATCACCGGCCTCCCAGGTCAGGCGTACCGCCAATTCCCAGCCCTGCTTGCGCTTGTGTTCAACGGCGGCACGAACCGCTTCGTTAAGTGCCTGCTTGCCATGCAGAATCAGCAATGCCCTGCGCTCATCCATATTGGCCACTCCCGTTATCAAATCAGTTCGGGACATCTTGACCCTCACAGCACGCAAAAGAGCCACCGTAATCCCAAGTATTTCCAGCGACGCGGCTCATTCGTCCTACAAGGCGGTATTTTTTCGTACGGAATGTAAGGAATCGGCTCAATTGACCCATCCAGACCATTCGTACACTGTGGGTCTGAGGCAGCAATCTTTAACCCGATAACACAAGGATGTGCAGGTAATGAGTCAAAACATCACCCGGACGCTGGATCATTCGAGCAGCAGTTTCAGCCGGCAGAAACTCATGGCAGCAGGCGGAATTTCCCATGCACGGTCATGACGCAAGAATGACCGCAAGTCCGGTTGCCCCCCTCTCCGGCAGTCGCGCCTGCCATAAACCCGAACTCAAGAGCAGCGCCAAAAACACTGGAGAAAAAATCATGGACCCCCGTGTCACCGAGCTGGAAACCCACCTCAAATATATTCGCCGAGACATGGACGAAGTAAAGGGAGACGTCAAAGCCATCAAACATCGTCTCGCCTACTCTGCGGGCGCCACAGCAGTGGTCCTTGGATTGTTGGGCTGGGTTGCCAATAGTCGCTTCGACCAGCTCGTGACGCTGATCAGCCGATGACTTACAGAAATGCAGGCCCGCGCCGGGCCTGCATTTCAATGATCAGCCGAGAAGGTCACTCAGGGGAATGAAGGGCACCATTTCTCCCTGGATCAGGGTGCGCCCCTCCTGCACTTCTACCAACCCATCAGCCCAGGCGGCGCTGCGCAGAACACCTGAACTTTGGTTTCGGTAGATAGTTGCCTGTCCCTGCTCCAGTCGCCCCCGCAGGAATTCACGCCGATTACCGGCCTGGGGCCAGACGAATCCAGCCGGGACTGGAAACTTGAGAGGCTCTACATCTTGCACACCCTGACGACGCAGCAGATAAGGCTTGGTCAACAAGGCAAAAGTCACCAGCGTCGACGCGGGGTTGCCGGGCAGACCGATGACCGGAACACCCCGAAAATGCCCAACAGTCAAAGGTTTCCCGGGCTTGATCGCCAGCTTCCACAGCGTCAGCTCACCCTCCTCCCTAAGCGCGACGCCGAGGAAATCCGCTTCCCCAACCGATACGCCTCCGGTCGACAGTATCAAGTCGGCCTCTTCGAGCTCCCCAAGACGCGCTCGGGTGGCGGACAAGTCATCTGGAAGAATCCCGGCATCCAGCACTTCACAGCCCAGACGCTGCAGCCAGCTGCACAGCACCACCCGGTTGCTGTTGTAAATCTGTCCCGGACCCAGTGCCGCTCCCGGTTCAACCAGCTCATCGCCAGTGGACAGCACTGCCACACGGGGCTTGCGGATCACTTCAAGGCCGGCGCAGCCCAAAGACGCAGCCAACCCCAGCTCGATCGGACCGAGCCGGGTTCCCGCGGACAGGACCAATTCGCCCACCGTGGTTTCCTGACCCTGCGGGCGGATGTTTTGCCCGAACACCATGGACTCGATGAACCGGACTCGTCCGTCGGCCTCGGTCACGGCGTTTTCCTGCATCTCGACGCAATCGGCGCCCGGTGGAACGGGTGCCCCCGTAAAGATACGGGCACAGGTTCCCGGTTCCAGCGGTACAGGCGACTGACCGGCAAAAATCTTCTGACTGACGGGCATCGGCTCACTGGTCCAGTCAGCCAGGTTCAAGGCATACCCGTCCATGGCACTGTTGGGCCACGGCGGCAGATCCAGTGTCGAAACCAGATCCCGCGCCAACACCCGCCCCTCGAGCTGCGCCAATGGCAGACACTCGGACTCGACAATACGCGAGGCATCAGCCATTTCCAGCAGACGCGCCAAGGCCACCTCGACCGGCATCAGGCTGCCGGTCTTGCCAGGCTTACCCGCGGGATTCACAAGGAGCCGCCTGTTTCAGGTGAGGGACGAAATTGCACGGGCGATGCCGCGAATCCAGTTGCTCGGCCAGGATGCCATCCCAACCGGTGCGCACCGCGTTGGTCGAACCTGGCAGGCAGCAAACCAGCGTACCGTTAGCCAGTCCAGCCAGTGCACGGGATTGCACAGTGGAAGTACCGATATCAGCCACCGAAATCTGCCGGAACAGTTCACCAAAACCATCCACCTGCTTGTCGAGCAGGCACGCAACGGCTTCCGGTGTACTGTCGCGACCGGTAAAGCCTGTGCCCCCGGTGATCAGCACCACTTGCACGGCATCTTCAGCAATCCAGTGGGCAACTTGCGCGCGGATTTTGTACAGGTCATCTTTGAGCAATACCCGCTCCGCCAGGTTGTGACCGGCAGCGGTCAAACGGTCGACGAAGACCTGGCCGGAAGTATCGGTTTCCAGAGTGCGGGTGTCGCTGACCGTCAATACCGCGATATTGAGCGGTGCAAAAGGTACATCAGCCTTGGCTTTCATAGGCTCATCCAGTTGTAGGAGAAACAGCCCGGTGTTATATCACAGCGCCCCATTTTTTCACCGAACCTGCGGAGAGCTGCCATGACTTCGAATACGCAACTGCCCTCCTGCTCCGTCCTGCTGCTGGCCGGCGGGCGCGGTCAACGCATGGGTGGCCAGGACAAGGGGCTGATTGAATGGCACGGGGAACCGCTGATCGCTCATTTGCAGCGCAAGGTTCGCCCGCTGACCGACGATCTGATCATTTCCTGCAACCGCAATCGCGAACGCTATGCGCCCTTCGCCGATCAATTGGTGACGGACGACGAAGAAGACTTTCCCGGACCATTGGCTGGCATCCGTGCCGGTTTGCGAGCCGCTCGCCATTCCCATCTGCTGGTATTGCCATGCGACGTACCGCGAATCGATCTTCCCCTCTTACAGAGCATGCGCGAGACCGCCAGCCTGCACCCTGAAAACCCGTTGATGCTGCGTCACGACGAGCACTGGGAACCACTGCTTTGCGTAATTCCGGTGGCGCTTCAGCCCGCATTCGAAGAGGCCTGGCACGAGGGAGAGCGCAGCCCTGGCCGACTCATGCGCAGCCTTGGAGCCCAGGCCCTGATTTGCCCGGACAACGACCCACGGCTGGCCAATCTCAATACCCCGGAACTGTTAAGCTCTCATAACACTGTGTCAGACTGACCGCATTCAAGGAACTCTCACGCCTTGCATACGTCTACAGCTCAGTAACCAAAAGAATTCCCTTCGGAGACAAACACATGACTCAACGGACTCTCGCCACTTTCATGCTCGCACTGGGCCTGGCCACCCTCGCCGGTTGCGCTTCGCCAACGGTGATCACCTTGAATGACGGTCGCGAAATCCAGGCCGTCGACTCGCCTAAATACGACAAGGATTCGGGCTTCTACGAATTCGAACAGCTGGACGGCAAGCAGACTCGCATCAACAAGGATCAGGTTCGCACCGTTAAAGAACTGTAAGCGACGCCAGATACAGAAAAGCCCGCATTTGCGGGCTTTTTCGTGGGCGTCAGAAAGATGGCTTGCACTATTTCTCACCAGTCCAGCGTGATCCGGCTTTCAAAATCACGCACCTGCCCCGTCACTGGATCAATGAACCGCAAACCCTGCGCCAGCAGCTTGAGCGGTTTGGTGTAATCGTCCTCGACGTCCTTCAACACCTCGGGATAGAACGGATCGTTGCAGATGCTCGCACCCAATGCCGTCATGTGCACCCGCAACTGGTGTTTCTTGCCGGTCACCGGATACAGGCCGTAACGCCAGAGGTCGCCGTTCCGTTCCCGCACTTCCACTGCCGTTTCGGTGTTGCTGACACCGGGACCTTCCTGCATGCGGAAAAAAGGCTCGCCATCGACCATACGGCTCTTGTGTACCAACGGAAAATCCAGCCCCGGCAATGCAGCAGCGATGGCTTCGTAGCGTTTTTCGATTTGCCGTGTAGGGAACAATGACTGATACGCCGAACGTGTTTGCGGATTGGCCGAAAAAATCACCAGCCCGGCGGTGTGCCGGTCGATTCGGTGCAGCGGCACCAGGTGCGGGTTGTCCAGACGACGAATCAACCGGCGCAGCAGCGTTTGTTCCACGTATTCCCCCGCTGGCGTCACCGGCAGGAAATGGGGTTTGTCTGCAACGACAAGATGTTCGTCCGCGTAGAGAATCGACTCGACCACCGGAATCGGCTTTTCATCCGGCACTTCGCGAAAGTAATGGATGCGCAGGCCTTCCTTGTACGGCAGGTCCAGCGCAATCGGCTGGCCTTCGCCATCCAGTACCCGGCCTCGGGCAATCCGGTCCAGCCACTGATCCCGTCCGATGGCACTGAAGTGATCACACAGACAATCGAACACCGTCCGCCAGTCGCCGGGAGGCAGATAAAGCGTGCTGGCCTGATTCTGTGCGGCGGAAAATGTAGATGTGCTGGACATACGGAGAACTCGAACCCTCAAAGCAGAGCGGCATTATCCAACACCGGACGCAGCAGACCTAGCGCAGAATCAGGCGGGAATCGATTTGAGGGCCGCGGCCTCGGTGAACTCCTTCAGCCAGCGCAGTACATCGACAGCCTCCCAGCGACCCGGGTCGTACAAGGCGTACAACAGTCCCTGATAACCCACCACATCCAGTTGTTTGTGATAGCCGGCGCGCTGGAACAACGCCTCGATCTCGGCAAAACAGGTATTGAAATGCAGCTTGTTGAAAGGCGTCTTGCCCTCCGTGACCAGACCGTCCAGACGCAATTCGCGGACGGCGTCGTGCACCACATCAACCGACATCCGGTTCACGCTGCTTTTCAACTGTTCGACATTGACCACGGTTCATCCCTCTGACGTCCTGGCTGCCCTGCTCATTGCCCAAAAAAAGAAGCATGGCGAGCCCACCCAATTACTGTATGAACATACAGTAACCGAATAAACCCGAGAGTGCCAAGGTTCGATAACCGTCTCGATGAATGGCCAGACAGCATCGAGGGAAAGGATTAACGCAGAAATGCCACAACCTGATCAGCGCTGAACGGCCAGCCCAGTTCCGCTCCGGTATCGGTCCGGCGCAGCACGGGGATCCGCAGGCTGTAGGCCTCGAACCAGGACTCGTCGTCGGCAATGTCCACCAGCTCCACCAGCAGGCCATGCTCGACGAACGGCATCAGCTCGGCTTCAGCGACTTCACACAGATGGCACCCCAGGGTGCCGAACAACTGGCATTCAGGAAGCATGCGCGTTCAATCCCAAATTTTGATTGGCCATTTTAGGCCTGACCTGTGAACCCGTCGACCCGTCAGAGACCTCAAGTTTTTGAGCGAGTTTATCCTCGCAAAACCCTGACTCAAATCAGCCCGCACAAATGCGTTTTACACCATGCTCCGGTGTTTTTTGCCTCTACGCTTGAAGAGCCTGACCCTGCCACCGGAGTGTTTTGTGTTTGCCAATCTGTTGATCATTCTTGCCTCGTCCCTGGTGATGATTGCCCTGTTTCGCCGCCTGCGCCTGCCACCGGTGCTGGGCTATCTGTGCGTCGGGCTGATGGTCGGGCCGAAAGCGTTCGACTGGATCAACGAGAGCGAGCATCTGCCGGATCTTGCCGAGTTGGGCGTGGTGTTTCTGCTGTTTTCCCTGGGGCTGGAATTCTCCCTGTCGAAAATGATTGCCCTGCGCCAGGTGGTTTTTCGTCTGGGCAGCCAACAGGTGCTGGTCAGCACAGCGCTGCTGGGAAGCGTGCTGATGCTGCTGGGCATGCCCCTTACCCCGGCGCTGCTGCTCGGCGCGGGGCTTTCACTTTCGTCGACGGCGATCGTCACCAAGGAACTGGGAAGTCTCGGTGAAATATTCAGCAGCCATGGGCAGAATGCGGTCGGGGTTTTGTTGTTTCAGGATGTGGTGGCCGTATTATTGCTGACGCTGGTACCCGTCTTCGCCGGCAGCAGCGATCAAGCCTGGTATTGGGCGTTGCCGCTGACACTGATCAAGACTGTCGTGCTGTTCATCGGCTTGCTGCTGGCCAGTCGCTGGCTGTTGCCGCGTCTGTTTCAGGAGGTGGCGGCATCGCGCTCGGCCGAGCTGTTCGTGCTGCTGGCGCTGGTGATCGTGTTGCTCACCGCTTGGCTGACTCACCTGCTTGGCCTCTCCCCTGCCCTCGGCGCGTTCCTGGCCGGCATGCTGCTGGGGGAAAGTCATTATCGGCATCAGATCGAGGCCGATATCCGGCCGTTCCGCGACATCCTGCTCGGCCTGTTCTTCGTCAGCATCGGCATGCTGATCGACCTGCAATTGTTTGCCAGCCACAGCGTCGTGATTATCGCCATGACCCTGGGCTTGCTGGTGATAAAGGGCTCAGTGGTGGCGCTGCTGGTGAAATGGCGTGGCAGCGACAATGAAACCGCCTGGCGCAGCGGCCTGGCCCTGGCTCAGGGCGGCGAGTTCTGTTTCGCCCTGATGGCGCAGATGCAGCAGAACCGGTTGATGCCCACCGATCTCGGCGCCCTGCTCCTCGCTGCGACGTTCTGCTCGATGCTGCTGACGCCGCTGATGTTGCGCGCAGCCCCCCGCATCGCCGCCACCCTGCACCGCAAACCCAATCAGGAAGCGCAGATCGAGGAAATCAGCGCCCTCAATGCCGGCCTCGATCAGCATGTGGTGATCTGCGGCTACGGGCGTGTCGGTCAGTCGATCGGACGTTTCATGCGCAACGCCGGGCAACCTTACATTGCCCTGGACAACGACCCCGTACGTATTCAGGAAGCAGCCACCGTCGAACGCGACGTGCATTACGGCGACTCTGCGCGTGGCGACCTGCTGACTGCGGTCGGTTTGCTGCGCGCAAGGCTGCTGGTGATTGCCGTGGATAAAAGCGATGTGGCGTTGCGGGTGCTCAAGGAGGCCCGGCGACTCAACCCGAAAGTGCCGATTCTGGTGCGCACCCGCGACGACAGCCAGTGGGCCGAACTGAAAGCCGCCGGCGCCAGCGAAGTGGTGCCGGAGCTGTTGGAATCAAGCCTGATGCTCGCGTCCCATGCCTTGATTCTGCTCGGTCTGCCGGCACACCAGGTGCAGGAAAAAGTCGATCGGGTGCGTATCGACCGCTATCGCCTGCTGCATGGCTTCTACCCGGGTGCCGAAGATGAAGAGACTTAGTCCTGGCTCACCGCGCCGATCTTGTGCAACGACAGGTCCGCACCGTAATACTCCTGTTCCTGACTCAGGCGCAGACCATGCAGGGCCTTGATCAAGCCGTAGACGGCAAATCCGCCGGCCAGGGCCACCCCAACGCCCAACACCGTACCGATCAACTGGCTGATCAGGCTGACACCACCCAGCCCGCCCAACGCGGTCGAGCCGAAGATCCCGCAGGCGATGCCGCCCCATACGCCACACAAGCCGTGCAGCGGCCAGACACCCAGCACGTCGTCGATCCGCCATTTGACCTGCGCCGCCGTGAAGCACCAGACAAACAGGGCGCCCGCAATCGCACCAGTCGCCAGCGCGCCCACCGGATGCATCAGGTCGGAGCCGGCACACACCGCCACCAGACCGGCCAAGGGACCGTTGTGCAGAAAGCCCGGGTCATTGCGCCCGACGATCAACGCCGCCACCGTACCGCCCACCATCGCCATCAACGAATTGACCGCCACAAGGCCACTGACGCCCTGCAGGGTTTGCGCACTCATCACGTTGAAGCCGAACCAGCCGACGATCAGGATCCACGAGCCCAGCGCCAGAAACGGAATGCTCGACGGTGCGAATGCCACCAGCCGGCCATCGCGGTAGCGGCCGTTGCGCGGGCCCAGCAACAGCACCGCTGCCAGCGCCAGCCAGCCGCCCATGGCGTGAACCACCACGGAGCCGGCGAAATCATGGAAGGAGGCGCCGAATTGCGCGGCCAGCCAGGCTTGCAGACCATAGTTGCCGTTCCAGATCATCCCCTCGAAAAACGGATAGATGAACGCCACGATCAGCGCCGTCGCGCACAGCTGCGGAACGAACCGCGCCCGCTCGGCAATGCCGCCGGAAATGATCGCCGGGATCGCCGCCGCAAAGGTCAGCAGGAAGAAAAACTTCACCAGCCCGTAACCATGATCGGCACTGAGCACCGCCGCCGGTTGCAGAAACGTCACCCCGTAGGAAATCCAATAGCCTATAAAGAAATAGGCCAGCGTCGACACCGCGAAGTCGCTGAGAATCTTCGACAGAGCGTTGACCTGATTCTTCTGGCGAACCGTTCCGACCTCCAGAAAGGCGAAACCGGCGTGCATGGCCAGCACCATGACCGCACCGATCAGAATGAACAACGTGTTGGAACTATGAACGAGCGTATCCACAGCGCTTTGCAGATTTTCCATGAAGAGGCAGACCCAAGGCTGAAAAAGGCACCAAAGCGGTTCATGCAGACATTTCATGCACCAAGTTGCGACCATACAGTCACAAGCCCGAGGGGGCGGCGAACCGCTTTGGCGCACGAGGTCGATGTCCTGAGCTGAACCCGTGTCATCCGGGCTATGATTTCCCGGCTTCGCGCCCGGCAACAGAGCACTGCTGCCGGAGGACGCACCACGACACAGCAAAAGATGTACCAGTCATTTGTACTGAACCTTCACGCAAGGCTCATACTCGAAAGTTTCAGAAGCCGCTTCAGACCGCCACTTACGGAGATTCCCAATGGCCAGCACCAAGGCAAAGACTGCTCAAGAAATCCTGATGAACGACTTCCAGACCCTGGTCAGCGATACCGAACGGTTGCTGGAACACACCGCCACGCTGGCCGGTGACCAGGCTGATGAATTGCGCGAACAGATCCACGAAAGTCTGCTGCGCGCGCGGGAAACCCTGAAGCTGACCGAAGACACTCTGCGCGAGCGCGGCCAGGCTGCGGTCACCGCCACCGAAGATTATGTGTCGGCCAACCCGTGGCAATCGGTGGGTATCGCGGCGGGCGTGGGCTTTCTGATCGGCCTGCTGGCCACGCGGCGCTGATCATGTCGATCGGTGAATCCGGCCCGACTGCGGGCACTGCCTCTTCCACGCGGCGCCTGGGTGCAGCCGTCCTCGGTCTTTTGCACAGTCACGTCGAGTTGTTCGGCATCGAGTTGCAGGAGCAGAAAGCACGCACCGTCAGCCTGTTGCTGTTCGCCGGCCTGGCGCTGGTGTTTGCACTGCTGTTGCTGGTCGGCCTGTCGACCCTCGTCCTGATCGTGTTCTGGGACACCTATCGGCTCGCCGCCATCATCGGCCTGTGCGTGTTCTACACCCTGGCCGCGATCTTCTGCGGGCTGCGCCTGAAGGCGGCAATCTTCGATGAATCCTCGCCCTTCCACGGCACCCTGGAAGAACTGGCCAACGACCGGGAGCGCCTGCTGCCATGAGCCTGCCTGAACTTCCGCGCAACAGCTCGCGCCAGGAAATGCGCAAGGCCCTGATCCGCCTGCGCATGGAAATGCATCGTCAGGAAATCCGCCACGAAACCGGCCAGGTGCTGCAGCCCTTGCAACGCATGCGCGGCATGACGCAAAACCTGCAGGAAGGTTTCGGCATCAAACATGCGCCGTTGTGGGGCGTGGCCGCCGTGACGCTGCTGGGGTTCCTGACCGGCAAAGGAGCGAAAAGCGGTGGCATCGGCGGCCTGAGCCGGTTGATCCGCCTCGGTACCAGCCTCGCGCCGCTGATCAAACTGGTCATGCAGAACTCGGGCAAACGCTGAGTTCCACATCTGGCTGCATTCTTGCACTGCTGGCGGGATTGAATCTCTTCATCCGGAGATTCAATCCCGCTCGCCTATCCGGCCGGCAGGATCCCACCAGAACAACAATGACCAAGGAGGCCCCGTGATCGACGGGCAACCGCTCGCCTGCTTTCAGCCTTTCATCGATACCGCTACCGGACGCATTGCAGGCGTCGAGGCTCTGGGTCGATTGCGCCAGGCGCAAGGGCAACTGACATCGGTCGGGCCGCTGTTCGCCGACCCACGAACGCCCGCTACCGCCTTGCGCCGCCTCGACCGGCAGATTCGTGACAATGCGCTGAGCCGATTTCACGAAGCGCCGCCGGACTGGTTTCTCAGCCTGAACATGTCACCGCGCTGGATCAGCCGTCTGCGCGCCGACCAGGCGCTACCCAGCCTGAAACAACTCGCCCGGCGTGGCGTCGACCCGCAGCGGATTGTCTTCGAGATCACCGAACTGGGCGGCAACAGTCAGCGTCTGTCCGAAGTCGTCGCACGCTATCGTGATGCCGGCGCACGGATCGCCATCGACGATTTCGGCGCCGGCTATTCACAGCTGGATCGCGTGCTGGCCTTGCAGCCGGACATCCTCAAGCTTGACATGCGCCTGTTTCAGGCCGCCGCGCTCGGCGGGCCCAGCAGCGATGTGGTCAAGGCACTGGCGCAGATGGCCGAAAGGACTGGTTGCTGGATTATCGCCGAAGGCGTGGAGACCGAAGCACAACTGAATTTTGCACTGGAATGCGGCTCACGCTATGTACAGGGTTTTCTGTTCGCCCGGGCGCAGGAGGCTTTCTTTGCGACGGATGCTTTCGTCCAGCGCTTCGCTGAACTTCGCCAGGCCTATGTGAAGCAGAAACTCGCCGAGCGCGGCAAGTTGATGTCCATGCGCCAACAGCTCGGCGAATTGATGTCGATTCTGCAGAGCTGGGCTCAAACCCGCGCGCCGCTCAGTGCCTTGCCGCAACTGGACGCCTTTCCGTGGTTGCTGCGGTTTTATCAGTGCGACCGTCAGGGCACGCAACTGACGCCGAACCTGGAATGGCGGCAAAGCGGCTGGGTCGCCGACAACCGCTACCTGGGCCATAACTGGTCGTGGCGCCCCTACTTCTACCATCTGCTGGCCGAAGGCTGGGAAGAACGCCGGTTGACGCTTTCCAACACCTACCGCGATGCCACCAGCAACCAGTACTGCCTGACCGCCGGGCAGTTCTTCGACAATGGCGAGCGCCTGCTGTTGATCGACATTGACGCCGCCGGGCTGTAGTTGCGCTTGCAGACACTCGCCCGAACCGGGAAGCTAGGGCACCAGTCACCCGACGGAGAGAATCAGCCTTGGATTGGCAAACCCTGCTCAACCGCGAACGTCTCGGCAAGCCGCTGCACAGCCCGCAGGAACTCGGCCGCAGCCCGTTCCACAAAGACCATGACCGCATCATTTTCTCTGGCGCCTTCCGCCGCCTGGGCCGCAAGACCCAGGTGCATCCCGTGTCGAGCAACGACCACATCCACACGCGCCTGACCCACTCGCTGGAAGTCAGTTGCGTCGGCCGGTCGCTGGGCATGCGAGTGGGCGAAACGCTGCGTCGCGCCCTGCCCGAGTGGTGCGAGCCAAGCGATCTGGGCATGGTCGTGCAGTCCGCCTGCCTGGCCCATGACATCGGCAATCCGCCCTTCGGCCATTCCGGCGAAGACGCCATCCGCCATTGGTTCCAGCAGGCCGCCGGACGCGGCTGGCTGGATGCGATGAGTGACGCCGAACGCGGTGACTTCCTGAACTTCGAGGGCAATGCCCAGGGTTTCCGGGTTCTCACGCAGCTGGAATATCACCAGTTCGACGGCGGCACCCGGTTGACCTACGCGACCCTCGGCACCTACCTCAAGTACCCGTGGACCGCGCGCCACGCCGACTCTCTGGGTTACAAGAAACACAAGTTCGGCTGCTATCAGAGCGAGTTGCCATTGCTGGAGCAGATCGCCCACAAACTCGGCCTGCCGCAACTCGAAGAACAGCGCTGGGCGCGTCATCCGCTGGTTTACCTGATGGAGGCTGCGGATGACATCTGCTACGCGCTGATCGATCTGGAAGATGGCCTGGAGATGGACCTGCTGGACTATCCCGAGGTCGAGTCGCTGCTGCTGGGTCTGGTCGGCGACGATCTGCCAGAAACCTACCGACAGCTGGGCCCTCAGGATTCGCGCCGGCGCAAACTGGCGATCCTTCGGGGCAAGGCCATCGAACACCTGACCAACGCCGCCGCCCGGGCCTTTGTCGAACAACAGGATGCGCTCTTGGCGGGAACGCTGCACGGGGACCTTGTGGAGCACATGCACGGCCCGGCCAAACGTTGTGTGCTGAATGCCAAGGACATTGCCCGCAAGAAAATCTTTCAGGACAAGCGCAAGACCCTGCATGAGATCGGCGCCTACACGACGCTGGAGATTCTGCTCAACGCGTTCTGCGGTGCGGCCCTCGAACAACACAACGGGCGTACACCGTCGTTCAAGAGCCGCAGAATCCTCGACTTGCTGGGCAACAATGCGCCGGACCCTCAAGGCCCGTTGCACGCATCGTTCCTGCGCATGATCGACTTCATCGCAGGCATGACCGACAGCTATGCCAGCGACATGGCCCTGGAAATGACAGGGCGCTCCAGCCATTGATACTTCGTCGCCCGCCCGGTCAGGCATTGACCGGGCGGGCGACTGGTGGATATTCCAATCCTTTCCTTATATCCCTGTTCGACGCTCGCGACGTATCGCCAACAAAAAACTGAAACTCATTGATGACTGACAAACATTAAACAAACAGGTTTTTCAGTCACGCCCGCCCCCTCCATCGAACAAGTTCAACTCGCGAAGCCAGCCGCTACCTACGTCAAAACTAGTTCACACGTAGTCCCATTCCTCTTTATTTGTAGGACTGATCCTAGATTGCCACCGAGGTCCTGTCGGCTCATGCGACCGCTCTTTCATCTGAGCTAAGGTGCGCCCTTTATTAGTGTTCGCATGGGACTTTGTTATGAACTCCGTTTTTATTGTCGACGATCACCCGGTTATTCGTCTTGCCGTTCGAATGCTATTGGAACATGAAGGTTACAAGGTCGTCGGTGAAACCGATAACGGGGTCGATGCCATGCAAATGGTTCGTGAATGCGCCCCCGACCTGATCATTCTCGACATCAGTATTCCAAAGCTGGACGGCCTGGAAGTCCTTGCCCGTTTCAACGCCATGAGTTCCCCGTTCAAGACGCTGGTCCTGACCGCACAGTGCCCGACGCTGTTCGGCATTCGCTGCATGCAGTCCGGCGCATCGGGTTATGTCTGCAAACAGGAAGACCTCAGCGAACTGGTCAGTGCCATCAAGGCGGTCCTTTCCGGATACAACTATTTCCCCAGCCAGGCCCTGAACCCTGTTCGCAATGACGATGTGCGCTACGCAGAACTGGAACTTTTCAAATCCGTCAACGACCGGGAATTGATGGTATTGCAACTATTCGCCCAAGGCCGAACAAACAAGGAAATTGCCAAAGGCATGTTCCTCAGCAACAAGACCGTCAGTACTTATAAAAAACGTCTGATGCAGAAACTCAAAGCCAGATCCCTTGTAGAACTTATTGAAATGGCCAAACGCAACGCACTCGTGTGAGAGACGACATGCCCAGTCGCTTGAAAAACTGCCTGATTGTATTGAGTGCATGCCTTGGGTTGAGTGCTCATGTAACAGCCGCCCCCGTCATCTCGCAAGACCTGGCCCTGCTCAGTCGTTCGACCGACAAGTTGCTGCCAGTCTCGCTTGAACATTCACAACGGGACTGGTTGCACAATCGCAATGAGTTGGTTCTGGGCACATCGGCTCCCGACTATCCACCCTTTGACATGACGGCCAGCGGCCGCGATTACGAAGGGTTCACGGCCGATTACGCCGGACTGATCGGTCAGGCAACCCGCCTGCCGGTCAGGGTCAAGCGCTTTGCCACACGAGACGCGGCGATCCGGGCATTGGTCGACGGCAGCATCGACATGCTTGGCACGTCCAACGGTCTGGAGGCGGAAAACGTCAACATCGTACTGTCCAGCCCTTACGCCATCGATCAACCGGTACTGGTCACCCGTACGGGTGAAACCCGGTCTCTGAGCGAAGGTCTGGCCGGATTGCGGCTGAGCATGCTGTATCACTATCTGCCGCTGGACGAAGTCAAGGCGCTGTATCCCAAAGCCCTCATCACCTCCTATCCGTCTTACCAGAATGCCATCAACGCCGTTGCCTTCGATCAGGCGGACGTATTTCTCGGCGACACCATTTCCACCCACTACATGATCAGCAAGGGGTATCTGAACAACATCCGCATGGCCAATTTCGGCAAGCACGAAGCCCACGGTTTCAGCTTTGCCGTGCGTCGCGACAATCCTCAACTGCTGGGTATCATCGATAACGTGCTCAAGGCTGTCCCCGGCAGCGAGCGGGAAACCATCGCCAAACGCTGGAGTGCCGGCAGCGATACCTTGCTGACCGACCAGAAACTGCAACTGACCCACCGCGAAGAACAGTGGCTGAAGAAACACCCGGTGGTGAGCGTGGTCGTCAACGAGGCCTTTGCCCCCCTGAGCTTCTTTGACACCGATGGTAACTTTCGCGGCATCAGCGCCGACCTGCTGGAACTCATTCGGTTGCGAACCGGCCTGCGCTTCGAAATCCGCCGCAGCCGCAGCGACGTCGAGATGATCAAGCAGATCGAGAACCATCAGGCCGACCTGATCGCCGCCCTGCTGCCGACCGCCCAACGCGAGGAAACCCTGAAGTTCAGCCGCCCCTACCTTGAAAACTCCTATGTCCTGCTGACCCGCAAGGCTGCCGACAGTCCGACCCACCTGGGTCAGCTCAAGCGCAAGCGCCTGGCCATCGCCCAGGGCAATCCGATGATCGAGTACCTGCGCAACGAGTTTCCACTCATCCAGTTGATCGAGACCCCGGACACTTTCAGTGCCGTGGCATTGCTCGACGAGGGTCTGGTCGAAGGCGCCGTGAACTCGCTGGTGATCGCCAACTACTTCATCGCTTCGCACATCTTCGAACACCCCTTGCAGATCACGACCACCATCGGCACCCGGCAAGCCGCCTTTTCCCTGGCAACCGCCAGAGACAACACCGAACTGGGCTCGATCATCGACAAGACCCTGATGAGCATATCGCCCGAAGAACTGGGCATCATCAATGGTCGATGGAGGGGCTATTCAAGCCTTTCGCAAGGCACCTGGCACCAATACCGGCGTCTGTTCTATCAGGTGATCGGGGCGGCCGGTCTGCTGTTGCTGCTGTCGATGCTCTGGAATGCCTATATGCGTCGCCAGATCAAACAGCGCCAGGCCGCCGAACGCGCCTTGAACGATCAACTGGAGTTCATGCGCTCGCTGGTCAACGGCACGCCTCATCCGATCTATGTGCGTGATCGACAAGGGTTGCTGCAAAGCTGCAACGACAGTTACCTCGAAGCCTTCAAGGCCAGACGCGAAGACGTCATCGGCAAGAATGTGATGGAAGGTGCTCTGAGCAACGCCTTCGAAGCCAGGGCCTTTCAGGCCGACTACCAGCGGGTCGTGAACGAGGGCAGACCGCTGGTGCTCGACCGGCCGTTGCATATCGGCAACCGGCGCATGACGATCTATCACTGGATCCTGCCATACCGCGACTCCAGCGGTGATGTTCAGGGAATCATCGGCGGCTGGATCGATATCAGTGAACGTCATGAGCTGCTCGACGAGCTTCGTGCCGCCAAGGAGCAGGCCGATGATGCCAACCGTGCCAAGAGTACTTTCCTGGCGACCATGAGCCACGAAATCCGTACGCCGATGAACGCGGTCATCGGCATGCTCGAACTGACACTCAAGCGCATGGACAAAGTGCATCCGGACCGATCCAGCATCGAAACCGCCTACAGCTCGGCCAAGGATCTGCTGGGTCTGATCGGTGACATTCTGGATATTGCCCGGATCGAATCCGGGCGCCTGAGCCTGAGCCCCGAACGGGTCAATCTCATCGATACCATCGCCTCGGTGGTCCGGATCTTCGACGGCCTGGCCCGGCAAAAACGGCTGGCACTGGTGGTGAACGTCTCCCCGCCCGAACTGAACATCGACGTACATCTGGATCCCTTGCGTTTCAAACAGGTGCTGTCGAACCTGATCAGCAATGCCATCAAATTCACCGAAAAAGGCCAGATCAGGATCTCGCTGGAACTGCTGGACAGCGATGTTCCCGCTTGCTCGAAGGTTCAACTGACGGTTCAGGACAGCGGCATCGGTATTACTGCCGAAGATCAGCAGCGGCTGTTCGAACCTTTCACCCAGGCCAGCCATGGCAGGAACCGGGCAATCAGCGGTACAGGACTGGGGCTGGTCATCAGCCGCAGCCTGTGCGAAATGATGGGAGGGCAACTGCAATTGAGCAGCCAGCCCGGAGTCGGCACACAAGTGAGGGTGTCGCTACCACTGGCGATCATGCCCGCTGAGGTGAAAAGCCGGAAACACGAACCACAGATCCAGACCGCCCTCACGCCCCTCAACGTTCTGGTGGTCGACGATCACCCGGCCAATCGCCTGCTGATGTGCCAGCAACTCGAGTTCCTGGGACACCGTTTCAGCATTGCCGAAGAAGGCCAGAGCGCACTGGAACAATGGAAAAACGGCGCATTCGATCTGGTCATCGCCGATTGCAACATGCCCGTCATGAACGGCTATGAACTGACCCGCGCGATCCGGCGCCACGAAGAACTTACGCAACGCCCGACCTGCACCGTGCTGGGGTTTACCGCCAATGCCCAACCGGAAGAGGTGCTTCGCTGCAAGCAGGCCGGCATGAACGAGTGCCTGTTCAAACCACTGAGCCTGAGTGCCTTGAGCCAATGGGTCGACAGTGTCCGGCCAATCCTCGATGCACCTGTGTTCCATACCTCTGCGTTCAACCTGCAGGGGCTTTATGCGCTGACCGGAGGGAACCCCGCTCAGACCAGGCGACTGTTGACCGAACTTCTGAAAAGCAGCCGGAATGACCGCCGGGATCTACAAGCCTTGTCCCCCGACCGGGATCACCTGGCGCTGGCCGAGATGGCGCACAAGATCAAAGGCGCTGCACGCATTGCCCAGGCATCACGCCTGATCAACAGTTGCGACGCACTCGAACAGGCTTGCCTGCAAGCTTTGCCGGTGGAGGAGATCGAACGCCGGTGCAAGGCGAGCAACTTCGCCATTCTCGAACTGGAGAAGGCGTTGGAGCAGCAACTGACGTTGACCGACCACAGCAGAATGACCGGGCCTTAACTATGCTTGGACGCTGAGCAGTGTGTTTATCAACTCGGAGAGTCCGCAATGCCCAGCCCACTGCGCCCGGATCAACGCCGGTTCCCCCTGCACGTGCACATCAGCGTCATGTTCACCTTTCTGTTGTTGCTCACCGGGGTCGTGCTGGGACTGTTCAACTACCGGCAGACCACACAGATCATTCTATCGAGCAGCGAAAAACTGTTCGAGCGCATCGAGCAGGATGTGCGCGTCGATCTGCAATCAACCTATGCGCCGATCCGGCACTTGCTGAGCCTGCTCGCGGACAACCCCGGGACTCAGGCCTCCGCCCTTGAACAACGCCTGACCCTGCTCAAACCGTTCAGCCAGTCACTGGCAGACAATCCTGATCTGGCCTCGTTGTATCTGGGTTACGACAACGGTGATTTCTTCATGGTGCGGCCGTTGCGCACCGCCTCACTGAAAACCTTGCTAAAGGCGCCGGATGCAGCGGCCTATCAGGTCTGGAGCATCGAGCATGACGCCAATGGCGGCGTCAGATCACAGTCGCTGTTCTTCGATCGGGCGTTGTCGGCGGTCGGTCGTCAGGACAATCCGGACGATGCCTACGACCCGCGCAGCCGGGGCTGGTACATCGGCGCACAAAAACAGAACGAGCAGATCACCACCGAACCCTACGTGTTCTTTTCCACCCACAATGTCGGCACCACCCTCGCCCGACGCAGCGGTGAGCATGCAGTGATCGCTGCCGACCTGACCCTCGACGCGCTGTCGGCGACCCTGACCAAACACGTGGTGACGCCAGCGACAGAAATCGTCCTCTTCGACGCCGAAGGCAACGCCGTAGCGTACCCCGACAGCAGCCGGCTGATCGTCGATGACCGTACCGCGCGTCTGGCCAAGGCAGCCGACCTGAGCCCGAGCCTGCATGCCCTGCTGTCTGCCGATCATCAGGGCAAACGCCTGAATGCTGACGGGCGCCGCTGGATCGTCGCCCGCAGCAGCCTGCAGGAAGGTGGTCCGAAAGGTTTGCAGATGGCCTTGCTGGTGCCGGAAGACGAGTTGCTGGTCGATGCCTATCGCATGCGCTGGCAAGGTGCATTGATCACCCTCGCCACCCTGCTGTTATGCCTGCCGCTGGGCTGGTTGATCTCGCGGATTCTGGTCAAGCCGCTGCATGCACTGGTCAAGGAAGCCGACGCCATCCGCAGCTTCGATTTCAACTTTCCCCTGACCCGTCGCTCGCCGGTGCTGGAGGTCGATCAGTTGAGCCTGTCGATGGCGCGTATGAAGGACACTCTGGCCAGCTTCTTTCGCATCACCGACAGTCTGACCGCCGAAACCCGCTTCGCCCCGCTGCTGCAACGGGTGTTGTTCGAAACGGTGCAGATTGCCCAGGCTCAGGCGGGGCTGATCTACCTGCGGGAAAGTGATGGCAACCGCATGGAACCTTACGGGCTGGTAGTCGACGGCACTTCCCGGCCGCTGGCAGCGTTCGATATTCAAGGCCACGACCTTGATACCGCACAGGGTCCGGCCTGGTTCGAGCAACTGGCGCAGGCCGACAACGTGGTCAGCAACCTCGGTTTCGAAGAGGCCGCGGACCTGCAAAAGGTCCTGCTGGCCATGGACACGCCGCGCGTCCACCTGATCGGGATCCGCCTGCACAACCAACACAACGAAACAATCGGCCTGCTGGTGTTGCTGATCAATGACAGCGGCACCCCGGCCGACCTTGAAAAGCTGCGACCCGACCGCATCGCGTTCCTGCAAGCGGTGTCCGGCGCGGCGGCGGTGAGCATCGAAAGCCAGCGCCTGCAAGCCCGGCAGAAACAGCTGCTCGACGCGTTCATTCAACTGCTCGCAGGCGCCATCGATGCCAAGAGCCCTTACACCGGCGGGCATTGCCAACGTGTGCCGGAACTGACCCTGATGCTCGCTCACGCAGCGGCGGCGAGCGAAGCCCCGGCCTTCAGCGACTACCAGCCCAGTGAGGATGAATGGGAAGCCTTGCACATCGCTGCGTGGCTGCACGACTGCGGCAAGGTCACGACGCCGGAATACGTCGTCGACAAAGCCACCAAACTGGAAACCCTGAACGATCGCATTCACGAAATCCGTACCCGCTTCGAAGTGCTCAAGCGCGATGCCTGGATCAGCTACTGGCAAGCTCTGGCATCGGGTGGGGACGAACGACAACTGGCCAGCCTGCGCGACACGACGCTGGCGTCTCTGGATGATGATTTCAGTTTCGTCGCCCGCTGCAACCTGGGTAGTGAGGCCATGGCCGACACCGACCTTCAGCGTCTTGAAGGCATTGCGCAGCGCACCTGGACACGCACGCTGGATGATCGGCTGGGCGTGTCCTGGGAAGAAAACCGACGCCAGGCACGAACGCCGGCGCCGACCCTGCCCGTCAGGGAAAAGTTACTGTCCGACAAGCCCGAACACCTGCTCGAACGCGCCGACAGCGAGCTGATTCCGGAGGACAACCCATGGGGGTTCAAACTCGATGTCCCGCGCTACAAGTACAACCGCGGCGAGCTGTACAACCTGAGTATTCCTCGCGGCACGCTGACCCGAGAAGAGCGCTACATCATCAATCACCACATGGTGCAGACGATCCTGATGCTCAGCCATCTGCCCTTCCCCGGGCATCTGAACAACGTGGCGGAAATCGCCGGCGGCCATCACGAAAAAATGGACGGCACCGGTTACCCGAAACGCTTGAAACGCGAGGAAATGAGTCTGCCGGCACGAATGATGGCGATTGCCGACATCTTTGAAGCGTTGACCGCCGCCGACCGCCCGTACAAAAAGGCCAAGACCCTCAGCGAGGCGCTGGGAATCATGGCCACCATGTGTCGCGAGGCACATATCGATGCCGAGCTGTTCGGCCTGTTCATCCGCGAAGGCCTTTACCTGCAATACGCCAGTCGGTTCCTCGAACCGCAACAGATCGATGCGGTCGATCCCGCCAGCGTGCTGCGCAAGGCGGGCCTGGCAGCGTGATCAGCAGTCGGTCAGGCGCAGGAAAATCGCTGCCAGTCGTTCGATACCAACCTGGTCGTCTGCGCCGAAACGCGAAAGCTTCGGGCTGTCGAGGTCGAGCACACCGATCAGGCGACCGTCCTTGACCAACGGCACCACCAGTTCGCTGTTCGACGCGCTGTCACAGGCGATGTGGCCGGGGAACGCGTGAACGTCTTCGACGCGTTGTGTCTGCAGACTGGCCGCCGCCGCGCCACACACACCGCGACCGAACGGAATGCGCACGCAGGCGATCTGGCCCTGGAAAGGGCCGAGCACCAGCTCTTCATTTCGATTGAGGTAAAAACCGGCCCAGTTCAGGTCATCGAGCTGGTTGAACAGGAACGCCGAAAACTGTGCGGCGTTGGCGATGAAATCGCGCTCGTCCGCCAGCAGCGACTCCAGTTGTGCAGCCAACATGCCATAGCCTTCGAGGCCCTGGCCGCTCTGTTGCAAATCAATCATGCCTTGTGCTCCAGCAATTTCAGTCCCACCCAGTAACGGGCGAATTGGTACGCGCAACGTCCGTTGCGGTTGCCACGGCCGGTCGCCCAGCGCACGGCGAGAATGTCCAGTTGTTCGTCGCGCTGCCAGCTCAGTCCGGCCTTGGCGGCCAGTTGCCCGATCCAGTGTTCGACGACATTGAGGAAATGTTCCTGTGTAAACGGATAGAACGACAGCCAAAGGCCGAAGCGATCCGACAGGGCGATCTTGTCTTCCACCGCTTCGCTTGGATGCAGCTCGCCGTCGACGCGCTTCCAGTTTTCGTTGTCGCTTTCCTTTTCCGGCACCAGATGGCGACGGTTGGAGGTGGCGTACAGCAACACGTTGTCCGGTGCCTGCTCCAGCGAGCCGTCCAGCACGCTCTTCAACACGCGGTAATCGCCTTCGCCGGATTCGAACGACAGGTCATCGCAGAACAGCACGAAACGCTGCGACAGCTTGGCGATCTGCTCCACCACCCGTGGCAGGTCGGCCAGGTGATCGCGCTCGATCTCGATCAGGCGCAGGCCGGCCTTGGCGTGCTCGGCCAGCAACGCCCGCACCAGCGAGGATTTACCGGTACCGCGTGAACCCCAGAGCAGCGCATGGTTGGCCGGCATGCCGTCGAGGAACTGTTGGGTATTTCGGCCCAGTTGCTCCAGTTGCCGATCGACACCGATCAGGTCCGACAGACGCATGTCGAGGCTGACTTCCAGCGGCAGCAGATAGCCGCTGCGACCATCGCGCTGCCAGCGTGCAGCCAGGCAAGTGCCCCAGTCGATGACCGGGCGTGGCGCCGGCAGCAGCGGTTCGATCCGCGCCAGAACCGACTCGGCGCGCTCAAGAAAAGCATTCAATCGGGAATCCACGTCTTCTCCTCGGGCTGGTTCACAGTAATGATGGCGATACAGCGACGACCGATAGCGTTCGACACCCGGCCCGGCCCTTGTTACAAGGCGATTCGGGAACCACGGTATCCGTACATGATCGACTATGCTTGAGCAGCGAAGGGAAACGTAAGTGGTTCAACACCCCATGGATATCAAATTCACCCACCGGCTGTCTTACAAACAAGCCAGGCTTACCGTGCTGGTCGGGTTCATTCTGGGCACGCTGCTCAGTCTGCTGCAAATCGGCATCGATTATGCCAGTGAAGACGCCTCCATCAACCGTGAAATCCTGTCTTTGCTGGAAATCAGCCATAACCCGGCCTCGCGCATCGCCTACAACATCGATGCCGAGCTGGCCCAGGAACTCACGCTGGGCCTGCTGCGCTCACCGGCCATCGTTTCCGCGCAACTGACCGACAACAATCAGACGGTGCTGGCCAGCGTCAAACGCCCGGAACTGCAAAGCGGCTATCGGTTGATCAGCGACTTTCTGTTCGGCGCCAAACGCGAGTTCGAAGACCGGCTCTATCTCGACCACTTGCCCAACGAATCCCTCGGTACGTTAAGCCTGGAAGTGGACACCTATGCCTTCGGCAGCCGCTTCCTGCGCCGGGCCGAAATCACGCTGCTCAACGGGTTCGCCCGTAGCCTGATCCTGACCGGCATTCTGCTGGCGCTGTTCTACGTGATGCTGACCAAACCACTGGTGCGGGTGATCCGTGAACTCAGCGGACGCGATCCGCGCAGCGCCGAACCGACCACCCTGGAATGCCCGGGCGGACACGCCAACGACGAGATCGGCGTGCTGGTGAAGGTCGCCAACCAGCAGTTCGAAAACATCGCCACGGAAATCCAGCAACGGCGCACCGCGGAAAACCGCCTTACTGACTACCTCGCTCAACTCGAAGATATCGTGTCGGCACGCACCGCCGAACTGAAGGCCATCAACGCCCGCCTCAGCCAGTCCAACGAGGAGCTGGAGGTCGCCCGCAGCACCGCACTGGACATGGCCGAGGCGCGCTCGGCGTTCCTTGCCAACATGAGCCACGAGATACGTACTCCGCTCAACGGCCTGCTGGGCATGATCGCGCTGTCCCTCGACGGCCCGCTCAATGGCGAACAACAGCAGCAACTGTCGATTGCCCACGACTCGGGCAAGGTGCTGGTGGAGTTGCTCAACGATATTCTTGATCTGTCGAAATTCGATGCCGGGCAACTGGAGCTTGAGCACATCCCCTTCGACCTCGGTTCGCTCGTCGAAGACACCGCCAACCTGCTGTCACAGAATGCGGCGCCAAGCGTCGAACTGACGTGTCTGATCGATCCGCACTTCCCGGCGCTGGTACTCGGCGACCCGACCCGCGTCAGGCAGATTGTCAGCAACCTGTTGTCCAACGCCTTGAAGTTCACCCGCTTCGGCCGGGTCGATGTGCGCTTGTCGACCTGGAAGGACGGCGTGCGCATCGAAGTCTGCGATACCGGCATCGGCATTGCCCAGGAAGCCCAGGTGAAGATTTTCCAGCCATTCACCCAGGCCGGGGCCGGTATCACTCGCCAGTACGGCGGCACCGGACTGGGCCTGGCGCTGACCTACAACCTGTGCGAAGCCATGGAGGGACGCCTGACGATCAGTTCCGAAGTCGGTTTCGGCAGCCAGTTCTGTGCCGAACTGCCGCTGCCCTGCCACACCCGTGCGGTCATTCCGGCACAACTGCATGGCAGTGTGCTTGCCATCACTACGGCGGCCAGCGGCCTGTCAGAGCTGCTGAGCAGTCTGTTGCCGGTCTGGGGCCTGTCGTACGAGCAGCGCACGATTGAAGCGTCACTGCTCGGCCCGTCACCGGACATCATCATCACGGATTGCCCTGAATGCCTGTTCGGCCTGCGGCCGACCATGACCGCACCGATTCTGCTGGTAACAGCCTACGGCAGTTTCCTGCCGGGCGAAGAGGCCGCCGCCCTCGCCCCGCTGCAACAGCAGGCTCGCCCCCTGGCACGCAACGCGCTGTATCAGAATCTGCGCAGAACCCTGCAACCGGATATCACCACCATCGACCGCGGGCGGCTTGAAAGCTTGCCTTCACAGCGTCGCGGTCGGGTGTTGCTGGTGGAAGACAACCCGGTCAACCAACTGGTGGCCAAGGGCATGCTCAGTAAACTTGGTTGCGAAGTGGTAGTGGCGGCCCATGGCGCAGAAGCACTGGATCAACTGGAACACCATGAATTCGATCTGGTGCTGATGGACTGCAACATGCCGGTGATGGACGGTTACGAAGCGAGCCGGCAGATCCGGCAGAGCGGTCGCTGGCCGCATTTGCCGATCGTGGCGTTGACGGCCAACGCCATGTCCGAGGAGCGTGAGCGCTGCCGGGCGGCGGGCATGAGCGATTACCTGGCCAAGCCCTTCCGCCGCGAAGAACTGGCCGCGCTGCTGGATCAGTGGATACCGACTACGACAGCGCTTTGATTTGCCCCAGCAGATGATCAAGGCCGGTGCGCAGCTCGTTGAGCCGATCCAGGTCCACGCCGCTGTCACACAACAGGCGATCCTTCAACGGCCCGACCTGCTCGCGCAGCGCCTGCCCCTGAGACGTGAGGCTCAGGTGAACCTCACGCTCGTCCCGCGCCGAACGTTGGCGCTGCACCAGTTGCAGTTGCTCCAGACGCTTGAGCAGCGGCGTCAGCGTCCCTGAATCCAGTGCCAGACGCTCGCCCAGTGCCTTGACCGTCGGTTGTTCCGGCGCCGCTTCCTGCCATTCCCACAACACCAGCATCGCCAGATATTGCGGGTAGGTCAGGCCGAGCTGATCGAGCATCGGCTTGTAGGCACGGATCACCGCCCGGGACGCGGCGTACAGCTTGAAGCACAACTGACTGTCGAGCTTCAGCGCATCGGTTGACAGCTCGTTCATTTGAGCAGGGCTTCGATCTCGCGGCTCAGATCCTGCGGCTTGGTGGCCGGGGCGAAGCGCTTGACCAACTGGCCGTCCTTGCCGATCAGGAATTTGGTGAAGTTCCACTTGATGCCCTGGGAGCCCAGAACACCCGGTGCGCGTTTCTTCAATTGCACGAACAGCGGATGGGCGCCGTTACCGTTGACTTCGATCTTCTTGAACAGCGGGAAGCTGACGCCGTAATTGAGCTCGCAGAATTCGCTGATCGCCCCCTCGTTGCCGGGTTCCTGCTTGCCGAACTGGTTGCACGGGAAGCCCAACACCACCAGACCCTGATCCTTGTAAGTCTGCCAAAGCTCCTCAAGGCCCTTGTATTGCGGGGTGAAACCGCACTTGCTGGCAGTGTTGACCACCAGCACCGCCTTGCCGGCGAAATCGGCCAGGGTCTTTTGCTCACCCTTGATGGTGGTGCACGGGATGGTCAGCAGGTTATCGCTCATGGTGCGCACTCCGGGAAGTTGAGAAGCTGCAAAAATAGCGAGCAATTGAATTGTGTGCAATTTAATTATCCGAAAGGCGATCCGAAGATCGCCCGCATCGGTTATTCGCGCGGCACCAGGTCCAGGCACACCGAGTTGATGCAGTAACGCAGACCGGTCGGCAGCGGGCCGTCGGGAAATACGTGGCCGAGGTGCGCGTCGCAACGGGCGCATTTCACTTCGGTGCGGATCATGCCGTGGCTGGTGTCGCGGATTTCGGTCATCGCGCTCTCGCCGATCGGCGCGTAGAAGCTTGGCCAGCCGCAACCGGAGTCGAATTTGGTCTTGGAATCGAACAGCGGCTCATTGCAGCAGACGCAGTGATAGACACCGTCGGTCTTGGTGGCGTTGTACTTGCCGGAGAACGGTCGCTCGGTAGCACTGAGACGACACACGTTGTATTGCTCCGGGTCGAGCATCGCGCGCCATTCTTCCAGGGTCTTTTCTATCTTTTCCATCATCACACCTCAGCGGCTGAAAAAGCCCGATCTGTACCTTTTCCACGGATCGGGCGGCACGTATGATTGCGCCTCGTCACACGCCAGTCTGGCAGCGGGATCCTGCGCATTCAAACGGATTGTTGGAAACCGCCGCTCAAGACGTTTGCCTGTGTGAAGACGCAGGATTCCCAGCACGGTTGTCCATTCGCCGCCTGGATCGTTCATTTTCGGGATCACATCGCCATGCAGTTCAGCAAATCGAACAAGCTCGCCAACGTCTGCTACGACATTCGCGGCCCGGTGCTCAAGCACGCCAAACGCCTGGAAGAGGAAGGCCATCGCATCCTCAAGCTGAACATCGGCAACCCGGCGCCCTTTGGTTTCGAAGCGCCGGACGAAATTCTCCAGGATGTGATCCGCAACCTGCCGACCGCCCAGGGCTACAGTGACTCCAAAGGCCTGTTCAGCGCGCGCAAGGCCGTGATGCAGTACTACCAGCAGAAGCAGGTCGAAGGTGTCGGCATCGAAGACATCTACCTGGGCAACGGTGTGTCCGAGCTGATCGTGATGTCGTTGCAGGCTCTGCTCAACAACGGCGACGAAGTGCTGGTCCCGGCACCTGACTATCCGCTGTGGACCGCCGCCGTGAGCCTGGCCGGCGGTAACGCGGTGCACTACCTGTGCGACGAAGGCGCCGACTGGTTCCCGGATCTGGCCGACATGAAGGCCAAAATCACCCCGAACACCAAGGCCATGGTGATCATCAACCCGAACAACCCGACCGGCGCGGTGTATTCGAAGGAAGTGTTGCTGGGCATGCTGGAACTGGCCCGTCAGCACAACCTGGTGGTGTTCTCCGACGAGATCTACGACAAGATTCTTTACGACGACGCCGTGCACATCTGCACCGCTTCGCTGGCTCCGGACCTGCTGTGCCTGACCTTCAACGGTCTGTCGAAGTCGTATCGCGTGGCGGGTTTCCGTTCCGGCTGGATCGCCATTTCCGGGCCGAAACACAACGCCCACAGCTACATCGAAGGCATCGACATGCTGGCCAACATGCGCCTGTGTGCCAACGTGCCGAGCCAGCACGCGATCCAGACCGCCCTCGGCGGCTATCAGAGCATCAACGACCTGGTGCTGCCGCAAGGTCGCCTGCTGGAGCAGCGCAACCGCACCTGGGAATTGCTCAACGACATTCCTGGCGTAAGCTGCGTGAAGCCGATGGGCGCGCTGTATGCGTTCCCGAAGATCGACCCGAAAATCTGCCCGATCCACAACGACGAGAAATTCGTCCTCGACCTGCTGTTGTCCGAAAAGCTGCTGGTGGTTCAGGGCACGGCCTTCAACTGGCCATGGCCGGATCACTTCCGCGTCGTGACCCTGCCCCGTGTCGATGACCTGGACATGGCCATCGGGCGCATCGGCAACTTCCTCAAGTCCTACCGCCAGTAACCGGCGATCTGTGCGCAACGAGCCTTTCGTTGCGCACTGTCTGATTCAGCAACACTTCTGCTCTGCCCCTCCTCCAGCACCTTCTACACTTGCGACTCATACAAATCATGCGCGCCCGACGCAATGAGACCGGGTGGCCCGTGCCTGTCATCCATACCGGGTTCGGCAGTGGGAAATCTCCCATGCCCGGCGAATCCGATGTAGGACACAGTTTGAAATAGTCACTCGGTTGAATCACCCGGTGCCGCGCCTTATATACCCCGCAGTACGCTACATCTTTAGCTTGAGGAGATTTCTACAACCATGATGCGCATCCTGCTGTTTTTGGCCACTAACCTGGCGGTCGTGCTGATAGCCAGCATCACCCTGAGCCTGTTTGGCTTCAACGGGTTCATGGCGGCCAACGGGGTTGACCTCAACCTCAGTCAGCTGCTGGTCTTCTGTGCCGTCTTTGGTTTCGCCGGTTCGCTGTTCTCGCTGTTCATCTCCAAGTGGATGGCGAAGATGAGCACGAGCACCCAGATCATTACCCAGCCGCGCACCCGTCACGAACAATGGCTGATGCAAACCGTCGAGCAACTGTCCCGCGAAGCCGGGATCAAGATGCCCGAAGTCGGGATTTTCCCGGCCTACGAAGCGAACGCGTTCGCCACCGGCTGGAACAAGAACGACGCACTGGTCGCGGTGAGCCAGGGCTTGCTCGAGCGCTTCAAGGAAGACGAAGTGAGGGCCGTTCTGGCCCACGAGATCGGCCACGTGGCCAACGGTGACATGGTCACCCTGGCGCTGATCCAGGGCGTGGTGAACACCTTCGTGATGTTCTTCGCGCGGATCATCGGCAACTTCGTCGACAAGGTGATCTTCAAGAATGAAGAAGGCCAGGGTACGGCCTACTACATCGCAACCATTTTCGCCGAGCTGGTGCTGGGCATTCTGGCCAGCGCGATCGTGATGTGGTTCTCGCGCAAACGCGAGTTCCGAGCCGACGATGCCGGTGCCCGCCTGGCCGGTACGGGCGCGATGATCAACGCATTGCAACGCCTGCGTGCCGAACAGGGTCTGCCGGTGCACATGCCTGATACCCTGAACGCCTTCGGCATCAACGGTGGCATCAAACAGGGACTGGCCCGTATGTTCATGAGCCACCCGCCGCTGGAAGAGCGTATCGACGCCCTGCGTCGTCGCGGCTGATCAGCCCGGCTACAAACAAAAGGCCCGCAGTGATGCGGGCCTTTTTTGTGCCTGTTACTGAGCGCTCAGGCGGTACACCCGCTCTTCCAGCCGCGTCACTCCTGCCTGCAGGAACTTCCCGCTTTCGCTCAAGATATCCTGCTCTTGCAGCGACTGCACCGCCCAGTCGCCACCGAACAGCTGCTGCACCTCGGCATCTGTCACCGCAAACGGCGGCCCGGGCATCTGAGCCTGATCATAATCCAGCGTGATCAGCAAACCACGCAGACCCGTCGGCAGGATGCTCAACAAATGCGCCGAATAGCGCTCTCGCATCGGCGCCGGCAAGGCGATCAGCGCGGCCCGGTCATACAGCGCCGTGCAATCAGCCACATCGCTCGCGGACAAGGCAAAGAAATCCCCGCACCACAACTCGATTGCCCCGGCCCGATAAACCTTGAAGCCGCCCTCTTCGCTGATTTGCGGCTGTAGTTGCTGATCGCGGAAGAACTCCTCGACAGCCTTCTCGGACAGTTCGACACCGAGAACCCGAAGCCCCTGACCGGCCAACCACAGCAAATCCAGGCTTTTCCCGCACAACGGCACCAGCACCCGCGACTGCGCCGGGATGGCCAGATCGGGCCAATGCCGCTGCAAATAAGGATTCACCGCAGGCTGATGAAAGCCAATCTGGTTCGATTCCCACTTCTTGTGCCAAAACTCCGGCTGCATGCTTCCTCCTAAGAATTCGATCAAAAAGCGTTAAAACTTATATTGGAATTAGATCAATGAACTGACTGAAGATGAACCATCTTAACGCTCAGGAACCCTTCCATGTTTCCCAGCCTGTTTATCTCTCACGGCTCGCCCATGCTGGCGCTGGAGCCCGGTGCCAGCGGCCCGGCCCTGGCGCGTCTGGCTGCCGAACTGCCACGCCCGAAAGCCATTGTCATCGTTTCCGCCCATTGGGAGAGCCATGAGCTGCTGGTCAGCAGCCATCCGCAACCGGAAACCTGGCATGATTTCGGCGGATTCCCCCGTGCGCTGTTTGAAGTGCAGTACCCGGCACCGGGCAATCCGCAACTGGCCCGCGAGGTCGC
The DNA here is from genome assembly GCF_023242425.1 of Pseudomonas sp. MWU12-2029. Lineage (NCBI taxonomy): Bacteria > Pseudomonadati > Pseudomonadota > Gammaproteobacteria > Pseudomonadales > Pseudomonadaceae > Pseudomonas > Pseudomonas sp. MWU12-2029. The sequence goes on along the minus strand of NZ_JALJDY010000007.1, from coordinate 265,044 downwards.
CGACTTGCTGACCGCCAACAACCTGCCTGCACGCCTCGACCCGCAACGCCCCTTCGACCATGGCGTATGGGTGCCACTGTCGCTGATGTATCCGCAGGCCGACATCCCGGTGGTTCAGGTGTCCCTGCCCAGCCGTGGCGGCCCGACGTTGCAGACCCGCGTTGGCCAGGCGCTGGCCAGCTTGCGCGAACAGGGCATTCTGCTGATCGGCTCCGGCAGCATCACCCATAACCTGCGGGAACTGGACTGGCACGCCGGCCCGGAAAGCGTCGAGCCGTGGGCCCGGGATTTCCGCGACTGGATAATCGACAAACTGGCGGCCAATGATGAAGCCGCCTTGCACGATTATCGCCAGCAAGCGCCGAACGCCGTTCGTAGCCATCCAAGTGACGAACACCTGCTTCCGCTGTACTTCGCCCGCGGCGCCGGCGGCGCCGGCGGCGAGTTCAGCATTGCGCACCAAGGATTCACCATGGGGGCGCTGGGCATGGACATCTACCGCTTCGGCTGACCAATTCGTTCCCATCTCAAATCGCAGACATAAAAAATCCCCGAACCAGTCGGGGATTTTTTATGTTCGATCAATCAGCCCGGGGGCGGATCAATCTTCGCGGTAGCGACGCAGTTTCAGCTGCTTGCCGGCAACGCGAGTGTCCTTCAGTTTGGTCAGGAGTTTGTCCAGACCATCTTCCGGCAGCTCGACGAGGCTGAAGCTGTCACGCACCTGGATGCGACCGATGGCTTCACGTGCCAGGCCACCTTCGTTGAGGATGGCGCCCAGCAGGTTTTTCGCCGCAATACCGTCACGCGCGCCCAGCGCGGTACGGCAACGGGCACGGCCTTCGCCCAGCGGCATCGGCGCACGACGCTCGCGATCACCACGGTCCGGACGATCACCGGAACGCTCAGGACGGTCGCCACGTGGAGCGCTGTTCGGCACCAGTGGACGTTCCTTCTCGATCGCTGCCAGGTTCAGCGCCTGACCATTGGTGGCCTTGCGCAGCAGAGCGGCAGCCAGAGCACGCGGGGTGCAACCGATATCGGCGGTCAGGCGATCCAGCAGATCACCGTGAGTCGATTCGGCGTCAGCCACCAGCGGCGACAGGCTGTTGGTCAGTTTCTTGATGCGGGCATCGAGAACGGCCTGGGCGTCCGGCAGACGCACTTCGGCAACTTTCTGACCGGTCACACGCTCGATCACCTGCAGCATGCGGCGCTCACGTGGAGTCACCAGCAGCAGCGCGCGGCCTTCGCGACCGGCACGGCCGGTACGGCCGATACGGTGCACGTAGGATTCCGGATCGTACGGCATGTCCACGTTGAATACGTGGGTGATGCGCGGTACGTCCAGACCACGGGCGGCAACGTCGGTCGCCACAACGATGTCCAGACGGCCATCTTTCAGCGAGTCGATCACGCGCTCACGCTGGTTCTGGGCGATGTCGCCATTCAACGCTGCGGCTTTGTAGCCTTTGGCGTCGAGGGCGCTGGCCAGATCCAGGGTCGCTTGCTTGGTGCGCACGAACATGATCAGAGCGTCGAAGTCTTCCACTTCCAGCAAGCTGAGAACGGCAGAAGTCTTCTGGTCAGCGTGAACCAACAGGTGAGCCTGTTCGATCGCGGTAACGGTCTGGGTCTTGCTCTGGATCTTCACGTGCTTTGGATCGCGCAGGTGACGCTCGGCGATGGCACGGATCGATTGCGGCAGGGTCGCCGAGAACAATACGGTCTGACGGGTTTCCGGCATGGCCTTGAAGATGACTTCGAGGTCGTCCATGAAGCCCAGTTTGAGCATTTCGTCTGCTTCGTCGAGAACCAGGTGGTTCACGGTCTGCAGCACTTTTTCGTCGCGACGCAGGTGGTCGCACAGACGGCCCGGAGTGGCGACAACGATCTGTGCGCCATTACGGATTGCTTTCAATTGTGGGCCCATCGGCGCGCCGCCGTAGACAGCCACAACAGTTACGCCCGGCATTTGCTTGGCGTAGGTTTCGAAAGCGGTTGCAACTTGTAGCGCCAACTCACGAGTTGGGGCCAGGATCAGAGCTTGCGGCTCGCGCTTGGACGGATCAATGCGGTGCAGGATAGGCAGGGCAAAGGCAGCGGTTTTACCGGTACCGGTTTGCGCCTGACCAATCATATCGTGACCGGCGAGGATGATCGGGATCGACTGCTGCTGAATGGCCGAAGGCTCTTCATAGCCGGTAGCGACTACTGCAGCGACAATATTGGGATGAAGTTCAAGAGCGGCGAAGCCGCCGATTTCCTGGGTCATGGGTCTGCCTCTAAGTGCATCCGCAAAGACCCATGCTCCAAAGCTGCACATGCCGTGTTGAGACTCAAGAGTCGCCCTGGCAGCTTTGTCGGCGGGGATTTGCGAAAACGAATGAATGAAAAAGAATCGTCAAGGAAGAGCCCGCAGTGCGGACGTGCAGCCGAAGCTGACTTCGGGGAATTGCGCTACCTAAACGCGGCCCGGTTAAAGGCCGGCGCGCACTATACCGGAATTTGCCCAAAAAGGGAGCTTTTTTTATCGGTGAAATACAGTTGTCACCGCTGTGTAACGGGGTTTTGCGGATAATCGGGCAAAGGTCTATTTTTCAAAGACCCCGGCCCTGCGGGGGATGGCGCTTAAACGATTCACCGACGTGCGGCATCTGGTCGCTGCACCCTTTCTTCCCGTCCGAGGAAACACCCATGAATCAGCCCTGCCCCGGCCGCGTCAGCCGTGCGCGCCACGGTCACGTCCATTTGATTGGTCTGGACCGTGCAGCCAAGCGCAATGCCTTCGACCTCGACCTGCTCAACGACCTGGCCCTGGCCTACGGCGAATTCGAGGCCGACAGCGACGCGCGGGTGGCCGTGGTGTTCGGGCATGGCGAGCATTTCACCGCCGGACTTGATCTGGTCAACGCCAGTTCCGCCCTCGCCCAAGGCTGGAAGGTGCCGACCGGCGGCTGCGACCCTTGGGGCGTCTTCGTCGGACCGCGAGTCAGTAAACCGGTGATCGTCGCCGCGCAGGGTTATTGCCTGACCATCGGCATCGAGCTGATGCTCGCCGCCGACATCAACCTGTGCGCCAGCAACACCCGGTTCGCCCAGATGGAAGTGCAGCGCGGGATCTTTCCGTTCGGCGGTGCAACGTTGCGCTTTCATCAAATCGCCGGCTGGGGCAATGCCATGCGCTGGCTGCTGACCGGCGACGAGTTCGATGCCCATGAGGCATTACGTCTGGGGCTGGTGCAGGAAGTCATGGCCAGTGAAGATTTGCTGCCGCGCGCCATCGAGCTGGCGGAACGGATTGCCCGACAGGCGCCATTGGGTGTGCAGGCGACGTTGATGTCGGCGCGCCAGGCGCGATATGAAGGTGAGACTGCAGCGGCGCAGAGTTTGCCGCCGCTGGTGAAAAAGTTGCTGGCAACCGAGGATGCCAGGGAAGGTGTGCGTTCACTGGTAGAACGCAGACCTGGCGACTTCAAAGGCGTTTAAGACTCAAGTCGCCGGACGGATGGAGTTGATCAACGACTGCAACGAGTACCCCAGCTTCGGCGCCAGCGCTTCAGCTCGCGCGGTAAGCGCCTGCATGTCCAGCACCTGATCGAGATCCGCCGGCACGATCAGAATCACGTTGCCCTCCTTCACCGGCAGCTCCCAGTAATGCCGGTGATAGAGCCCGCGCAACAACGCCGCCCCGAGAGGTTTGCCGTCATCGGTGGCCCACTGGTTGATCACCAGCCAGCCACCGGGATTCAGACGTTTCTGACAGTCACCGAGGAAATTCCACGCAAGGTGCGCGGCGCCCGGGCCGACATCGGTGTAGAGGTCGACGAAGATCAGGTCCGCCTGTTCGGCCGTCGGCAGCAGTTCAATTGCATCGCCAACGCGGATGTACAGACGCGGATCGTCATCCAGCCCGAGGTATTCGATAGCCAGACGCGGCACGTCCGGGCGCAGCTCGATGGCTTCGACATCTTCCAGCGGCAGGAACTTGAGGCAGGCCTGGGTCAGCGTGCCGGCGCCAAGGCCGAGAAACAATGCGCTCTCCGGTTGCTCATGGCACAGCGCGCCGATCAGCATCGCCCGGGTGTAGTCGTACTCCAGCCAGCTCGGGTCGGCGGTAAACACGCAGCTTTGCTCGATGGCATCGCCGAACTCCAGAAAGCGGTAGTCGGCCACTTCCAGCACGCGAATCACGCCGAACTCATCCTGTACCTCGGCGAGCAACAGCTCGACGCGCTCCTCAGTCATTTCGTCTCCTGGTGGTCACCGGGCGCGGTGACGCGATGGCACCGCTATGGTTCCGTGGCAAAGCGGCGATTGTCGGCGATGCGGCGGGAGCAGGTCACGCACTAATTGCTGCTAACATGGCCGTCCGTGCGTAGAACCTTAGAGACCGTGATGAGCCAACCCTGGAGCCCTGACAGCTGGCGCGCCTTGCCGATCCAGCAACAACCCCGATACCCCGACGCCGCGCACCTGCGCCAGGTCGAGCAGACACTGGCCAGTTATCCGCCGCTGGTGTTTGCCGGCGAAGCGCGGGAGCTGCGTCGTCAGTTTGCCGAAGTCACCCAGGGCCGGGCGTTTCTGCTGCAAGGCGGCGACTGCGCGGAAAGCTTCGCCGAGTTCTCCGCCGCGAAGATCCGCGACACCTTTAAAGTGTTGCTGCAAATGGCGATCGTCATGACCTTCGCCGCCGGCTGCCCAGTGGTCAAAGTCGGGCGCATGGCCGGCCAGTTCGCCAAGCCGCGTTCGGCAAACGACGAGACCATCGACGGCGTGACCCTGCCGGCCTACCGGGGCGACATCGTCAACGGCATCGGTTTCGACTCGGCCAGCCGCGTACCGGATCCGGAGCGTCTGCTGCAGTCCTATCACCAGTCCACCGCGACCCTCAACCTGCTGCGCGCCTTCGCTCAGGGCGGTTTTGCCGACCTGCATCAGGTGCACAAGTGGAACCTCGATTTCATCGCCAACTCGGCGCTGGCGGAGAAGTACAGCCACCTCGCCGACCGCATCGATGAAACCCTGGCGTTCATGCGCGCCTGCGGCATGGACAGCTCGCCGCAACTGCGCGAGACCAGTTTCTTCACGGCCCACGAAGCGCTGCTGCTGAACTACGAAGAAGCCTTCGTGCGCCGCGACAGCCTGACCAACGATTACTACGATTGCTCGGCGCACATGCTGTGGATCGGCGACCGTACCCGTCAGCTCGACGGCGCCCACGTCGAGTTCCTCCGCGGGGTGAACAACCCGATCGGGGTGAAAGTCGGCCCGAGCATGAACCCCGACGACCTGATCCGCCTGATCGACGTGCTCAACCCGGACAACGATCCGGGCCGCCTCAACCTGATCGCGCGGATGGGCGCGAACAAGGTCGGCGATCACCTGCCGGCGCTGATCCGCGCGGTGCAGCGCGAAGGCAAGCAGGTGCTGTGGAGTTCCGACCCGATGCACGGCAACACCATCAAGGCCAGCAGCGGCTACAAGACCCGCGACTTCGCGCAGATCCTTGGCGAGGTGAAACAGTTCTTCCAGGTTCACGAAGCGGAAGGCAGCTACGCCGGCGGCATCCACATCGAGATGACCGGGCAGAACGTCACCGAATGCATCGGTGGCGCGCGGCCGATTACTGAAGATGGTTTGTCGGATCGCTATCACACCCATTGCGACCCACGGATGAACGCCGATCAGTCGCTGGAACTGGCGTTTCTGATTGCCGAGACGCTGAAACAGGTCAAACGCTAAATCGCGATGACGTTGGCTCGGTCGTTTTCGACTTGAGCCAACGTCACCCGCAACCGGTCGGCACTTTCCCGCTGACAATTGAGTTGCACCTGTTCAAGCCCCAGCCAATCCGCCATCCGCCGCAGGTTCAGCGCCAAGGCCAGCATCCCCGCCTCGTCCAGACCCGTTTCCTCCTCGTGCACCGCATGCACTGCCAGGCGCCCCGCCGCCCGCTCGGCGCGCAGATCGACCCGCGCAGCAATCCGTTCGTTGTGCAGGAACGGCAGCACGTAATAGCCGTAAACGCGTTTGTCCTGCGGCGTGTAAATCTCCAGCCGATAGCGGAAATCGAACAGCCGCTCGGTGCGACTGCGCTCCCAGATCAGTGAGTCAAACGGAGACAGCAGCGCACTGGCTTCGACTTTTCGCGGGATTTTCGACTCGGGCAGGCAGTAAGCGATCTGGCGCCAACCGGCGACTTCACAGGTCAGCAGTTGCCCGTCCTCGACCAGTTCGGCCAGACGCGGGCGGGCATCGGAAGGGTTCAGCCGGAAGTAATCGCGCAGGTCTTTTTCCGTGCCCACGCCCAGAGCTTCGGCCGCGTGCCGCAGCAAACCGCGCTGCGCCTCGGCCTCATCGGGCAATGGTTGTTGCAGCACGGAGGTTGGAATCACTCGTTCCGGCAGGTCATACAGCCTTTCGAAGCCCCGCCGCCCGGCCACGGTCACTTCACCAGCCGCAAACAACCATTCCAGCGCGTGTTTTTCCGCGCTCCAGTCCCACCACGGCCCGGCCTTTTCCTCGCGGGTCGACAGACTGCCGGCACCGAGTGCGCCCTGCTCTTCGACCGACGCCAGCACCCGGCGAATGGTGTCCTGTTGCTCACGGCCGAAACGCGCCAGTTGCTGATAGATATCTTCACCGCGCTTGGCTCGCTGCATGCGCCAGCCCATCAGCGGATACATCGACAGCGGCAGCAGCGACGCTTCATGCCCCCAGTATTCGAACAGCGAACGACGTCGCCCCGAACTCCAGGCAGCCTGGTCGAGCAAGTCAGCAGAATAGGAACCGAGACGGGAAAACAGCGGCAGGTAGTGCGAGCGCACCACGGCATTGACGGAGTCGATCTGCAACAGGCCGAGGCGTTCGATCAGCCGGTTGACGTGCAGGGCTTTGACAGCCGGCGGCTGGCGCCCGTGAAACCCTTGGGCAGCCAGTGCCAGACGTCGAGCCTGTTTAAGGGAAAAGGACAATGTCGCGGGCATGTGTACCTCCATCTCTGCTCGCAACCTACCTCACCTGAAAGTGTTTTGTGTAGCGATGGCCTCATCATTTATGCATCGGATCGTCCCAGAACGGCCGAATCGCTTCATGTTCGACATCGGCACGGCTGACCCCGATGTCCTTCAACGCCTCGTCGCTCAGACTGGCGAGCAGCTCGCGTTCACGGTGAAGTTCGTACCAGCGGCTAAACTTGTGCAACAGATCGGAAACGATATGGCCGGAAAATTTTTCTTCGCCTGCATACTCTCTTTGACCTTTCATCGTGTTGCCTCCTTTTTGGGATGGCTCAAGTCTCGCGCCGGGGCTACGATCAATCCAACGAATGTTTCTGATGGCAAGCATCACGGAGATTCATCAATTGTCGGCGTACCCCAGTATCGATACCGATGTACTGCGCACCTTTGTCGCGATTGCCGATCAGGGCGGTTTCACCCGCGCCGGCGAAATGGTCAACCGCACCCAATCAGCGGTGAGCATGCAGATGAAGCGTCTGGAAGAGGATGTGTTGCAGCGCCAGTTGTTCGAGCGCGATGGGCGTCAGGTGCGCCTCACCGCTGAAGGTCAGGTGTTGCTCGGTTATGCGCGGCGCATCCTGAAATTGCACAGCGAAGTGTTCAACACTCTGCGCGAACCGCACATGGTCGGCACGGTACGGATCGGCACGCCGGACGATTACGTGATGCGCTTTCTGCCGGGGATCCTGTCGCGCTTCGCGCAGTTCTATCCGCTGATCCAGATCGAAGTACATTGCGAATCGACCAAACAGTTGCTGCAGCGCACGGATCTGGATCTGTCGATCGTCACCCGCGAGCCGGGCAATGAGATTGGCCAATTGCTGCGCAAGGAGCGTTTTGTCTGGGCCGAGGCGCAGAATTTCAGCGCCCACGAGCAGACGCCGTTGCCGCTGGCGATGTTCAACAGTGATTGCTTCTGTCGCATGTGGGCCTGCAATGCGCTGGACGCCATGGGCCGTGAATACCGGATCGCCTACAACAGCACCAGTCTTTCAGCCTTGATGGCGGTGGTGAGCGCGGGTCTGGCGATCACCGCGCAACTGGAAAGCCTGATCACCCCGGACCTGCGGATTCTCGGAGCCGCCGAGGATCTGCCGCTGTTGCCGGAGGCCAGCATCATGCTGATCCGCAACCTGAACAATCCGTCGCCGATCACCGAGTGTCTGGCCGAGCACATCGTCGAAGGCTTCAAACTTTAAAGGCGAGCATCACCGCACACAGCACCAGGAACCCGCAGAACAGCCCACGCAGGAGTTTTTCCGGCATCGCGTGGGCAACCTTCACGCCCCAACTGATGCTGGCCAGACCGCCGAGGGCCAGCGGCAGGCCGATCATCCAGTCCACTTCGTGATGCACCGCGTACGTCACCAGTGTGACACCGGTGCTCGGCAATGCCAGCGCCAGCGACAGGCCTTGAGCGACCACCTGGGTCGTGCCGAACAGGCTCGTGAGCACCGGCGTCGCCACCACTGCCCCACCGACACCGAACAGACCGCCCATGGTGCCGGACGCCGCGCCCAGCACGCCCAGCCACGGCCATGAATAACGCATCTCGGACGTCGCCGCCGGACGCGCGCCGAACATGCGCACCAGGTTGTAGGCCGACAACGCCACGAGGAACGCGACAAAACCGATGCGCATGGTTTGCGCGTCGATGCCCACGGCCCAGATCGAGCCGATCCACGCGAAACAGAACCCCATGACCGCCAGCGGCAACGCATGCCTGAGTTCGATGCGGTTGCGCTGGTGATAACGCCACAGCGCCAGCATCACGTTCGGCACCACCATCACCAGCGCCGTGCCCTGAGCAATCTGCTGATCGAGGCCGAACCACACACCCAGCAGCGGAATGGCAATCAAGCCGCCACCGATGCCGAATATCCCACCCAGGGTGCCAAGGGCGGCGCCAAACAACAGGTACAGCAAAAACTCGATCACAGCAGAATTCCTCATACGTCAGGCGACCCATCCTACGCAGTCGACGCTGGCACGGAAACGCACAGCAACGCACAATGGCTGTGCCAAATTCGCATAGGCTGCCAGCCGAATCATGAATCCCAATCAATTGACCGAACAACTCGGGCTGTTTCTTGATGTGCTGGAGAGTGGCAGTTTTTCCGCCGCCTCACGCCGACATCCGCTGACGCCTTCGGCCGTCGCCCGGCGCATCGACAGTCTGGAAAGCGCTGTCGGCAGCCAGTTGTTCATCCGCAGCACGCATGCGGTGCGCGCCACGCCGGCCGGCCTGGCGTTTGCCGAACGGGCGCGGCGAATCGTTGCCGAGCTGCAGCTGGCCCGCGCCGAAGCGGTTTCACTGAGCAGCGCGCCGGAAGGCTTGATTCGTGTGGATGCGCCGGCGGCGTTCGGACGGCGGCATCTGGCACCGGTGATTGCCGATTTTCTGGTGCTGTATCCGGGGCTGGACGTGCAACTGCATCTGATCGACAGCTTTGTCGACATGGATGGCTCGAACCTGGGCAAAGTCGATCTGGTGTTGCGCGCCGGGCAAATGGCAGACACCCGAATGGTCGCCACGCCGCTGGCGAGCATGGTGCGCATCGCCTGCGCCAGTCCCGACTACCTCAAGCGTCGGGGCGTGCCGAGCGAGCCCGCTCAATTGGGCGAACACGACGGCCTCGATTGGGACGGCCTCGCCCCGCCCTTCGCCTGGCGATTCGAACAGGACGGGCAGATGCAATTGCACCGCCCGGCACGAATCCGCATGAGCGCCAACAACGCCGAGGCCTTGGTCTGCGGTGCGCTCGCGGGACTCGGGATCGCGCATCTGCCGACCTGGCTGGCCAGCGAATATCTGTTGCGTGGCGAGTTGCTTCCGCTGTTCTGTGAAAACGGCCTGCCGAAACCCGAGAGCACCGGCATCTACGCGCTGCGGCTGGAACAACAGGCCAGCTCCCGCAGCCGCCTGCTGCTGGAATACCTCAAGACTCGTTTCAGCCCCGTGCCACCGTGGGATCTGGCGCTGCAACGAGAACTTGGCCGGCACTGACCGATTCACCACCGGGCACAATTGTCTGGCGCATTAAAGATTCGAGCGCTAGATTCATCTGCATCACCGCTCAAGGCACCGACATGACCACCGACCGCAACACCACCGACCACTGCGAAGAACTGCTGCTCGACAATCAGGCCTGCTTCGCCCTGCATTCCACTTCGCTGATGATGACCAAGGTCTACAAGCCTTTGCTGCAAGCGCTCGGCCTGACCTATCCGCAGTATCTGGCGATGATGGTGCTGTGGGAGAAGGATGGTCTGACCGTCGGAGAAATCAGCACACGCCTGCTGACCGACCCGGGTTCGCTGACCCCGCTGCTCAAGCGTCTGGAAGTTGAAGGACTCTTGAGCCGGACCCGCAGCCGCGAGGATGAACGGGTGGTGATCGTTGAACTGACTGCACAGGGACACGCGCTGAAAGACAAGGCTCGAACCGTTCCGCCATGCATCCTGGGCGCCAGTGGCTTCACGCTGGAACGCCTGCAAAACCTGCAATCCGAGTTGCAGGCGTTGCGTGGTCATCTGCAGGACAGCCTGATTTAAGCGTCCCTTCCCTGCAGGAGCAGCCTCGCACCTGCAGGGAAATCGCATTTTTCTCTGACTTAGCCCTCCCCCGAAAATTTTTTTCTCTCGTTCTTCTATAAAAAAACCTTTCATATCAAAAGCTTGAGATCTCATCCCGAGCTGCTCCACGTCTCGCTTCTGTGCTTTCGCAAAAATTTATCTTGCGCACCAAATATTAGCGAAGTACATTTACTTCGCACCTAGTTAGCGCGCAAACAATTAGCGCAACAAAAAACACATTCGACGAGGCTCACACCATGCAAACTCTCTACACCGCAATCGCAACTTCCACCGGCGGCCGTGACGGTCGTGCGATCTCCAGCGACAACATCCTCGACGTCAAACTGGCCACTCCGAAAGAGCTTGGCGGTGCCGGCGGCGCGGCCACCAACCCTGAGCAACTGTTCGCTGCCGGCTACTCGGCCTGCTTCATCGGCGCCCTGAAATTCGTCGCCAGCCAGACCAAACGCAAAATCCCGGACGACGCGTCGATCACCGCTCACGTCGGCATCGGTCAGATTCCCGGTGGTTTCGGTCTGGACATCGACCTGCACATCGCCCTGCCGGGCCTGGAACAAGCTGACGCACAAAGCCTGGTCGACGCCGCCCACCAGGTCTGCCCGTACTCCAATGCCACCCGCGGCAATGTCGATGTACGCCTGCACGTGACCGTGTAACTGCCCGGCAGCAAAAATCGCAGGCACAAAAAAGCCCGACTCAATGGTCGGGCTTTTTCTTTCCGCAAAAAGCAGTGCTTATTTGGCACGGCCTTTGTAGGAACCGCCTTCGCGGGTATCGATCTCGATCATATCGCCGATTTCGATGAAGTCAGCAACCGACAGCTCGGTACCGTTCTTCAGTTTGGCAGGCTTCATCACCTTGCCGGAAGTGTCACCGCGAGCGGAACCTTCGGTGTAGTCAACCTGACGCACGATGGTGGTCGGCAGCTCTACGGAAACCAGACGCTCTTCGAAGAACACGGCTTCGCAAACGTCGGTCATGCCTTCTTCAACGAAAGGCAGAACGCTTTCGATGTCTTCGGCGTTCAGTTCGTACATGGTGTAGTCGGTGGTGTCCATGAACGTGTAGGTGTCGCCGCTGATGAAGGACAGGGTCGCTTCTTTGCGGTCGAGGATCACGTCGTCCAGCTTGTCGTCCGCACCGTAAACGGTTTCGGTCTTGTAACCGGTCAGCAGGTTCTTCAGCTTGGTCTTCATGATCGCGCTGTTACGGCCCGATTTGGTGAATTCAGCTTTCTGAACCAGCCAAGGATCGTTGTCGATACGGATCACGGTACCGGGTTTGAGTTCTTTACCAGTTTTCATTGCGAATATCCGAATTTGGATGGGATTTACAAAAATCTAGGCCGCGTATCATATCCAATTTCGGTAAAACTGTACCAGCGCCGTCGCAAGATCGGCCTGCAAGGCCTGTTCCAGACACCATGCTTCAGCATTTTCCTGCAGTTCGGGCCAGTATTTACGGGCCTCAAGCCAGTGCTGACCGATAGGCTGCCCGGCACTCCAGGCCCGCCACAGACCGTTCATCGCCTCGGCAGCGGCGGGCGAAAGGCCTTTTCCGTAGAGCGCGAGGAAGGCATCGAGCTTGTCCAGATGGATATCTTCATCCTGCTGATAGATGTGCCATAGCATCGGACGACCGGCCCACTGCGCACGGACAAACGAGTCCTCGCCGCGCACCGCGTTGAAATCGCAACACCACAGCAGTTGATCGTATTGATCCTGCCGGACGAACGGCAGCACCTGTACGGTGAGCGCCTGACGCACATTGAAGTCGCCCACCGCCAGCGACTCGACTCCGAGCCAGCGCGCGACATCACCGAGAATCCGCCCTTCCGGCACCAGCAGATGAGTCGGTATCGAATCAGCGGCGAGCACATCCAGCCAACTGGCAAGCCCGGCATTCTCGTAGGCAAACAGCGAAATCAGCTGCGCACCGGGTGCAGGAACGACCCCCAGGGCTTGCAGGAATTGTCGCTGCGACTCGGGATCCTGCTGAAACCGCCGACGCCGATCCAGCAGTCCGCTTTCACGCAACAGTCCGCCAGTGCCGGCCTGGAACCCCGGGAAGAAAAAGATCTTCTGCACGGACTTGTACTTCACCGAAGGCAGACCGTGGCAGCCAACCACCCAGTCTTCAGCGCTGAGATAGTCGAGGTTCATCCACAGTGGCGGTTTTTCTCGCTCGGCCATGGCGTCCATGTAGGTGCTAGGCAACTGACAGGCGAACGCGGCGATCACCACGTCGGCGGCGTCCGTTTCCGGCCATTCTGTCGGCCAGTGCCGGACTTCAACGCCCTGCTGCCATTGCGCATCGAGATGGATATCGAGTTCCGGGCAAATACGCTCGAACGCACGCAGATCATCGACCCACAGCCGCACCGCCAGCGCATGCTCGGCCGCCAGTTGCCGGGCCAGACGCCAGGTCACGCCGATGTCGCCATAGTTGTCGACCACGGTGCAAAAGATGTCCCAGCGGGTTTTCGGTTGCGGCATTCAAGACTCCCGTTGGCAAAAGCGCCGATTGTCCGCATAAATGTCCGCGTGCAGAAGAGCCGACGACAATTAATCTTCGTGCGACAATCGCCACTTGCCCGCAATCATCCGCCAGGAGGCAGCCATGCCCTACCGCCCCAACACGCGTCGTCCCTTGCCTGTCCAGCTTAGCGTGCTGCAATTGACCGGCAGCATTGCCCTGGGTCTGTGGCTGGGTTTCCTGGCCATTGCGCTGACATGCTGGCTCGCTTCGATGCTGTTCAGCCGTCAATTGCAACCGGTGGCGGATGCCGTGCAACAACTGAGCAAGCCTGCGGCAGTCGCCCAGCCACAATCAGAACCCGAGCCGCAAAACCGCCTGTTCGAGCAGTACGAAGAAAACCTGCGCAAGAACGAACAGCAGGATCGCCTGGATCAGGCCCGCAGCAGCACGCGCAACCAGTCGAACCCGAAATGCCAGTTCTGGCTCCAGCAGGATCAGACCGCTCCGAGCGAAAAGAGCCGCGCCAACGTCCTGCAATTCTGCGATTGATCATGAACAAGCACGCCGTCCACCAACTGATTCTCGACAAACTGCGCGTCGACCTCGATATCGCCGAACGCGCGGCACAAACCGCTTACGAAACCGCGACTCACGAAGAGAACATTGCCGAAAAAAGTACGATACCCTGGGGCTCGAGGCGTCGTACCTGGCGGCCGGGCAAGCGAAACGGGTCGAGGAGATCCGCCAGTCACTGGCGGTCTGCCAGAACCTGACGCTGCGGGCCTATGACGATCGACGCGGGATTGAAATCGGCGCCCTGCTCGGTCTGGAAGACGAAAAGGGTCGCGAGCAATGGCTGTTTCTGGCGCCGGATGCGGCGGGTCTGAAAGTCGACGTGGTCGGTCAGCCGGTCACCGTCATCACCCCACGCTCGCCGCTGGGCAAAGGCCTGCTGGGCAAGTTCGAGGGTGACGAGGTGGAGATTCTGGTGGCGGGCACCCGGCAACAGTTCGCTGTCACCGAGGTGCTGTAGACAGGGGCTTAGTGAACCGGCAGTTCGACGCCTTCGAACAGTTCTTCCAGTTCCTGCTTGTTGTGGCACTGAATGGCCTTGGCCATGACTTCGCGGGTCAGGTGCGGCGCGAATTTCTCGATGAAGTCGCACATGAAGCCACGCAGGAAAGTCCCGCGACGGAAACCGATCTTGGTCACGCTGGACTCGAACAGCTCGCTGGCATCGAGCACCACCAGGTCGTTGTCGAGTTTGGTATCGACGGCCATTTTGGCCACGATGCCGACACCCAGCCCCAGGCGAACGTAGGTTTTGATCACGTCGGCGTCGGCGGCGGTGAACACCACTTTCGGCGTCAGGCCGCGATGGCTGAAAGCTTCGTCGAGTTTCGAACGGCCGGTGAAACCGAATACGTAAGTCACGATCGGGTATTCGGCCAGTGCTTCGAGAGTCAGCTTCGGCAACTTGGTCAGCGGGTGGCCCTGAGGCACAACCACGCAGCGGTTCCAGCGGTAGCACGGCATCATCACCAGATCGCCGAACAGTTCCAGCGCCTCGGTGGCAATGGCGAAATCCACGGTGCCGTCAGCGGCCATTTCGGCGATCTGCATAGGCGAGCCCTGATGCATGTGCAGCGCCACGTCCGGGTATTGCTTGATGAAATTGCTGATCACCGGCGGCAGCGCATAACGTGCCTGGGTGTGCGTGGTGGCGATCGACAGGGTGCCTTTTTTCTCGTTGGAGAATTCCTGGGCGATCTGCTTGATGCTTTCGACCTTGCGCAGAATCTCACCGGCGGTGGTGATGATGCGCTCGCCGGCCGGCGTGACGCGGGTCAGGTGCTTGCCACTGCGGGCGAACACTTCGACGCCCAGTTCGTCTTCCAGCAGACGGATTTGCTTACTGATGCCCGGTTGCGAGGTGTAGAGACTTTGGGCTGTAGCGGAAACGTTGAGGTCGTGGTGCGCCACTTCCCAGATGTAGCGCAATTGTTGAAGCTTCATATGAATCCCTCAAAGCAGGTAGACGCCACGGGCATCAGCGACGGTATATAACTATATTAATGGTTTGAAGAATAAATCTAGAACTTTTTTATCAAAACGCCATTATTCCCGTCTCAGCGATCCTCCCGACGCCGACGCTCCACCAGCGGCACCATGTAAACCGGCACCTTGGACAATTGCAGCAATCGCGTCGCCGTGCGCCCCAACGGTGTTTCCGCCCCGACCCCGTGGCTGTGACTTCCTACGATCAGCAAATCGACGGAGAGTTTCTGTACCTGGTCGAGAATCACCTGCGACGGATCGCCCTGCAGCACCCGCACCGCACGGATCCGCAGCAGATCCTGCTCGCCCTCGTCCCCCAGCTCTTCGCGAAAACTGTCGAGCACCCGTTGCTCGATATTGGCGATGACGGTTTTCAGACCCTGACTGTGAAATTCGTTCAACGCCTGTTCGTCGAGATAGCTCTGCAACACCGACTCGGCAAACAACCCCATGGGCTCCACCGCGTGCACCACATACAAGTCGGCATTGAATGTTCGCGCCATCGCCAGGGCATGCTGCATCACTAACGGTGCGTACAGACCGAGGTCAGTGGCATACAGCATCGAACGAATCATATGACCTCCTCGCAAGCCAACATGGCGGAGATTTGATTCAGCTTAGCAGTGCCTTGGCGAGTACGACGTGCGACGCAACGTCTTGAACCACGAGGGCTTTAGACCGCCGGTTCGTTGCTGATGCCGTGGGGGACATGGCCGGTGGCAACCACCTCCCGGGCCAGCTCGCAGTGACCGGCCTGATCGTCGAAAAACACGTCCGCAGCGAACGCTTCGAGGAATGCCGACTTGGTCAGGCCGCCCAAAAACAGCGACTCGTCCAGACGGATGTCCCACTCGCGCAAGGTACGGATCACCCGTTCGTGAGCCGGCGCCGAACGCGCGGTGACCAGTGCCGTGCGGATCGGGCAGTTATCGTCCGGGAACTCACGCTGCAACAGATTGAGCGCTGCGAGAAAGCCCTTGAACGGCCCGCCGCGCAACGGCTCGCGAGCGGATTCACGCTCCTTGGCCTGAAAGGCTTCGAGGCCTCCGGACTGATAGACCCGCTCCGACTCGTCGGAAAACAGCACCGCGTCACCGTCGAAGGCGATGCGCAATTCATCGCTGGCCGCACGACTGGCGCCACCGGAAAGAATGGTGGCCGCCGCAAAGCCGTTGTCCAGCGCCGAGCGCACGTCTTCAGCGTGAGTGGAAAGAAACAGGTCGCAACCGAACGCCTTGAGATAAGGATAAGGACTGCGCCCGCCGACAAACGCTGCGCGGGAAATCGCCAGGCCGTAATGATCGATCGAGTTGAACACCCGCAGGCCGGTGTCAGCACTGTTGCGCGACACCAGAATCACCTCGACCCGGGCACGGCCAAGGCGACTGTTGAGGTTGAGCAGTTTTTCCACCAGCGGAAAGGCATCGCCCGGCGCGAGGATTTCGTCTTCGTGCTCGATCTGATATTGCCGATAGGCTTCGACGCCGCTCGACAGGTAGACCTTGTGACTCTCGCTCAGATCGAACAAGGCACGGGACGAAATCGCCAGCACCAGTTTGTCATCGATGTTCTTGGCCATGCCTTCCCCCAGATCCCCTCAAAGAATCGACTCAGGTGTTACGCCGGTCGATGAAACGCAAATGGCGATACAGCGCCTCGATTCGCGGCAGCTCGCAACCTGCCGCTTTTGCCGCCGCCAAAGGTCGAGCATAGATGGCGTCCAGTTCCAGCGGTCGCTTGTGCAGAAAATCGTGGTACATGCTCGGCCAATAGTCGGGCATTTTCTCGGTCATCATGAACAGGTATTCGGCGTAACCGGGCGGCATGTCATGGCCACAGGCCTTGGCGCCCTGCACCACTTCGGCCATCAGCGCCTGGATCTGAGCGCGGCTGTCGGCATCGGCCATCAGCGGCGTGGTACTCGCCCCGAGCAACACCGAAAGACCATTGTAGGGAATGTTCCAGACCAGTTTCTGCCAGCGCGCCTGGTGCAGGTTCGGCATGGCCTGGGAGTCGATGCCGGCGGCGCGGAACAGCCCGACGCCCTCCTCGACAATCGCCATGCGCGCCGCATCATCGGCTGACGGACCGCTGTGATAACCGACGTTCACCGCCCCGAGCGCCTGATGGGTGATGTGGCCCGGACCTTCCCGGTGAACGCAGATCAGGCACAGGCCGCCCAGCAAGTGCAGGGAATCGGGCAACAACGCCCGCAGGCTGTCTTCGACGTCGAGGCCGTTCTGCAGCACCAGCACTTTCGCGTCGGGTTTCGCCGCCTGAATAATCGACGGCGCCAGGCCAGCGTTGCTGGTGGTCTTGGCGCCGACCAGCAACCAGTCACAGGGCGGCATGTCTTCAGCCGATGAGTAAGCCTGCACCGGGTTCAGCATCAACGCGCCGTGAACCGCACTGTCGACCTGCAAGCCACGTTCGGCGACGGCGGAAAACTCGCTGCGCAGTAAAAAGTGCACATCGAATCCGGCCCGGGCCAGCATCAAGCCGTAGAAACCTCCGATTGCGCCGGTGCCGATAATCCCTACCACCGGCTTCTTGACGACTGCCCCCATCACGGCAACTCCTCTGCAATTCGACCCAGCGCCTGCGCCACGGCTGCGTTGAGCTCAGCGGCATTCAGGCGCGTGTGTACTGCCCCAAAGAACTCGCCGTCGCGCACCACGAACAGCGCCGGCAAATGAAAGACCTGATAACGCTCGACCAGACCACCATTGTCGCCGGCGTCGATCCAGCACAGGCGATCGACTGCCAGATCCAGCCCCGGCAACACCTCGCGGGCATAACGGCAACTGGCGCAGCCGACACTGGTGAAGATCACCAGCGAAACGCCGCTCATCGCCAGCAGCCGTTGGTCGGCGTCGAAATCGGTCAGTTCGGATTCGAACACTATACTGGGGGAAACAATGTCAGATGGCCGACACAGGGAGTCTGTGCTCATGGGACGGTTTATTCCTCATCCGGATGATGTGCCCGTCGAATTAACGTTGCTCAAACCTGAGTGCATTTCGCGGCAACAGCTGCACACTATCAGCCTCGGCGGCATCGCTTGCAATTACCACCGCGCCTGGCGCCATGGCACCGCGCTGCAGGTGCGCATGCCGACGCTCAATGCCGACATCTGTTATCCGGGCTATGTGGCCTGGTGCCTGCGACGCAAGAAAGGTTATCTGGTGGGCATCGCCTTCACCGACGAGCAGACCCTGTTCAGCGCCCGAATGGGTGAGCAGGTGTGTCAGATCGAACGCTATTGCCGACTCAACGACGCCCACGACGACCTCCAGGATATTCAGGCCCTGGCCCTGCAATGGGTCGAACAACACGCCGACGAGTTCTCCCACGACACCGTTCGCAAGGCTTTTGCGCAGCCAGTACTGGACTGAACAGTGACTTGCCCATTGTCGACAGGCGCCTGACGCGCTAAGGTTCGGCTCCCCGACGCGCTTAAATCTGCTGTGCTCCGCCGCGCGGGGATCGCTGGCGGCCGGCACCCGTGACCTGACGAGTAAACGATGGCTGATTTACCGATCAACGACCTGAACGTCGCTTCCAACGAGACCCTGATCACTCCCGATCAGCTCAAGCGTGATATCCCTCTGAGCGACGCTGCCCTGCGCACCGTCACCAAGGGTCGCGAAGTCATCCGCAATATTCTCGATGGCACCGACCACCGTCTGTTCGTGGTCATCGGGCCTTGCTCGATCCACGACATCAAGGCTGCCCACGAGTACGCCGAGCGCCTGAAGGTGCTGGCGGCGGAAGTGTCGGACACCTTGTATCTGGTCATGCGCGTGTACTTCGAAAAACCGCGGACCACCGTCGGCTGGAAAGGCCTGATCAACGACCCGTACCTGGATGACTCGTTCAAGATCCAGGACGGTCTGCACATCGGTCGCCAGTTGCTGCTGGACCTGGCCGAGAAAGGCCTGCCGACCGCGACCGAAGCCCTCGACCCGATCTCCCCGCAGTACCTGCAGGATCTGATCAGCTGGTCGGCCATCGGCGCCCGCACCACCGAATCCCAGACCCACCGCGAAATGGCTTCCGGCCTGTCCTCGGCGGTCGGTTTCAAGAACGGCACCGACGGCGGCCTGACCGTGGCGATCAACGCCTTGCAGTCGGTTTCCAGCCCGCACCGTTTCCTGGGCATCAACCAGGAAGGTGGCGTGTCGATCGTCACCACCAAGGGCAACGCCTACGGTCACGTGGTACTGCGCGGCGGCAACGGCAAGCCGAACTATGATTCGGTCAGCGTCGCCCTGTGCGAACAAGCGCTGAACAAGGCGAAGATCAAGCCGAACATCATGGTCGATTGCAGCCACGCCAACTCCAACAAGGATCCGGCCCTGCAACCGCTGGTGATGGAGAACGTCGCCAACCAGATCCTCGAAGGCAACCAGTCGATCATCGGCCTGATGGTCGAGAGTCACCTGAACTGGGGCTGCCAGGCGATTCCGAAAGATCTCGCCGATCTGCAATACGGCGTCTCGATCACCGATGCCTGCATCGACTGGTCGACCACCGAAAACACCTTGCGCAGCATGCACGCCAAGCTCAAGGATGTGCTGCCGAAACGTCAGCGCGGCTGACAGCCGTTTCGCAGGCATAAAAAAACGCCGGGCATTGCCCGGCGTTTTTGTGTGTGCGGTGTGAGGTCAGTCAGATCTTGGCGGTGCGCCGCTGATGACGCTCCATGTAGCGCTCCACGTAGGAGCACGACGGGATGACCGTATAGCCCATTTCATCGGCGTACTGCAGTGCCCGCTCGGTCAGGGCTGCCGCGATGCCTCGGCCACGCAATGCGTTGGGCACGAAGGTGCGGTAGATATCCAGGGTCTGTTTCCCCAGATCCATATAGGTCAGGTAGGCACGATGACCGTCCACATTGGTCTCGAACTGATGACCAGCCTGGTCATGGTGGATGGACAACGCCTCGCTCATCACTACTCCTCGCGGGTCTCGAATGCTGACCCCTACCTTACCGATGTTTTCCCGGCGAAGGAACATCTACGCCACCCCGTGCCTGATGGACACCGAGAAGAACCGCACCGATCTCGCGCAACCCGAGCACGTATCAAATAGTAGGCACCAATGACGAAAATGCTCAAGGCGCACTCGTCATCAGGCTGATTGACGGGGCAGTTCCGGTGGACTCAGGACCGGTTCGGGAGAACCTTGTCCCGAACCGAAAGGCTGAACATCGCCGGATGTTGAGACTTAAGACGTGCCTGATTTTTTAAAGTCACCTGAACATGGACAAAGATAGGTGAGACGCTGCACAAAAACGCAACAAAAGTGTGGACGAATCCATATAGACAGACTCTAGCCACTACCTGCAAAACAGCACCCGACAACGGGAACTTTTTCTCAATAACTCACTCACGACGGGCCTTACAGCTGAATATTTTTTATACAGCCCGGTTAAAAGTTGCTCGAAAAAGAATCAACGCCTACAATTTTTTTTGCTTCTTGCCTTACGTCAGTTTACTTACTACAAGTAATGGGTAGTATGTACGCCGGCTATTTCCTCAATCGGAGGAGACAGCCACTTAATTGAAAGTCCTTGAAGGGGAACACGATGAACAACGTTCTGAAATTCTCTGCTCTGGCTCTGGCCGCAGTTCTGGCTACCGGTTGCAGCAGCGCATCGAAAGAAACCGAAGCACGTCTGACCGCTACTGAAGACGCAGCTGCTCGCTCCCAGGCTCGTGCAGACGAAGCTTACCGTAAAGCTGATGAAGCTCTGGCTGCTGCTCAAAAAGCACAACAGACTGCTGACGAAGCTAACGAGCGTGCTCTGCGCATGCTGGAAAAAGCTAGCCGCAAGTAATAGTCCTTCGGGATTGTTATCAAGCCGACCCGTTTTTCGGGTCGGCTTTTTTTTGCCTGAAATTTTCTTCATGCAATAAAAAACCCGCCGGTGCTCACGCATCGGCGGGTTCTGTTTTCCGGCTTACTGTTGCAGGTCGATCGGTGCGCTGGAAACGATCGGCGCCGAGGTGTTCGGTGTGCCGATTTCAGTTGGCAGGCCATCTTCCGCCGCCACCACATCACGCACCACATCCCAGTTCATGCGCAGGTTGTTGGTGATGTCTTCACGCTTGAGCATCGCGTTGATCACGGCAGTGTGCTTGTCGACCACCGACGGGTTGCCCTTGTCGTCGATCGGCGTGTGCGCTTCCAGGTAGATCTTGCCGCCACTGCGACCGAACTTGTACGCGTCGTTGAGGATTCGTACCGAAGTCCCCACCGGCACCATGCTGGCCATTTCCAGCACGTTGTTGTTGAACATGCGGAAGCAGCCGTGGCTGGTGCGCATGCCGATACCGAATTTCTTGTTCGAACCGTGGATCAGGTAACCCGGCGTGCCCAGAGTGAACTTGAACGGCCCCAGCGGGTTGTCCGGGCCGGCCGGCACTACGTTCGGCAGCGGATCGCCATCGGCGGCGTGTTCGGCCTTGATCGAGGCTGGCGGTGTCCAGGTCGGATTCGGCGTCTTGGCGGTGATCGTGGTGTGGGCGATTGGCGAGCCCCAGCCTTCGCGACCGATACCCAGCGGGAAGGTGTACACCACGTTCCGGCCTTTCGGGTAGTAGTAGAGGCGGTACTCGGCAAGGTTGATCACGATGCCTTCACGCGGACCCGGCGGCAGGATGAAACGGGTCGGCAGGACCACTTCGGTGCCGGCGCCCGGCAGCCAGGCATCGACGCCCGGGTTGGCCGCGACCATTTCCGAATAACCCAGATCGTAGGTGGTGCCCAGATCGGCAAAGGTGTCTTCGTATTTGGCCTTGATCACCTGCACCTGGCCGATGATGTCTTCACCAGGTGGTGGCAGGGGAAACTCCAGGGCGGCAACGGGGCCGGCCACACACAGGGCGGCAAGAGACAGGCAGCGGGTGACGGCAGGGAAACGCGGCAACATCCGGAGAATCCTTCGCAAGATCGACAAGGGTATAAGAACGCGATTGTACACCGCGCCCAGGGAATTCGGGGAGATGCGCCGATGGGCTGGCAGCAGTCTTCATAATTGAAGCTGCCGCCAGCCCGGGGCGCGTTCTGCAGATGCGTGTGCTTATAGCTCGAAACGCAGCTCGGGCCAGATCGGCGAGGTACCGCGCTTCTGCGATTCGAGAATCGCCCGGCACAGCGAGCACAGGCGCTGATCCTGGAACACCCGACGATCCACGCTGGACCAGCGCGGTTGCGCCGGCAGCAGACTGCCGCAAAGGGTCCGGTCAGCCGAGCCACCGAGCTCCAGTTGACGGGTCACCAGATGCACCCGCACTTCCTGGCAGGCGAACAGATCCAGCTGTTCGTCAGGCTCGATCAGTTGGTAGGCAAACAGGGACCAGGCAGAACGCGACATCGGGGGCTCCATTTAGGGGGGCGCCACATTAGCCGAAAGCCTGCCGCTAGAAAAGCCTCATAACAGCGGTTTTAGCGTCGGCCAGACATTTTCCAACAACTTGCCCTGAGCCCCGGCAGCCGGGTGCAGACCATCGGCCTGCATCAAGTCCGGGTGCCCGCCCACGCCCTCGAGGAAAAACGGCACCAGCGGGATCTTTTTCTCCTCGGCCAGCTTGCCGTAGACCTCGGCAAAGGCATCGGTGTAGCGCTTGCCGTAATTGGGCGGCAGTTGCATGCCGAGCAGCAGCACCCTGGCACCGCTTTGACGGGAGCTGTCGATCATCGAAGCAAGATTTTGTTGCAATTGCGTCGGCGGCATTCCGCGCAGGCCGTCGTTGCCGCCCAACTCGAGGATCACCAGCTCCGGCTTGTGCTCTGCAAGCAGCGCGGGCAGCCGCGCCTGGCCTCCGGCACTGGTGTCGCCGCTGATGGAGGCATTGACCACTTTATCGTCAAAACCTTCGGACTTGAGCCGCTGCTCGAGCAACGACACCCACCCCAACCGGGTATCCAGTCCGAAACCGGCGCTGATACTATCGCCAACGATCAGGACTGTACCCGCCGCTGCGTTCTGGGCCATGCACATCAAGGCCAGGCCAGCACTCAAAAACCACACACGCATCGGATTCTCCATGGGCGCAAGCATTCTCACCGCGAAGAACCTTAGCAAAGTGGTTCCCAGCGCGGAAGGTGAACTGACCATCCTGCACGAACTCAGCCTGGAACTGAACAAGGGCGACAGCCTGGCCATCGTTGGCGCATCCGGCTCCGGCAAATCCACCCTGCTCGGCCTGCTCGCCGGCCTCGATCTGCCGAGCAGCGGCGAAGTCGTTCTCGCCGGCCAGTCCCTGAGCAATCTCGACGAAGACCAGCGCGCGCGCATCCGTGCCGAACATGTGGGTTTCGTGTTTCAGTCGTTCCAGCTGCTCGACAGTCTCAACGCCCTGGAAAACGTGATGCTGCCGCTGGAACTCGACGGCCGCAAAGACGCCCGCGGGCGCGCCACGGAATTGCTGCAACGGGTTGGCCTCGGCCAGCGCCTGACGCACTCACCGCGCCAGCTCTCCGGTGGTGAGCAACAGCGGGTGGCGATTGCCCGTGCCTTTGCCGCCGAGCCGGATGTGCTGTTCGCCGACGAACCCACCGGCAACCTCGACAGCCACACCGGCGAGCGCATCAGCGACCTGCTATTCGAACTGAACAAGGAACGCGGCACCACCCTGGTGCTGGTGACCCACGACGAACGCCTGGCCCATCGCTGCCGGCGCCTGATCCGACTTGAAGCCGGCCTGCTGGTCGCCCCCCTGGAGCCTTGATGGCACGTCTGCCGCTGTTGCGCCTGTTCAGCCTTGCCCTGCGCCAGCTCCTGCGCGATGCCCGCGCCGGGGAGTTGCGGGTGCTGTTCTTCGCCTTGCTGGTGGCCGTGGCGGCAAGTACCGCCATTGGCTACTTCGGCGCCCGCCTGAATGGCGCAATGACGTTGCGCGCCACCGAGTTTCTCGGCGCGGATCTGGTGCTCGAAGGCAGCTCCCCCGCACGACCGGAACAAATCAGGAGCGGCACCGAGCTGCGCCTCGACCATGCGCAGATCGTTGAGTTTTCCAGCGTCATCGCCACCGACAACGGCATTCAGCTGTCGAGCATCAAGGCCGTCGACCGTGCCTATCCGCTGCGTGGTGAGCTGAAAAGTGCCCCGGCACCGTTTGCTGCCGAAGCGTCGGGCGGCGAACCGCAGCCGGGCGAAGCCTGGGTCGAATCGCGCCTGCTCACGGCGCTGGACCTGAAGATCGGCGACAGCATCGACGTCGGCATGAAGACACTGAAACTGACAAGGGTGCTGACGTACGAGCCTGATCGCGCCGGCAACTTCTACAGCCTGACGCCACGGGTGCTGATCAATCTCGACGACCTCGCCGCGACCGGCGTGGTCCAGCCCGGCAGCCGGGTGAGCTATCGCGAACTGTGGCGCGGCGAACCCAACGCACTGGAAACCTATCGCCAGCTGATCAAACCGGGGCTTGCCGCCAACCAGCGGATTCAGGATGCCCGCGACGGCAACCGGCAGATTGGCGGCGCACTGGGCAAGGCCGAGCGCTATCTGAACATGGCCAGTCTGGTCGCCGTGCTGTTGGCCGGCGTGGCCGTGGCGCTGTCGGCGAATCGCTTCGCCAGCCGCCGCTTCGATGCCAGCGCGCTGTTGCGCTGCCTGGGTTTGTCGCGCCGGGAAACCATGGTCCTGTTCAGCCTGCAACTGGCAGTGCTCGGACTGTTCGCCAGCCTCAGCGGCGCCCTGCTTGGCTGGCTGGCTCAATTGGGATTGTTTGCGCTGCTGCACGACCTGCTACCGACCGATGTACCGCCGGGAGGCTTGTTGCCGGCGTTGGCGGGGATCGGTACCGGGCTGGTGGCGCTGGCCGGTTTTGCCTTGCCGCCGCTCGC
Organism: Pseudomonas sp. MWU12-2029; assembly: GCF_023242425.1. NCBI lineage: Bacteria > Pseudomonadati > Pseudomonadota > Gammaproteobacteria > Pseudomonadales > Pseudomonadaceae > Pseudomonas > Pseudomonas sp. MWU12-2029. The sequence continues at coordinate 240,028 of NZ_JALJDY010000007.1, read as the reverse complement.
CGCCCTCGGCCGTGTACCGCCGCTACGGGTTTTGCGCCGCGACATGCTGCCGATTCCGTCGAGCACCTGGATGGTCTACGGCGCAGCACTCGGCGCGCTCGGCCTGATCATGTGGCGCCTGAGCCTGGATCTGCTGCTGACGTTTGCCTTGCTCGGCGGTGGCGTGGTCGCCGCGCTGGTGCTCGGTGGTTTGCTGTTGCTGCTGCTCAACAGCCTGCGTCGCCTGCTAGCTCGCGCCTCCCTGCCGTGGCGCCTCGGCCTGGGCCAGTTGCTGCGTCACCCGCTGGCGGCGGCCGGACAGTCCCTGGCATTCGGCCTGATCCTGCTGTCCATGGCGCTGATTGCACTGTTGCGCGGTGAATTGCTCGACACCTGGCAAAACCAGCTGCCGAAAAATGCTCCCAACTATTTCGCCCTGAACATCCTGCCGGCGGACAAACAGGCCTTCACCGATCACCTGATCAATGTCTCGGCCCAGGCTGCGCCGTTGTACCCGGTGGTGCCGGGACGGCTGATCAGCATCAACGGCGAAGCGGTGCAACAGATCGTCAGCAAAGACTCGGCCGGCGACCGGGCGATCCAGCGCGATTTGAGCCTGACCTGGGCTGCCGACTTGCCGGCGGGCAACAAGATCACCGCAGGTTCGTGGTGGAGTGGACAACCCTCGGACGAGGTTCCCGGCGTCTCTGTGGAAGGCAAGGTCGCCGAAAGCCTCAAGCTCAAACTCGGCGATCACCTGGTGTTTACCGTTGGCGGAGTGAACCGCGAAGCGAAAGTCACCAGCCTGCGGGAGATCAACTGGGACAACTTCCAGCCGAACTTCTTCATGATCTTCCAGCCCGGAACGTTGAAAGATCTGCCGGCGACCTACCTCACCAGCTTCTATCTGGCGCCCGGTCACGACCAGCAGATCGTCGAGCTGTCGCGGACATTCCCGGCGGTGACCATCCTGCAGGTCGAAGCCTTGCTCGAACAACTGCGCAGCATCCTCGCCCAGGTCACCCTGGCGGTAGAGTACGTGTTGTTGTTTGTGTTGGCGGCCGGGATGGCGGTGCTGTTTTCCGGGTTGCAGGCGACGCTGGATGAACGTATTCGCCAAGGCGCACTGTTGCGTGCGCTGGGGGCGGAACGGCAGTTGCTGGTCAAGGCGCGGCGAATCGAGTTCGGCTTGCTCGGCGCGGTCAGCGGGTTGCTGGCGGCCATCGGTTCGGAAGTGGTGAGCCTGGTGTTGTATCGCTTCGCGTTCGACCTGCCCTGGCACCCGCATCCATGGTTGCTGGTGCTGCCGTTGATCGGTGCGGCCCTGATCGGTGGCGCCGGCGTGTTCGGCACCCGTCGGGCCCTGAATGCGAGCCCGCTGACAGTGCTGCGCGAGGGTTGATAGACTCCAGCCCTCAACACCACAAGAAGTTGCCATGAGCCGTTATCGCCCTCCCCGCACCGCTGGCACCGCGCTGATCACCCCCGAAGGTGAAGCGCGGATGCGCGCCGAATTCCATGAGTTGTGGCACGTACGCCGTCCGCAGGTGACGCAGTCAGTCAGCGAAGCGGCGGCTCAGGGCGATCGATCGGAGAATGCCGAGTACACCTACGGCAAGAAGATGCTGCGCGAGATCGACAGCCGCGTGCGCTTTCTTACCAAACGCCTCGAGGCGCTGAAAGTGGTCAGCGAAAAACCGAGCGATCCGAACAAGGTCTACTTCGGCGCCTGGGTGACCATCGAGGATGAGGACGGCAAACAGTCGCGCTACCGCATCGTCGGCCCGGACGAGCTGGATCTGAAACTGGGCCTGATCAGCATCGACTCGCCGCTGGCACGGGCCTTGATCGGCAAGGCGCTGGACGCCGAAGTGAGGGTCCAGACGCCAACCGGCGAGCAATTCGTTTACATCGTGGCGATCGACTATCCCTGACACTCAGCGCCGGGCAATCAGCCCTTGGCGGGCAACGCGGGTCAGTTGACGGATCATTTCCGGAGCGTCTTCAGCGCTGGGCGACTGGATCACCGCCAGGTCGAAACTGTCATCGGCAAAACGCGCCAGCGACTCGCCATCTTCAACGAACTGGATCAGGAATGCGGCAGGACCGCCGCTGCGACGTGGCCAGCCATCGAGATAACGCAACAGCGTCGGCTGGTGTTTGCCGCCAAGCAGGATTTTTGGGTTGCGCTGGGTGATATGCGCCGTGATCGGCGCGGGACGTGCTGGAGGGCGAAGTGCATTCATCGTGTCGTGTCTCTGCCTCAAAAGTCTGCATGGCAGGTGAGAGGCAACACCGAACCAGCGCTTTAGCGGTATTTCGAAGCCCTGTTCCGGCTTCTGACGGCAACTGAAGAATAGTCACCTGGCGCCCCGCAAGTAGCTGTTTAAATCGGCGCATGAGCGGCATCCTAGAGAACGTGACCAGCGAGTGTCAAGAATCAGCCGCAACAAAAAAGGCCCGCACAATGCGGGCCTTTTGCTTGAGCCAGAGCGGTCAACCGGCAATGGCGCGGTCTACCGAAAGTTTGCCGGCGCCTTCGATCATTACCGCGAGGCTGCCACCGAGCAGAGCCAGGGCGAACTCGTAACCGTTGTTGGCCATGAACAGACCGTTGCTGATGTGCACGGTGAAGATCGCCACCAGCGACAGGAAGGTCAGCCCCAGTGCCGCCGGGCGAACCAGCAGACCGATGATCAATGCCAGACCGGCGAAGAATTCAGTACCGCCCGCCAGGGTCGCCATCAGGTAACCAGGCGTCAGGCCGATGCTTTCCATGTATTGCGCGGTGCCGGCCAGGCCGTAGCCACCAAACAGGCCGAAGAGTTTTTGCGAGCCGTGGGCGGCGAAGATCACGCCGACAGCAATGCGCAGAATGGTCAGACCGTAGCCAGCGCGGGTGAACAGGACCTTGTTGATCAGAGAGCTCATGTTTGTATTCCTTGTTGGAGAAGTGCTTGTTGGTTGGCCGCCATATTAATCAGTTAAATTTATGTTAAAAGCGCAAATATTCCGCCATAACAATCAATTTATTTGATCATTTGCGTGAGACAACTTTCTGTCCCCGGGGCTCCAACGACTCACGCTCCCGGTCGAACGCCAAGTAATACTTGTTCACACTATTAACATAGCTGACGGCGCCCATCCCCACCTGCTCCATGGCAATGCGTTCGACCTGGAAGAACCACTGGTTCGGGTTAAGCCCGCGGCGCCGGGCTTCGGCACGCATGCCCTGCACACGTTCCGGGCCGATGTTGTAGGCGGCCAGGGTGAACGCCATGCGCTCGCGCTCGTTGAGCTTGGGGCTATTGAAGAACTTGCGACGGATCATCGCCAGGTACTTGGCCCCGGCCTGCACATTCGCATCGAGATTCTGGATGTTGTTGACACCGACCCGCTGCGCGGCGGACGGCGTGATCTGCATCAGCCCGGTCGGGCCACCGCCACCGCGCGCACTGGGTTGCAGCGCCGATTCCTTGAACGCCAGCGCGGCCAGGTTAAGCCAGTCCATGTTCTGCGCTTCGGCATGCTTTTGCAGGGTCGGACGCAGTTTTTCCAGGCGCTGGCGGTCAGCCTTGGCCAATGGATAGTGGACTTGATAGAGACGACGGTAGATCCGCAGAAACGCGGCGTCTTCGTTCGACGGCGTCTTGTAGCCGGTCAGGAAGCGGTCGATGCTCGCCCGCAGCATCGCGGCATCGCGCCGCACGAACCAGTATTCCTCGCCCGGTTCGCTGATCATCAGCTGCCGGTCGAAACGCAGCTTGGGCAAGATCTTGCCCCAGCGCTCGGCAATCGGTTGCTCGACGATGGTCAGGTGGAAGATGCCGCCCTGGACCATTTCCAGCACATCCTCGACGGCCAACGTGGGATCGACCCATTCGATCTTGATCGGCGCCAGTTTGTGCAGCGCCAGTTTCTGGTTGAGCTGACTGACCGCCTCCCCCGCCGCACTGCCGGTGGGCAACGCCAGGGTTTTGCCGGCCAGTTGCTCGACCTTGGTGTAGCGCTTCTCGCCCTTGATGCCGACCAGCACCAGCGGCACATTGCTGGCGATCGGCTCGCTGCTGGCGACCGCATGACCCGGTTGCAGGTCGAGCAATTCGCCCGGGGCCACCAGATCGCCTTCGCCACGCTGTAGCGCGCCGAGCAATTGATCCTTGGCTTTGGGAATGATCTTGAGGGTGATTTCCTGGCCGTCGCGGGCGTGGCCATTGAGGTACTGCTCGAAGGCGCGCAAACGGTGATATTCGACGCCGATGGTCTGCCCCTGGACTTCGCCGGAGCTGTTGCGGCTCTGGTTGACCAATACGCGCAGCACGCGACTGTTGCGAATCTCGGTCAGGTCGCGGACCTTGGCGGCCGGCACGGCTTGCAGCGGCCCGGGCAGGCGCGCAACCGCCGTCATCGGCAGCAGCAACGAACCACACAGCAGGAGCAAAACCGAGGGACGAACCATCCACTCTCCGGAAAGAATACGGGGCGTTTTTTGCCGCTGAACGGTCGCAAAACACCGACGAAAACAGAGCGCCTGAAGCGCTGATAAAGTGCGAGAGACTGGCACAGTGATGGCAATTCTGCCAACCCGTGTTGCCTCGCGGCCTCAACAGACAGCCATAAGCCGTTGTAGTTCTTGGCTTTTCTTTTAAATCTACCGCTCTGATATGCTTTCCGGCCTTCGGCCCGAGGTAGCACCATGCAACTCATCGATATCGGCGTCAACCTGACCAACCCCAGTTTCGCCGACAAACACCAGGCCGTGCTCGACCGCGCCTACGCTGCCGGGGTCTGCCAACTGGTGCTGACCGGCACCAGCGTCGAGGGCAGCGAACAGGCGCTGGAACTGTGCCGGCAACTGGATCCGGACGGCCAGCGACTGTTCGCCACTGCCGGTATCCATCCACATTCGGCCAGTGACTGGAACGCTGACAGCGCACGGCGTCTGCGCAGTCTGCTGAAAGAATCGAACGTGGTAGCGGTGGGTGAATGCGGGCTGGATTTCAACCGCGATTTCTCCCCGCGCCCGCAGCAGGAAAAAGTCCTCGAAGAACACTTGGCCCTGGCCGTGGAACTGCAACTGCCGGTGTTCCTGCACGAACGTGACGCGAGCCAGCGCCTGCTGGAAATCCTCCGTGACTTCCGCGATCAATTGCCTGCCGCCGTGGTGCATTGCTTCACCGGCGAGCAGAAAGCGCTGTTCAGCTACCTCGATCTGGACCTGCACATCGGCATCACCGGCTGGATCTGCGATGAGCGTCGCGGCACCCATTTGCATCCGCTGGTGAAGGAGATCAAACGCGGTCGCCTGATGCTGGAAAGCGATGCGCCGTATCTGCTGCCGCGCACACTGCGACCGAAGCCGAAGAATGGGCGCAACGAGCCGGCGTATCTGACCGAAGTGCTGCGTGAAGTAGCGTTGCATCGGGGCGAAACCGATGAAGATCTGGCGGCCCACACAACTGCGTGCGCCCGAGCTTTCTACGGTTTACCCACCCTGCCCTGACCGAGGCAGATGCATCACTTGTTGACGCATATCAAGATCCGGACACCTGCGTAGCGGCACAATGCTGGCACCTTGCCAAAACTGTTTCCGCTATCAGAGAAGACCTCCATGGGTGCCTGGCTTAGCAATATCTCGCTGAAATACAAATTCTGGGCGGTCAACGCGGTCGCCTTTGTCACCACCCTGTTGTTGGTGCTGTACGCGGTACAGCTCGAACAACAGGCCCGCAGCCATGCCGCGCAATCCTCCGCACAGGCCCAGACGCAGTTGCTCAAGGCCTGGCCGGCCGGACAGGCGCTACCCAAATCCGATCAAGTGCTGACGTTCAAACGCGGTGAAGCGCCGCGCCTCAACGATCAGCCGCTGCTGGAGATCACCGACAGCAACGGCTGGATCGAGATCAGTCATCTGCCGTTGTTCGGAGAAAACCCGCTGCTCGGCGCCGAAGTATTCAGCCGTGCCGATGGCCAGCAGGTCGCCGTGATCGCCTACGCCCCCAGCCTCAGCCAGGTGTTCAGCGAACGCTTCGCCAACTACGCGGTGGCGGTGTTTATCCTGATGCTGGCAATGCTCGGTGCCTCGCAGCTGCTGATCCGCTTCCTGCTCAGCCAGCTCAACACGCTCAAGGATGTAATGCTGCACGTGGAGAAAACCGGCGACCTTTCGGCGCGGGTGCCGCTGGCCTGCAAGGACGAAGTCGGTCAGATGGCCAATGCCTTCAACGCGATGCAGGCCGGCTACCAGCGCGTGGTCACCACCGTGGCCAACACCGCACGACAACTGGACGTCGGTGCTGCGCGGCTGGCATCGAGCATGAACGAGGTGCGCCACGGCATGCTCGGCCAGCAGAGCGAAACCGATCAGGCGGCCACGGCGATCAACGAGATGACCGCTACCGTCTACCACATCGCCCAGCACGCCGGCGCCACTCGTGATCTGTCACAGACCGCCGATGGCCTGGCTGGCAGCGGTCAGCAAGTCGTCACCCGCGTTCAGCATTCGATCGCCGGCCTGTCCAGCGGCGTGCAACAGACCGCCGAAATGATCCAGCGCCTGGCCGAGGACAGCCAGAAGATCAACGGCGTGGTCAGCGTGATTCACAGCATCGCCGAGCAGACCAATCTGCTGGCCCTCAATGCTGCCATCGAAGCGGCCCGCGCCGGGGAAATGGGTCGCGGGTTCGCGGTGGTCGCCGACGAAGTGCGCAACCTCGCCAAACGCGTGCAGACTTCCACCGATGAAATCACCACCATGGTCTCGGCGTTGCAGGCTGGAACCCGCGATGCGGTGGATTTCATGCAGGAGAGTTCGTACAAGGCCGACGACTGCGTGCAGCAGGCGCAAGAGGCCGGCGAAGCGCTGGCGGAAATCACCGGCGCGGTGGCGCAGATGCGCGAAAGCAACACGCAGATTGCGGTAGCGGCGGAACAGCAGAGCCAGGTGGCCGAAGAGATGAACCGCGCGGTGGTGAGCATTCGTGATGTGACCGAGAACACCGTGCAGCAGACCGTGGAATCGGCGACCACCAGCAATGAGCTGGCGACGCTGGCCGGTGAGCTCAACAAGGCAATTGGTCAGTTGAAACTTTGAAGGACTGCTGGTGATGGCGTCAGACCGGGAACATCGAATCCGGCGATGACGCCTATCGCGGCAATAGCCAACCTTGATTCGCCGCCCTCCCTGCTCGGGCCTATTCTTCAACCATGAACCAAACATGGAATGAGGAGCAGCAACATGGGCAAACGTCACCCCAACCTTCCCGCCTGGCAATGGCGCGCGTACCCGGCCAATCACCAGCACCCGACCAATCTGGTGCTGCACCTGATCGCCGTGCCGCTGTTCATCGTCGCGTTTCTGTTGATCGTCTCGGGCGTGTTCAGTCTGAGTCTGGCCAGCGTAGCCATCGGTGTGATCGGGATCGTCGCGGCGCTGGGTCTGCAGCGCCACGGCCACAGCCTGGAGGCGCAAGCCTCCGAGCCGTTCAGTGATCGCAAAGACGCGGTATCGCGCCTGCTGGTCGAGCAGTTTCTGACCTTCCCGCGCTTTCTGCTCAGTGGCGGCTGGTATCGCGCCTGGCGTGAACGCCACCGCCGGCATTGAGTCAGGCGAAGATCGTCACCGTCTGCCGGCTCATGGCGATCAGCTCGCCTTGCGCACTCCACAGCTTGGCGGCGACATGACCATAACCGTCGGCGGCGTACTCGATGTCCGCCAGATACTGGCACCAGTCCAGCGTGCTCAAATCGTGTAAAGGCTGAACGAATTCGATGGTCCAGGTCAGCGTGCTGCCCGGTGCCGGCTTCTTCAGATACGGCAACAATGCAGGCGGCCAGGCATCAACCAGCGCCAACAGGTGCGCCTCATTGACCGGCTCTTCCTTCACATCCCCACGCAAGCGCACCCAGCCGCCCATCAGCCGCGATTGAATGCCGGTAAACGGCATGCCGCCAACACTCCAGCGCATGGCCAGATGACGCATGAACTCCGGGGTCACGCCTTTGATGTACGGCAGCTCCTGGCAGTCGTCCCAGTGTTTCATCTCAGGTGCCGGATAGGCTGCAACCGCCACTTCCGAAGGACGCGAAGCACCGAAGCTGCCTTGCACCATCGTCACCACCTGGCCGTTCTGCACGGCGCGTCCCAGCACCTGAATGACCGCTTTGCCTTCGCGCAACACCTCGACCTCGAAGCTCACCGGCACTTCAGGCTCGACCGGCCCGACGAAGGTAATCGCCAGCGAACGCACCGGCCGCTCGGCTGGCACCCGCGTGCGCATCACTTCAAATTGCAGCGCGGCAACCAACCCGCCAAAACTGGCCCGACCCTGGCCCCACTCGGCCGGAATGATGACCTCCGGTTGACGGCGGACAGCATCGATCAGATCGCAGAAGCGCATGGAAACCTCGGACACAAAAAAGGGAATGACCGGATCTTAACCAGCGCGGCAGAGCGGCGCAGCGTCCATTCCGGTCAAAGAGACTGACAGATAAGACAGCCGCGCCGTGCCGTAGAGGGATTCAGGATTTGAAGCAGGCGGCACTTAGTTTTTCCAGCACCCGGTCAGCCTTGCTTTCAGCCTTGATCATGGTGGCCTGCCAGGTGGCGACGCAGGGTTGCAGATCCGCTTCCTGTTCGGCCTTTGCCAGCCATTGCCAGCAATCGTGCCAGTCACCCAGTGCGCCCTGTGCGGACTTCAGGCGAGCCAGCGCCGCTTTCGGCAGGCGATCAAGTTCGGGATAAGCCTCGATACCGTAGCGCACACGCTTGATCAGCAGGCGCAGACGATGGCGGTCGTGGGCCGGATCGTGCAGTGCCACGTCGAGGTTCTTCCATTGTTTGCCCAGGCGTTTTTCGATGCGTTTGTCCAGATCATCGAGCAGTCCCTGGCGCTGGGACGCCCGCAGGAAACGCGGAAACGCATCGAGGATCATCAGCAGCGAAGCCACTTCCGCACTGGCCGCCAATGCCGGATAAGCCTCGGCCATCTGCGCCATGCGCCGCTGCGCGGCTTCAGGCTGACCATGTTCGAGCAGGTACGCCGCCAGCACCTCGCGGTCGCGCCATGGCGTGGTCACTTGCCCGACACCGGCCGCCGCGACTTCCAGTTGCTCGACACCGGGCAAACCTCGCAATGGCCGCAACAGACTGCGCAAGCGGCGCACGGTGGTTCGCAGATCATGCAGCGCCTCAGGGTCGGTCCGGGCGGTCAAACGTGCCTGACAGGCCAGCAGCCTGACTTCCAGGCTCAGGACATGAGCCACCAACCGGTCGACCAACGCAGACATTATTTGCTCCTGAATTCAATGGCGCTGCATGAGTGTGTACCTGCGCAAGGCACTTGCACTTGCGCTACGTCAGCAGCTTAGCGCCCGGCGCGGGATTCGCGAATGTAGAAACGCGCCTTCTCGGCTTTGTTGCTGCAACCTTCGAAACCTTCGAATTGCTGTTGGGTCTTGGCCGCCGTCAGCAACGACAGGGCTTTGGAGTAGCTGACCGTGCCGGCAAAACCCTCGGCCTTGGCCAGATCCAGCTCATGCCATGCCGCATCGAGCTGGCTGCCGCAGCTGTCGCGGTAGGCCGTCTTGCCGGCGCAACCGGCCAATGCCAGGGCAATCAAGGGCACACAGATCCAGGCTTTCATCACTTACACCTCAAAGATAGGTCAACAGTCGTGCAATTAAGACGTTGGGGCGGTGAAAAAGTGCCTTGTGCCCCGTGAATCCACCGCACGGCAAAAGATAACGCCAGCGGGTCATGAAGTATCGAAATAACGACGCCAGCGCCACCCCGAACGACCCTGACGATTGTAGCCCGGCCCTCGATGGGTGCATTGTGGAAACCTGTCGGGGAGGAAGTCTGATGAAAAAGCGTGTCGCACTGGTGCTGGGCTCCGGTGGCGCCCGGGGCTATGCCCATATCGGGGTCATCGAGGAGATCGAACGGCGTGGTTACGACATCGCCTGCATTGCCGGTTGTTCGATGGGGGCTGTGGTCGGCGGAATCTACGCGGCCGGCAAACTCGACGAGTACCGACGCTGGATCGAAGGCCTGGATTACCTCGATGTGCTGCGGCTGGTGGACGTGAGTTTCCGCCTCGGCGCGATCCGTGGCGAAAAGGTCTTCGGCCAGATCCGCAAGATCGTCGGCGAGATCAACATCGAAGAGCTGCGCATCCCCTACACGGCGGTCGCCGCCGATCTCACCAACCAGCAGGAAATCTGGTTTCAGGAAGGCTGCCTGCATCAGGCGATGCGCGCCTCGGCGGCGATTCCCAGCCTGTTCACCCCCGTGATGCAGGGCAACCGGATGCTGGTGGACGGCGGCATTCTCAATCCATTGCCGATCGTGCCGGTGGTGTCGAGCCACTGCGATCTGATCATCGCGGTCAATCTCAACTCGACCAACCAGCGCCATTACAAATTGCCGGTGATCCAACGCCCTGCCGCGTTTCGTAGCCGCTTCGACAATCTGATCAGTTCACTCGGTTCGAAGATGCCGTTCCGCCGCACACAAGCCGAGCAACTGCTGCGACTGGAACAGGAAGCGCTGCGTGCCGAGGCCGCCGAGATCAATCCATGGGTCGAAGGTGCGGAGCCCGAAACCCAGCAACCGGCTGCCGCCCCCGAACGCGACGGTGCGCCGAAATCCGCCACCGGTTCGTTCATCGTCGACAACGTCGGGCCGGCGTCGTTGCTGGATCTGATCAACCAGAGTTTCGAGGTGATGCAGACCTCGCTGGCGCAGTACAAGATCGCCGGGTATCCGCCGGACATCCTGATCAACGTGCCGAAGCGGGTCTGCCGGTTTTTCGAGTTCTACAAGGCGCCGGAGCTGATCGCACTGGGCCGGGAGATCGCCCGGGACACTCTCGACCGTTATGAGAGCGAACAGAGCTAAACGCTGTTCTCGTTCAACAATCGATAGCCGACACCGGCCTCGGTCACGATGAATCGTGGCCGGGTCGGATCGTCCGCCAGTTTCTGCCGCAGATGACCGACGACGATCCGCAGGTAATGACTGTCCTCGGTGTGGGTCGGTCCCCAGATGTCCTTGAGCAGTTGCTGCTGGGTAATCACCCGCCCCGGATGCCGCGCCAGTTGCGCCAGCACCGCGTATTCCTTGCGGGTCAGGGCGACTTCGACGCCGTCGAGCAGCACCCGGCGATAGGCCAGATCCACCGTCAGCGGGCCAAACGCCAACGCCGCTTGCTGCGCTTCACCGGTCGGCGCCTGACGCAACAATGCTCGCACCCGGGCGAGAAACTCCTGAATGCCGAACGGCTTGGTCACGTAGTCGTTGGCACCGCCATCCAGCGCCTGGACTTTCTGTCCTTCGCTGGCCCGCACCGACAGCACCAGCACTGGCGCCGTGGCCCACTCGCGAAACTCGCGCAGCACTTGCTGGCCGTCCATGTCCGGCAGGCCGAGGTCGAGCACCAGCAGGTCGGGCTTGTTCAGCGCCGCCTGGGCCAGGCCTTCGGCGCCGGTGCCGGCCTCCAGCACTTTGTAGCCTTGCGAGGCGAGGCTGATGCGCAGGAACTTGCGGATCTGCGGTTCATCGTCGATGACCAAAATGGTCGCGGTCTGAGTCATGAGTTCACATCAACACAAAAGATTGGCAAGAGAGTAGCGCAGGCGGATTCAGGCTTCACCGTCCATCCCCGGTTGCGTCTGCAAAGGCAGGTGCAGGGTGATGCAGGTGCCGTGTCCGTCGATGCCGTCGCCGACGCTGATCCGCCCGCCATGGGCGCCGACCATGCCCTGACAGATCGCCAGCCCCAGGCCGGTGCCCTGCCCGCCACGATCACCCCGGGCGGCGGTGTAGAACATGTCGAAAATCTTCGCTCGCTCATCGACCGGAATCCCCGGCCCTTCATCGCTGACCGAGAAAAACACCTCACTGTCATCCACCCCGGCGCGCAGTTGCAGACGGCCGTGGGACGGCGAGAATCGTGCGGCGTTTTCCAGCACATTCACCAGCGCCTGTTCGATCAACGCGGCATGGACGAACAGCAGCGGCAACTCGGCCGGCACATCGGTGCTCACCTGTAACGACGACAACACCGCGCGCAGACGATTGAGCGCACTGCCGACGATATCTGCCGGCGACACCCAGTCCCGCGCCAGTTTCAACGCACCATGCCCGAGACGGGTCATGTCCAGCAGGTTCTGGATATAACGGTCGAGACGCTCGGCTTCATCGCGGGTACCTTCGAGCAATTCGCGGCGATCTTCCAGCGGGATCGCTTCGCCGAGGGCCAGCAGGCTGTCGATGCTGCCGCGCATCGAGGTCAGCGGCGTGCGCAAGTCGTGCGACACCGACGCCAGCAAGGCACTGCGCAGTTGTTCGGTTTCACCGTGCAGGCGCGCGGCTTCCAGATCATCGGCCAGTTGCGCCCGGGCCAGCGCCTGAGCCAGCGGCTGGCTCAGGGCGGTCAGCAAGCGGCGGCGTTGGCCACTCAATGTCTGACCTTCTTTGGCACACACACCGAGCAGTGCGAGCGGCCCGTCTTCCACCGACAGCGGCCACCACCACCAACGCCCGAACGGCAAGGTGCCGGTGCCCATGCCCGCCGGTTGATCGTGTTGCCAGGCCCAGTCGGCGGCGGCGCGTTCGGACTCAGTAAACTGCAACGGCCCGCCGGTCTCGACTTTCCAGCCGCCCTGCCCGTCGCGGTTGAGCAGGCACAATTGCAGATCGCTCCAGCCATTGAGGTGCTGTGCGGCGGCGCTGACCACAGCCTGACGATCGGTGGCGGCGGTGAGTTTGCGCGACAGGTCGAGCAGCTCGGTGGTCTCTTCCTGGGTATCGCGCAACGCCTGCAATTGCCGCCGCTGACGCGCCGCCAGATTGCCGGTGAGCGCCGCCATCAGCAGGAAGAACAGCAAGGTCAGCACGTCTTCTTCGCGCTGGATGGCGAAGGAAAAATTCGGCGGAATGAACAGAAAGTCGTAGGTCAGGAACGACAGCGCCGCACAGGCCAGCGACGGCCCCAGGCTACTGCGCACCGCTACCAGCAACACTGCCGCGAGGAACACCAGCGAGATGTTCGGCAACGGCAATACGCTGGACACCGCCCACGCCAGCGCGCTGGCCAGAATGGTCGCCACCAGCGCCAACGCATAGTCGAACCAGACCAGCGTCGGCGCCGTCCGCAGGCGTGGCGCGTGCTGCTCGTGATCGCTGTCCAGCACGTTGATTTCCAGGCCGTGGGACTGACGCAACAGACGCGCCGCCAGTCCACCGCCGAACAGCCGTCGACGCAGGCTCGGCCTTGACTGGCCGACCAGCACCAGACTGGCCCGGCGCTCGGTTGCATGCTGAATCAGGGTCTTCGCCACTTCGCCGGCCCGCAACAGCACCACTTCACCGCCGAGGCGTTCGGCCAGTTGCTGCGCGCCTTGCAGGCGCAGGCGCGATTGCTCATCGCGCACGCTGCCGTTGTCGACGTGCACCAGGCTCCACGGCAAATGCCGGCGTTGGGCCACACGACTGGCATGGCGCACCAATCGTTCGGCATCGGCATTGCCATCGACGCCGACCAGCAGGCGACCGCGAACTGCCGGTGCGGCCTGACCGAGCTTGCGATAGCCCTGCGCCAGATCGTTGTCGACCTGCGCAGCAGCGGTCTGCATCGCCAGTTCACGCAACGCGGTGAGGTTGGTCTGGGTGAAAAACGCATCGATCGCGGCCCGGGCCTGCTCCGGCACATAGACCTTGCCTTCGCGCAGGCGCTCGAGCAGTTCCCGGGGTGGCAGGTCGATCAGCAGCAGTTCGTAGGCTTCCTGCAGCACCCAGTCCGGCAGGGTTTCGCGCACCTGCACGCCGGTGATGCCGCGCACCTGATCGTTGAGGCTTTCCAGATGCTGGACGTTGACCGTGGTGTACACGTCGATGCCGGCGGCGAGCAGTTCCTGAATGTCCTGCCAGCGTTTGGCGTGGCGACTGCCGGGGGCGTTGCTGTGGGCGAGTTCGTCGACCAGCACCAGTTTCGGTTTTGCTGCGAGCAGGCCGTCGAGGTCCATTTCCTCCAGCGTCACGCCACGGTATTCAGAACGCACCAGCGGCAATTGCGGCAGGCCGCCGAGCAGCGCTTCGGTTTCGGCGCGGCCGTGGGTTTCGACCACACCGGCGATGACTTTCACGCCCTGACGCAGCTGGCTGTGGGCGGCCTGCAACATAGCGAAGGTCTTGCCCACGCCCGGCGCGGCGCCGAGAAAAACCTTGAGCCGGCCGCGTCCGTCGCGGGGCAGTTCTGCTAACAGCGCGTCGGCGCGGCCGGAGTCACTCATGCTTGAAGCTCTCTTCCTGAAGGATTCATTACAGCTTTTCCAGCGCCATGTTCAACGCCAGCACATTCACCACCGGCGGGCCCACCAGCGGCTGTTCGATGTGCGCGTCGAGCAACTGCTGCAAAGTCGCCACCGGCAAGTTGCGTGCATGGGCGACACGCGCCAGTTGATAGGCAATCGCGGCCGGTGGCAAGTGCGGATCGAGACCGCTGCCGGACGTAGTCAGCAGCGCCAGCGGCACCGGGCCCTGACCGGGCACCAGCAGCTTGTTGGCATCATCGATCACCCGAGTGGCCAGCGCCGGATTGCTCGGCGCCAGGTTGCTTGCGCTGCTCGACACCGTGGCAAAGGCACCGGCCGACGGACGTGGATGAAACCACGCATCGCCAACAAAATCCTGAGCAATCAGGGACGAGCCGCGCACCTTGCCTTCGGCATCGCGTACCAGGCTGCCATTGGCCTGCTCAGGGAAGGCGACCTGGGCAACGCCGGTGACGACCAGCGGATAGGCAACGCCGGTGACCAGGGTCATCAGCACCAGCAGGCTCAGGGCCGGACGTAATATTGTGGACATTTCAAAATCCTCGAATTCGTGCTTGAAGCGGTGTGCCCGGCACACCGCTGTTCAGGTTCAAACCAGATGCAACGCCGTCAACAGCATGTCGATCGCCTTGATCCCCACGAACGGCACCAGAATCCCGCCCAGGCCATAGATCAGCAGATTGCGTCGCAGCAGCGCCGCCGCACTCGCCGCCTGCACCCGCACGCCGCGCAGGGCCAGCGGGATCAGCACGACGATGATCAGGGCGTTGAAGACGATGGCCGACAGGATCGCGCTCTGCGGGCTGCTCAAATGCATGATGTTCAGCACGCCCAGTTGCGGGTAGATCGCAGCGAACAGTGCCGGCAGGATCGCGAAGTACTTGGCCACGTCGTTGGCAATGGAAAAGGTCGTCAATGCGCCGCGAGTCACCAGCAATTCCTTGCCGATCTGCACCACGTCCAGCAGCTTGGTCGGGTCGCTGTCGAGGTCGACCATGTTGGCCGCTTCGCGCGCGGCTTGCGTGCCGTCGTTCATCGCCATGCCGACGTCAGCCTGGGCCAGCGCCGGCGCGTCGTTGGCGCCGTCGCCGCACATCGCGACCAGACGACCGTCGTTCTGCTCGTGACGGATGCGGGCGAGTTTTTTCTCCGGTGTGGCTTCGGCCAGCACATCGTCGACGCCTGCTTCAGCGGCAATCGCGGCGGCGGTCAGCGGGTTGTCGCCGGTGACCATCACCGTGCGAATCCCCAGTTTGCGCAGCTCGGCGAAACGCTCGCGGATGCCCGGTTTGACCACGTCTTTCAGATGGATCGCACCGAGCAGTTTGCCGTCGGCGCAGACCAGCAATGGCGTGCCGCCGCTCTGGGCAATCTTGTCGATTTCCCGGGACAGCGCCGGCGCCAGGTCCTTGCGTTGTTGACCCAGGAAGGCCAGCAGCGAATCCACCGCGCCCTTGCGGAATACACGGCCCTGATAGTCGACGCCGGACAAGCGGGTTTCCGCGCTGAACGGTACGGCAGTCAGGGTTTCAGGGGCTGGTTCCGGCTGCGGACTGGAGCCGCGCAGGTACTCGACGATGGACTTGCCTTCGGCGGTTTCATCAGCCAGCGAAGCGAACAGCGTGCCTTCGGCCAGTTCACGGGCATTCACACCCGGCGCGGCATACACCGCACTGCAGCGACGGTTGCCGAAGGTGATGGTGCCGGTCTTGTCCAGCAGCAACACGTGCACATCACCCGCCGCTTCCACTGCGCGACCGGACTTGGCGATCACGTTCAGACGCACCAGACGATCCATCCCGGCGATACCGATGGCCGACAGCAGGCCGCCGATGGTGGTCGGAATCAGCGTGACCAACAGCGCCACCAGGAACACCAGCGGCAGGCTGCCGTTGGCGAAGTGGGCGAACGGTTGCAGGGTCACGACCACCAGCAGGAAGATCAGGGTCAGGCCGATCAGCAGGATGTCCAGCGCCACTTCGTTCGGGGTCTTCTGGCGTTTGGCGCCTTCGACCAGCGCGATCATACGGTCCAGAGTCGACTCGCCCGGGTTGGCGGTGATCTTCACCAGCAGCCAGTCGGACACCAGTCGCGTGTTGCCGGTGACCGCAGAACGGTCGCCGCCGGACTCGCGAATCACGGGAGCCGATTCACCGGTGATCGCCGCTTCATTGACCGCCGCGATGCCTTCGATGACTTCGCCGTCACCGGGGATCATTTCCCCGGCTTCGACGCGCACCACATCGCCCTTGCGCAGGCTGGCGGCCGGCACCACCTGGAAGCTGCCGTTGGCCAGTTTGCGCCGGGCGCTGAGGCCTTCGCTGCCGGCCTTGAGGCTGTCGGCGCGGGCCTTGCCGCGACCTTCGGCCAGCGCTTCGGCGAAGTTGGCGAACAGCACGGTGAACCACAGCCACAGGGCGATTTGCGCCGCAACGAAGGTCGGCACGACGTTGTCCGGAATGAAGCACAGCACGGTGGTGAAAATCGCGGTCAGTTCGACCACCAGCATCACAGGCGAGCGCACCAGTTGACGCGGGTCGAGCTTGACGAACGCTTGCACCAGCGCCGGGCGCCACAGGGCGCTGATCGCGGTTTTGGGCGCTTCTGCCGACTTGGCAGCTACCGCAGGTTTTGAAGCTGGAACATGCATATTCATGATGGATTCCTTAGAAGCCCATGCTCAGGTGTTCGGCAATCGGGCCGAGCGCCAGGGTCGGCAAGAAGGTCAGGCCGCCCACCAGCAAAATGGTCACGGTCAACAGGGTCACGAACAGCGGGCCGTGGGTCGGGAAGCTGTTCTGGCCGATCGGCGCGGTTTTCTTCATCGCCAGGCTGCCGGCCAGGGCCAGTACCGGGAGGATGTAACCGAAGCGACCGATCAACATGCCCAGGCCCAGCATCAGGTTGTGGAACGGGGTGTTGGCACTCAGGCCACCGAACGCCGAACCGTTGTTGGCACTGGCCGAGGTGTAGGCGTACAGAAGCTGGCTGAAACCGTGGGGGCCGGGGTTGCTGATGGTCGCCGCCGGGCCAGGCAGGGCAGCGGCAATCGCGCCCAATACCAGCACGCCGACCGGCATCACCAGCAAGGTCACGACCAGCAGTTGCACTTCGCGGGCCTGGAGTTTCTTGCCGAGGTATTCCGGGGTGCGGCCGATCATCAGGCCGGCGAGGAACACCGCGATCAGCACGTTCAGCAACATGCCGTAGAGCCCGGCACCGACGCCGCCGAAGATCACTTCGCCGACCATCATATTGACCAGCGCCACCATGCCGCTGAGCGGATTGAGGCTGTCATGCATGCCGTTGACCGAACCGTTCGAGGCTGCGGTGGTGGTCACCGACCAGAGCACGGTGGCGGTGGTGCCGAAGCGCGATTCCTTGCCTTCCAGCGGCGCGGTCTGTTCGACGGCCACGTTGTTCAGGGCAGGGTTCGGCTGATACTCGGCCCACATCGAAGTAGCGCCGCCGATCAGGAACAGCGCGAGCATGCAGCCGATGATGGCGCGGCTCTGGCGCAGATCCTTGACGTAGTGACCGAAGGTGAACACCAGCGCCACCGGGATCAGGATGATCGAGGTGACTTCAAACAGGTTGCTCCACGCAGTCGGGTTCTCGAACGGATGCGCCGAGTTGACGCCGAAGAAACCACCGCCGTTGGTACCTAGTTGCTTGATCGCAATCTGGCTGGCCGCCGGGCCCAGCGGGATCACCTGATCGACACCTTGCAGCGTCACCGCATTCACGTATTGCGCGAAGGTCTGCGGCACGCCCTGCCACACCAGATACAGCGCCAGCAGCAGGCACAGCGGCAGCAGGCCGTAGAGGGTGGCGCGGGTCATGTCGGCCCAGAAGTTGCCGAGGGTCTTGGTGGATTTGCGCCCGATGCCACGGCACAACGCAACGAGCACGGCGAGGCCGGTGGCGGCGCTGACAAAGTTCTGCACGGTCAGGCCGACCATCTGGCTCAGGTAGCTGAGGGTCGCTTCACCGCTGTAGGACTGCCAGTTGGTGTTGGTCATGAAACTGACGGCGGTGTTGAACGCTTGCGTCCACTCCTGGCCCGGCAGGTTTTGCGGGTTGAGCGGCAGGTGATCCTGGAACAACAGGATCGCGAACAACAACAGGAAACCCGCGAGGTTGAACGCCAGCAGCGCCAGCGTGTACTTCTGCCAGCTCTGTTCAGCCTGCGGATCGACCCCGGCAATGCGGTAACAGCCGCGCTCGACCGGGCCGAGAATCGGCGTCAGCCAGGTGCGCTGACCTTCCATCACCTTGTAGTAGAAGCGCCCGAGGAACGGCGCCGGCAGCAACACCAACGCGAAAAACGCGAGGATCTGCCAATAGTCATAACTGTGCATAGCCGCTCCTAGTCCCGGTCCGCGCGCAACAGCGCAACCAACAGATAAATGAACAGCCCCACTGCCAGCAGCAGGGACACCCCGTCCAGAACGCTCATGGAAGATCTCCGTGTTACGGCTTATTGCCGCGTGTGGAGGCATTGTCGGAAAGGAGGCTGTAAAGGAACGAGACCGAGGGTGCGGGCGGGGCATAAAGAATGCGTAAAGAGTGGGTTTATGCCTTCTTTACGACTGCTCCCGATGGCCGACGCACCTGACTGGCGCACAGAAATGTGGCTATCGAGTCGCGAACATCCCCGATACGACAGCTTTCAGCCCATTGCGACCCGCCAATACAAAATGGCACGCCCACTGCACACGCCCTCCCCCGAGCTTTCCAAACCGTTCAGGGAGCAAACGCATGAACACACAACTCAAACCCACGCTGGGCACGTTGCACCTGTGGGGCATTGCCGTGGGGCTGGTGATTTCCGGGGAGTATTTCGGCTGGAGTTACGGCTGGGGCGTCGCCGGAACACTGGGCTTTCTGGTGACTTCGTTCATGGTCGCGACCATGTACACCTGCTTCATTTTCAGCTTCACCGAACTGACCACGGCGATCCCGCATGCGGGCGGGCCGTTTGCCTACAGTCGCCGGGCGTTCGGTGAAAAAGGCGGATTGATCGCAGGCCTGGCGACGCTGATCGAATTTGTCTTCGCCCCACCTGCCATTGCCTTAGCAATTGGCGCCTACCTCAACGTGCAGTTTCCCGCCCTGGATCCGAAACACGCAGCGGTCGGCGCGTATATCGTGTTCATGGGGTTGAACATCCTCGGTGTGAAACTGGCGGCGACTTTCGAGTTGATCGTCTGCGTGCTGGCCGTCGCCGAGTTGCTGGTGTTCATGGGCGTGGTCGCACCCGCCTTCAGTTTCAGCAACTTCGCGCTCAATGGCTGGGCCGGCGCGGACATGTTCGGCGCACCGGCGATCGCCGGGATGTTCGCGGCGATCCCGTTTGCGATCTGGTTCTTCCTCGCGATTGAAGGCGCGGCCATGGCGGCAGAAGAAGCCAAGAATCCGAAACGCACGATTCCCAAGGCCTACATCAGCGGCATCCTGACCCTGGTGCTGCTGGCGATGGGCGTGATGTTCTTTGCCGGCGGCGTCGGCGACTGGCGCACCCTGTCGAACATCAACGACCCGCTGCCACAGGCGATGAAAGCGGTGGTCGGCGACAACTCCGGCTGGCTGCATATGCTGGTGTGGATCGGGCTGTTCGGTCTGGTGGCGAGTTTTCACGGGATCATTCTCGGCTACTCGCGGCAGTTCTTCGCCCTCGCCCGTGCCGGTTACCTGCCCGCCTCGCTGGCAAAGCTGTCGCGCTTCCAGACCCCGCACCGGGCGATCATCGCCGGCGGAATCATCGGCATTGCCGCCATTTACAGCGACGGCCTGATCAACCTCGGCGGCATGACCCTCACCGCAGCAATGATCACCATGGCCGTGTTCGGCGCCATCGTGATGTACATCATGAGCATGCTCAGTCTTTTCAAGCTGCGCAAAAGCGAACCGAATCTGGAGCGGACTTTCCGCGCGCCGTGCTACCCATTGATCCCGTTCATTGCGCTGGTGCTGGCGATCGTCTGCCTGGTGGCAATGGCCTGGTTCAACGCACTGATCGGCCTGATTTTCCTGGGGTTCATGGCCGTCGGCTTCGGCTACTTTTTGCTCACCGGGCAATTGCGCGCGAACGCTCCGGCGGACGCCATGTTGACCGGGCTTTAACCGCATCAGGCATAACCGGCCTAGAATGGAACCACTGCGATTTCCCATCGCTCAAACGTGGTAAGCAGCATCGCCGGCGAAATCCTCGCCCGGCGACCTGCCATTAAGGAGAGCCGCTATGCCCTGGTATGCCTGGTTGATTCTGGTCGTTGCAATCGGCTCGATCGTTGGTGGTCTGATGATGCTGCGTGACACCGCCAACAAGGTCGAACTGACCGAAGAACAACGTCAACGCGTTGCCGAGCGCAATGCCGAAGCGGACATCAAGGACGCGCAAGACCGCTGAACGAAAAACCCCGCTCGACAGGCGGGGTTTGTTCTTCTGATCTATTGGTCTTACCCGCAAGTTTTTTAGAAGTAGAAGTACAATCACCATTTAACTATCCGTGGTTAAGATAGCGGTCTTGTCGCGGAGAGAAGAAATGCGTTACTCGCAGGATCACAAAGCCCAGACCCACCAGCGCATCATCAAAGAAGCCTCTGCACGATTCCGCAAGGACGGTATCGGGGCCACCGGTTTGCAGCCTTTGATGAAAGCGCTTGGCTTGACCCATGGCGGTTTCTATTCGCACTTCAAGTCCAAGGACGAACTGGTGGAAAAGGCGCTGCAAGAGGCCGGAAATCAGGTTGATGGCCTGTGCGCCGAGCTCTTTGCGCAAGAGCAGCCTCTGGAAGCATTCATAGACACCTACCTTTCCGAATGGCATCAAACCTCCCCTCATGAGGGTTGCCCATTGCTGACCATTTCTTCGGAGCTGGGCCTGCGCGGACAACCCAGCCCCACAAGTGATACGGTGCTCAATGCGCGACTGGCGCAAATTGAAAATACGCTTGAAGGCGAGAACAGTGCCGACCAGGCTATCGTCATCATGTCGACACTGGTCGGAGCACTCCTGCTATCACGCAGTGTCGCTGACAGCGAGTTTGCGCAACGCATTCTCGATGTCGCCCGCGATCACCTCAAGCACTCAAAAGGCTAAGCCTGCCATCGCTTGAACAGAACACTGGCATTTACTCCGCCAAAGCCGAATCCGTTGGACAACGCGTACTCGATCGACATTGACCTTGCTTCGCCATGGACGATGTCCACACCATCGCTTGCAGGATCGGGATGATCGAAGTTGAGCGTCGGCGGCACCCTCTGGTCGCGAATTGCCAACAAAGTGAAAATGGCCTCAACGCCGCCAGCAGCACCGAGCAAATGTCCGATGGAGGACTTGGTCGACGTTACGGCAATCCGGTTTTCCTCGCCGAACACGCTCTTGATGGCCGCCAGCTCGCCAAGGTCGCCAACCGGCGTAGAGGTGGCATGGGCGTTGAGATGCTGCACCTGACCGGGCTCTACTCCTGCCTGCTTCAAGGCCAGGGACATCGCTCTTCGCGCACCATTTCCATCCTCCGGCCCGGCAGTCAGGTGATAGGCATCAGCGCTGGTGCCATACCCGACCAGCTCTGCCAAAGGCTGAGCACCACGCGCCAAGACATGCTCCAGTGATTCGATCACCAGAAGGCCGGCACCCTCACCCATGACAAAACCGTCGCGACCGCTGTCGAAAGGGCGCGAGGCACGCTCGGGAGTATCGTTATAGCCACTGGACAGTGCCCGTGCTGCAGCGAACCCGGCCAGGCTGACCCGATCGATCGCCGCTTCCGCCCCCCCGCACACTGCCACGTCCGCTTCACCTGCTCGAATCAGCCGCGCCGCATCGCCGATCGCCTGAACGCCAGCTGCACAGGCTGTTACCGGAGCGCCAAGCGGCCCTTTGAGGCCATGTTTGATCGACACATGCCCCGCCGCCAGATTGACCAGGAACGAGGGAATGGTGAATGGCGACAGACGTCGCGGGCCACGGGTGTCCGTGGTACGCACTGCATCGGCAATCGCACCGAAGCCGCCGACACCGGAACCGATGATCGTCGCTGTGCGTTCCTGATCCCGGGCTTCGAAGGGTTGCCAGCCAGCCTGCTCCAGCGCTTGCCGAGCCGCTTCCATGGCGAACAGAATGAAGCGGTCCATCTTCTTCTGCTCTTTGGGCGGCGTAGCGCGATCCGGATCAAATCCGGCCTCGGCATCCTCCTCCAGCGTCGGCACCCTGCCACCGACACTTGTTGGTAAATCAGCGCTGACTGCGTCCGGCAGCTTGCTCAAACCCGAGCGCCCGGCGAGCAAACGCTGCCAGACGACTTCGACGCCGCTGCCCAAGGGTGAAACCAGGCCCATGCCCGTCACGACTATTCGACGTTGATCCATATCGCATTACCTCGCTTCGAAAGTCTTACTTGTAGCGGCTGGCAGCCGAACGATGGGACAGGTTCGGCGCCAGGACATGCCGCGCAGCGACGAAGGCCTGCCAGTCAGCTGCATCCGGCAGGGACGGGATCGTGATGAGTTCGCCCTGATCCAGACCGGCCAGCGCTGCATCCACCATCTCGCCGGCTTCCATGACCATTTCAGCAGGAATCCCGCTGGCGTCGATTCCCGAGCGCTCCCAGATTTCCGTGCGGGTGACGCCCGGCAAAACGGCCTGCACCTTGACACCGGTGCCCTGAAGTTCGGCATTGAGCGATTGGGTCAGACTCAGCACGTAGGCCTTACTGGCACTGTAGGTGGCGTTGAAACGCTCAGGAAACAATGCCACTACTGAGGCGATATTGATGATCGTGCCACGACCGGCCCTGGCGAAACTGGCGGCGGCGGCAGAGGAAAGACGCGTGACAGCAGTAATGTTCAGCTGGATCAGCCGTTCCATTTGATCGAGATCTGCATTGGCCAACAGACCGTTGGCGGCCACCCCGGCATTGTTCACCAGCAGGCTGATGCTCGAATCGTCGCGCAGGCGCTGTTCAAGTTTTGACACATCTTCCTTCTGTGTCAGATCCGCTTTGAGGACCTCCACCTGAATGCCATGCGCATCGTGCAACTGAGCCGCTGCGATTTCCAGACGTTCCTGATCACGGGCCACCAACAGCAAATCAAAACCGCGCGCAGCCAGGCGCTCGGCGTAGATTGCACCGATGCCGGATGAAGCGCCGGTGACAAGAGCCGTACCTTGGGATTCAGCGGATTTCATGCCAGTACTCCTGAAAATGCTCGAAATGAAAAAGGCCACTGAGTGGACAAGCGATCAGAGGCGACAATTTATTATAGGCATAATCCTAACGAGATATGATAGCCGTAATTTTTCTCCACCGATGAACGTCCTCCTTACGTTGCTGACCGTTCGCGCACCAACGAAACAAAAAAGGCCGGTCAATGACCGGCCTCATGCTTTCGAAAATCCAGCTTAGTTCACTTCCAGCTTTTCACGATTGCGATCCAGAATTGCCTTGCCAATACCCTTCACTTCAAGCAACTCATCCACTGATGCGAACGGCCCGCTTGTCTCACGATATGCAACAATCGCTTTAGCCTTGGCTTCACCGACCCCGGCCAGTTCCTTCTGCAAGGTTGTCGCGTCTGCTGAGTTGAGATCGATTTTTTCCTTCGAGGAAGGAGCTGCCACCTCCATTACAACGGGGGCCTTTGGTAGTTCAGGAGTGACGACAGGCGCGGCAATCGCGCCAATCGAGGCGCTGGTGAGCAGGGCAAAGATCAGAGAGTAGAAGTATCCGGTACGCATAAAGTGACGCTCCATCATGATTTGAGAAAGCAGCTTTTCCGTAGCTGCTCCCCAAACTTAGGTCACGATGGGCATAAGTCAAAAATGTGTACGTTACAGCATGTGAAACAATCAGGGCTCAAGCCGGCGTTGCTGGAAGATCCAGTCAACGATCTCGCCGTCGGGGGTATAGCCGCTGACGGTTTCACGCAAAAGTTGACGGACACGCGAATAATCGTCTTTTTCGACTGCAACAAGCAGCTCGCTCAATCTGGCCTTCAGCACATCCCATGGGAGGTGATCTTCGTTGGCCGTCATGATCATCGGGTGCGGAGTCGCCGCGACGTTGTCGCCAATCAGCAGTTCTTCGTACAGCTTTTCACCAGGGCGCAAACCGGTGAACTCAATGGAGATATCACCATGTGGATTGCGATCCGAGCGAATACTCAAACCGGAGAGATGAATCATTTTCTCCGCCAGCTCGACGATTCTGACCGGCTCGCCCATATCCAGGACGAAGACATCCCCGCCCTGCCCCATCGAACCGGCCTGGATTACCAGCTGTGCGGCTTCCGGAATGGTCATGAAGTAGCGGGTGATCTTCGGATGAGTGACCGTCAACGGTCCGCCCGACTTGATCTGGCTGTGAAACAACGGAATCACCGAGCCGGACGAACCCAGTACGTTTCCGAAACGCACCATGGTGAAGCGTGTCTTGTTCACTCGGGAGACATTGGAGTTGTCGCCAAACAATACGGGGGCAATCTCACGACTCAAAGCCTGAAGCGTCAGTTCGGCCAGGCGCTTGGTGCTGCCCATGACATTAGTCGGGCGTACGGCCTTGTCGGTCGAAATCAATACGAAGTTCGCTACGCCGGATTTCAGCGCCGCCTGAGCCGTATTGAGGGTGCCGATAACATTATTCAGAACGCCCTCAGCGATATTGTGCTCAACCATCGGCACATGTTTATAAGCTGCCGCGTGGTAAACCGTATCGACCTTCCACGTCTTCATCACGTCGAGCAGCTTGTCCTGATGACGGATCGAGCCGAGGATCGGCAAAAGCCTGACCGGAACGGACTCACGACAGCCACGCTGCTCCAGCTCCGAGAGAATGCTGTAGAGATTGAACTCGCTGTGTTCAAACAACAGCAGCGTGGTCGGCTGCAGGGAAAAGATCTGCCGGCACAGTTCAGAACCGATGGACCCGCCCGCCCCGGTCACCATCACGATCTTGCCTTTGATACAGCGCTCCAGCAGATCAGCCTGAGCAGGCACCGCGTCGCGACCGAGCAAGTCGGCAATATCGACTTCCTGAATGTCTTCGACCTTCACACGACCGCTGGCAAGATCGGTGAAGTTCGGCACGCTGCGCACATGCAGGGGAAAACCTTCAAGCAGGTGCAGAATTTCCCGGCGCCGGGCACGCGTAGATGATGGAAGGGCCAGGAGGATTTCCTGCGCCCCGGTGACATCAATCATCTGTTGGATATGTTTGGGTTTGTAGACCTGCAACCCGGAGATTGCCCGATCGGCGATGCTTGAATCATCATCGATGAATGCAACAGGCCGCATGACCCGCCCCATGCGCAATGCAGCCACCAGCTGGTTACCCGCCACACCAGCACCGTAGATGGCCACCTTCGTCAGACCATCATCGCGATTGGTGAACGGTACGTGTTGGGCAGCATTGAACCAGTCACCCATGAAGTACTGGCGCATCAGCAGGCGCAGCCCACCGATAATGACCAGACTCAACCACCAGTAATTGAAAATGATCGACCGAGGCACAACGGTTTCATGGTTGCTGTACCAATAGACCACCAACGCAAGAATCAACGAAGACAAACTGACCGCTTTGATGATCGCAACAAGCGCATCATTGCCAAAATAACGCATGACGGCACGGTACATGCCGAAGCGAATGAACAAGGGAATAGCCACGACCGGGGCGCAAACGAAGAGCCACAGATGCACCTTTATCGGGTTGACCATCTCATCAACGCCAAGACGCACGATAAACGCCATCCACAGTGCGGCCCAAACAAGGACAATATCCGTCAGCACTTGAATCAACCGTTTTTGCCTGCGGGGCAGCGCCAGCAAAAATACGCGTAGTTTTCCCATATTCCCTCGTACCAATCTGACCTACTCCGTTGGTTGAACCGGCTGACGCATTGTACGGAGTAAAAGATCCGGGTTACAGAAAAAACACTAGCAAAACCCGACCGACAAATCGACACGTGGCCCGTTGCCGTTCGACTGTGCGCGGCTTACAGCTCTGCGTGGGGGCAATCCGGCTTGACAGCAAGTCTTCTGAGGGACGGCATTTTTTGATGCCGTTGATCGGAGAAAAACGCCTGCGGGGAGTTTGCCACCCCGCAGGCGTAGAAATCTTACACATGGAATTGAACAGCCGGGCTATCTTTTCCGAAAAATGAGTAAGCCGCCGACACCCATCAAGTACGCCAGCAATCCGAGAACAGCCAGAAAAACAGCCGAGCGGAAATAAGGCATATTGAACTTTGCCACCGCTTTGTATGTCCCGGCCGGCATCTCCCAGTATCGGAAACCATGAACATCTTTCGCGGTTACCTGTACCCCGTCATTAACCGTCATGGTCCAACCGGGAAAGTAAGTCTCGTTTTCCAGGAAACCAAACCCGGAAGCGGATTTGACGTCATATTCAATCTGATTGGGTTTGTACAACGTGAGCTGCACCCGATCGCTTGTTGCATCTGCACCGCTATTGATAGCTGCAATCGCTTCCTGTGCATCGGGCTGCCCCTTGAAGTAAACCGGCGCCCAGGCCTTTTTGGCAAAATTCAACAAATCAGGATTGCCGACTATGTATCTCTGCCGGAGAAACTGCATTGGACCTGAATAGTCACCAACCATATAAATGCCGGTCAAATAGCCCTGATAGCCAAAGTCCTGACCTGTGAACTCATCGCTGCGCTCTGCGCGCGAATCGACACCCTGAATTCTCTGCGCGAGCAATGGCGCGGGGGTTTGCAATGCGCCGAATTTTTCCGCATGCACACCGGAAATGGAAGGGTTATCCCAATAGGCTTGCCCGTCTTCGACACGTATGAAATCAATCACCTGGATCGAGAAAAACAAGATGAAAACAACGGCCGGATTCAACCTGAATCGATGAACGCACAGCGCCACGATCACCAGAAGCATTGTAACGAGGGAAAAGACAAACGCGTCCTGATTCACCAACAACGGGTCAACGGCGAAGTAGCCCAACACGCCAAAAAGTGCAAACCTGACCAGTCGGTCTTTGACGACACCGACAGGGCTTGCCTTGTACTCCCGATAACCGAGCATGGCGAAATATATGAGCGCCAGGGCGATGAACCCACGATAGTCCGCGCTTGGAAAACGGCTATATCCCAGCGGTGGGAACAACTTGGTAACCGCGTCGAAAAACCACCCTCCCATGCCCATAAACAAAGCGCACACGGCAACGGCCGTCATTCCCACATTGCGCTTGAACACTTTCACGCTCATGAAAAAAATGAACACAAAAGGAATGATCAAGACGTGCAACGAGCGCATCGATACGTCACCCGGCAACCCGGGAAAATCAATTCGCTGAATCAGGCTGAGCAGATTCACCGGGGCGATAAACGTCTTGGCCAGACTACCCGCTTCGGCCGATCGGGCTATCTCCCCCTTCAACATCAGAACCGGAAAGAAGGCCGGCGATGCCATCAGCACCCCACTCATCATGAGCCCTGCGCCAATGATGAAATGTTTCCATGAGCATTCTTTGGCGATAGCCGATGCAAAAATGAACACAAAAGAAATGAAGACGATGCTGATCGAAGATCCCGGGTAACCACCCGTCCACTGAAACAGCAACACAACGGGCAGGATAATCAACGGGAAGGGTTTCACCCCGTTTCGCATAAGGTCGACCAGGCCTGCAAAAATCCACGGCAGGAATGCGAAACTGCGCACGATATCCAGATGTTCAGAATTGCAAAAGAAACCGCCGAACAGGTTGTAGGCAACACTTCCGATTACCGAGGCAAGGACATCCTGGCCCGACTTGCGCAACAGAACGTAAGCGCCAAGCCCGGCAAAAAACACATGCACGACTTGAAAAACAACTGCCGCGTGCAATGTGTAGGGAATATTAAAGATATAGAAAACGTAGTTCGGCGGATAAAACAGGCCGGACTGCATGTTCATCAACAGCGGATAACCCATCCCCTGGAATGGAACCCACGAAGGGAATTGCCCCGCCTGCAAGGAAGTCAGCCAGTAATTCGGTATCGCATGATAAGTCAGGGAGAAGTCCCAAGGAAAAACGCTCTGCCCCAACAGATGATCATAAAAAACATACATATTCAGAAGCGCTAACAAACCAACCACATAAAACCACGTTGGAAGCTTGCCAAGCAGCGCTTTGACATCTCTGGCAAAATGAAACAGAAGCAAGAAAACAGCCGAAACGACAAACCCACACAGCACACTGAGCATTATTCTGATCCGACTCACCTGCTCGGCTGCAAAAGTCATTTCAAGCTCAGGATCATCAGCATTTTCCTGTATACGAATTACAGTTTTCCCAGAAAGATTGTCTATGTTTTCAATCTGGTTAAGGGCCTTGAAGGTCATCGCCCCTGACAAAAAACTCATCCCCAACACCGAGATATCGGTATCGAGCACCTCGATAGTGCCCGGAGAATTCAGCGGATCCCAACGAACTGGAGATGCCTGAATCGAGAGCGGATACGCCAGCCTGTTCTTGCCGGCATTCACAACTCCTTTCACGGAGTTATCTTCGCTGTAGCCATTCCCATCATTAAAAAACAGCTGAGACATTCCAGAAACACTGGAGATCATCTCTATATTTACAACAGGCTTACTGACCGGAGTAAAAAAAACAATAAAACTAAAAAAGACCGTCAGGATCAGGAGACTGCGAAAATATTCTGCAAATGTTTTTTTCTGGAATAGGTCAGAACGGAAAAAAGCATTCATAAACAAAGACAAACTCTTGATTTTTAGGAATCTGGAAAAAAGCGCTTGCAAAATACAGTAGCAGTGTAAAAAAAGCGAGATGCACTGTTCCCTCTGGAGCCTTGCCCATCTACAGCCCTGCACATACTTACCCCTCGTCAAGCCGAGAAAAAAGCAGGCACCCAGAGGCGCAAAGCAGCCGGAAATTCACTTTTTTCGATCCCTGTTTATCGGGCAGGGAACCCGCCGGGCCCATAGCCAATTGTGTAATAAACCTTTGCCCTTTATCATGCGCGCAGCCAAAAATTCTGGATAAACCATGGACGCCAAACAACAAATTCCTCTCTTCTCAGCCGTCGCCGCCAACGCAGGCATCGACTTTTCCGAACCACTCATGCGTGTTGTCAACCGTCACTGGTACATCATGGGTGAGGAGGTTAAAGCGTTCGAGCGCGCATTCGCCCATTACGTTGGCGTAGAGCACTGCATTTCGGTTGCCAATGGTTCCGAGGCACTGGAAATCGCGTTGCTCGGCATGGGAGTGGGTCCTGGCGATCACGTCGTTACCGTCGCTAACGCAGGCTTCTATAGCAGCACCGCAATCAGAGCGGTTGGCGCCATACCTGTTTACGTCGACGTCGACGAGCATTCCCTTACCATGTGCCCCGAGTCGCTGAAGCGAGCATTGGCACAACCGGCGAAGGTTGTCATCGTCACCCATCTTTATGGGCAACTGGCGGCAATCCAGGAACTCGCATCGATCGCCCGGGAATCTGGCGCTGCGGTACTGGAGGATTGCGCCCAGTCGCATGGTGCTCGCTCGGAACAAGGCCAATGCGGCTCCTTCGGAGACCTGGCCTGCTTCAGCTTCTACCCGACCAAAAACCTCGGAGCCCTGGGTGACGGCGGCGCGATTGTTACCTCATCGCCAGAGATTGCCGAACGCTTGCTGAAGCTACGGCAATATGGCTGGGCGACCAAATATCATGTCACCGTACCGTTGGGACGCAACAGCCGCCTGGATGAAATGCAGGCTGCAATATTGCGCGTAAAGCTACCTCTGCTCGACCAATGGAACGCGGAACGTCGGGACATCGCCAAAAAATATTGCGAAGCTTTTAAAGCGCTGCCGGTAAAACTGCCTGCCAGCCTGGATCGTGACTTTGTCGCACACCTGTTCGTGTTGCGTGTTGAAAACAGAGATGCCTTTACCCAGTACTTGAAAGAGCAAGGCGTCAGCACCGACATTCACTACCCTGTTCCCGATCACTGGCAAACAGCCTACAAGTTGAATGACACTTTTGATCTACCAGTTACTGAAACCGCAAGTTCAAAACTCGTTTCACTCCCGTGCTTCCCGGGTTTGACGACTGAACAGGTAAACCGTGTTATCGAAGTTGTCTGCAACTTCTTCAAACAGGGGGTTTAGGGTGTTATCGCTTGTAATTCCAGTTTACCGCAACGAAGAATCGATCCCTTCGTTGCTACAGGCCATAGATGATCTTAATGTTCAACT
The DNA here is from genome assembly GCF_023242425.1 of Pseudomonas sp. MWU12-2029. Taxonomy (NCBI): domain Bacteria; kingdom Pseudomonadati; phylum Pseudomonadota; class Gammaproteobacteria; order Pseudomonadales; family Pseudomonadaceae; genus Pseudomonas; species Pseudomonas sp. MWU12-2029. The sequence continues at coordinate 209,491 of NZ_JALJDY010000007.1, read as the reverse complement.
ACAGGGTGAACTGGAAGTAGTATTTGTTGTAGACGGCAGCCCTGACAAGTCATTCGAACTGCTGCGAGAGAGCCTGCCAATGCGCCAGTTCTCTTCGCAGCTGGTCCTTTTGTCGAAGAACTTCGGGTCGTTCATGGCGATTCGTACCGGGCTTCAGCATGCGAAAGGTCGCACATTTGCGGTAATGGCTGCAGACCTGCAGGAGCCACCGAGCCTCGTACTGACAATGAATAAGGTTCTGAACAATGAACCTGTCGATGTCGTTGTGGGTGTACGTGAAAGCCGGGAGGACCCATTTCTCTCCAAGCTTGCTTCGAAGACGTTCTGGGGCTTGTATAAGCGCTATGTCATTCCGGAAATGCCAGCTGGCGGTGTAGACATGTTTGGCTGCAACCTGGCGTTTCGCGACAACCTCCTGAAACTCGAAGAACGGCACAGCTCGCTGATTGCACAAATTTTCTGGCTGGGATTCCGTCGAGAAGTCGTCCTCTACTCTCGCGTGGCCAGGGAGCATGGAAAATCGGCATGGACACTCAGGAAGAAAATCAACTACCTGATGGACAGCGTGTTTTCCTTCACTGATCTGCCAATCCGCTTGTTGATCAGGGTCGGCGCCGCGGGTTCGATTTTTTCGTCGCTATATGGCATCAGTGTCATTTTTTCGAAACTGGCGGGCCTTATTGAAGTACCGGGCTACGCGATGACGCTATTCATGATCACGCTTCTTGGCAGCCTCAATTTATTAGGCCTCGGCGTTGTAGGTTCGTATGCCTGGCGAACCTATGAAAATACAAAAGGACGCCCATTGGCGATTCCGATGAAAGTCCTTGAGTTTGGAGTCAACAAATGACCGATTCACGTAATTTTTTTGTTCACGAGCAGGCTATCTGCGAGTCCCGGAACATCGGCGCAGGTTCGCGAATCTGGGCATTTGCACATGTACTTCCCAATGCAAGAATCGGTAAAGACTGCAACATTTGCGATCACGTTTTTGTTGAGAACGATGTCGAAATCGGGGACCAAGTGACGCTTAAATGCGGCGTGCAGGTGTGGGACGGAATTACCATCGAGGATAAAGTGTTTGTCGGGCCGAACGTTACGTTCACCAATGACAAATTCCCTCGCAGCAAGGTTTACCCGACCGAATTTACCAGGACTATCATCAGGAAAGGTGCCTCGCTCGGTGCAAACTCCACTATTTTGCCAGGCATAACAATCGGCTCGGCAGCAATGGTTGGCGCGGGCTCGGTCGTTACCAAATCAGTTCCGCCCAACGCGATCGTTGTAGGAAACCCCGCGAAGATCATTGGCTATGTTGACGCGAAAGCAACCAGCACGACGACCGTCGAAAGCCCGAGCAACGTTGGCAAATCCGAGGTTTATCCTTGCGGCGTAACGCTGCATCGCATGCGTGAAGCCGTTGATATTCGGGGCAGCCTCAGTGTCGGCGAGTTCGAACGGGACATTCCCTTCTCGGTGAAACGTTACTTCCTCGTTTCCAACGTCCCGACAGCTGAAACTCGCGGCGAACACGCCCATCGCGAATGCCATCAGTTTCTGATCGCCGTCAAAGGGACCGTTCACGTTGTCGCTGACAACGGCACGAACAGACAAGAATTCGTTCTTGACTCACATACTCTCGGTTTGTTTCTGCCTGCAATGACCTGGGGCATCCAGTACAAATACTCGGCTGACGCAGTATTGCTGGTATTCACCTCCGATTATTATGACCCCGAAGATTATATCCGCGATTACGACCAGTTCCTGCTGGAAAAAAACCGCACCGGGCAAGCTTGAAGTGAACCTGAAAAAACTGAGCGAGATAAAGTTTTTCCGTTTTCTGCTGACCGGCGGCTTCAACACCGCCGTCACCTACGGGCTTTATCTGATCCTGTTAAACTTTTTTGCCTACACAACCAGTTACTCGATCAGCTACCTATGCGGGATCTTGTTGGCGTTTCTTCTAAGTCGATACGTCGTCTTCAAAGAGCACCAAGGCATAAAGTCGGTGGTTTTTTTCCCGCTGATCTACGTCGCGCAGTACCTGTTCGGCTTATTGGTAGTCTGGTTTTGGGTTCGGATTCTATCGCTACCGGAATTTCTGGCACCACTGGCTGCGATCGTCCTGTCACTGCCCCTTACCTACACATTAAGCAAGCTCGTTTTTACAAAACCAAAACGATCCGAATCCTGAGGCCCGATCACGTGCAAGACTGATCGCTCATCCTCACCAACAAAAAAAGGAGCAGCCCCATAAGGGCCTGCTCCTTTTTTACGTCTTCAGATCGACGGTGAGGGCTCCAGCAGCTCTATCGCAATCAATGCTGCCGATGCATCCCGCAAGAAAACGCTCTCCGACAACGCGCTCAACGGTGAGTCAAGCGCGATTCGCCCTGGATATCAGACGGGCTGCAGCGGCTTACCCGCAACAGCTTCAATCCGCCCTTTTGCACTGGCAACAGCGATATCGTAGGCGCCATGCAGCAATGCATGACGCTCGGCACGTACGTTTTGATCAGCAGGTGTACGGAACAATGACGTCGTTTTTGCTACGTAACGGAAGTTTCCTTCAAAGCCGTAGCACAACCATAGACTCCAGTCTTCCAGCTGATCCAGTTCAAGATCAAAACCGCCCCAGCGCGAGTACAGCTCTTTCTTGAACAGAATGGATTGAATCGGGATGAAGTTATGGCGCCGCATCACTTCATAATCCCACTCCTGATGAAAGACAGCCGGGGTATGGAACAACTCTTCCACGTAAGACGTTTTGTCTTCATTGACGTGTGTCGTTACCTCGAACGCCAGACTGTAGGCGGCATCGATTGAAGTATCGGCATTGAGACATTGCATCAACGTTTCAACATGGTCGCAGAACAATAGGTCATCGTCATCCAGGAACATGAAATAAGCGCCGCTGGCATTTGCCATTGCAGCGTTACCGACACCCGAGCGGCCTATCTTTTCATTTGCCAGGAATCGCACGGAAACGTGTGCAGGAGCAACTTCTGCCAGCGATTCCACGAGGGCGCGTTGAGTATCTCCACCGTCTTCCGCGACCAAAAGCTCGATGTTCGGATACGTTTGATTGAACACACTCTGCATGGCTTGCTTCAAGAACATGCCACGACCTCTATAGGTTCGCGTGATGACCGTTACTTTGGGGATTGCCGCTGCCTCAGAAACAGCTTCGGCTGACCAGAACGCCCCCTCTCTTATCAGCTCATAGTCATATCCCCGGAACGGGAATTTCACGGAAGCAGGCCCTTTACCCTTCAAGAAATGGGGAATGTTCCTTAGAAGCTTGGGAACATTCTGCCGCAGCATTTTCTTTGAACCAGGAAATTGCGACGGGTATATAAACAGGGCGGCATACAGAACGAAGGCAATGACGCGATCGGAAAAAGAACCGTAGCGCAGTCGAATGTATGTGTTGCCCAGCACACTGCCGGCAAACTGCAGCGGCTTGACCTCTCCTGCCTCTTCATAGGTATGGTGAAGCACGGTCGCACCAGGAAGATACTTCAACGAGTAACCAAAGGAGCGTAACCGATAAGAAAGCTCTACGTCTTCGCCATACATGAAAATCGCATGATCATAACCACCGCTGCGCAGATAAGCTTCACGCTTGAGCAAAACACAGGCATGGGACGACCAGTTCGTTTCAAGCGTAACCGGGTCATAATACTTTGGATGCTCATACGGGATTTGACGAAATTCCCAACTTGCCGCCGACGTACTCTGATCATTAACCGCCGCAGTAACAGCCTTGACGATGGAATCAGGAAGAAACTCAAGATCGAGATTGACGATCAGGCAATAGTCCGCAGTGCCTTTTCGAATGGCGCGATCGTGGCCTGCACCAAAACCAAGGTTTTGCTGACGAATCACTTCCGCACTGGCAAATCTGCTTGCCTCTTTGCTCAAATACTCTTCGAACAATGCAACCGTGTTATCGGAAGAACCGTTATCAACCACTCTCAGGTGGATCTTTGAAAGCGGATAGTTTTGCGCCTCGATCGAGGCTACAAAGTTGGCAACCCACCGGGCACTATTATAAGCAACGACCGAGATATCAATCTCTGGAAAATCCTCGATCTTTTTGAATACGTCAGCCCGGCCATTTTCAACAAAGCGATTATTGGACAGCGCATTCAAGGCCAGAAGATTATCAGCCGAGAATGTCTTGTCCTGAATAATCTGCGCGAGTCTCATTTTTCTGTAGAGATAAAAAGACCAGACGAACTTCAGGCCCGGAATTCTCAGATAAATGGCACGCGCCACACCTCTCAGCGTCAGTCTGGGTCTGCGCACAAATGCACGGGCCAGATCTTTCGCTCTTGAAACCTTACGCCGAAAACCGCGCAGCGGTCGGGTCAACGTCCAGGACTTGCTGGTGACAATCTCCTGAAACTGTTGATCGAGATCACTCAGCTGCAGTTGCAGGTCGGCATTGGCACGCTCGAGCGTTTGATTATCAAACTGAACCACACTGTTTCGCGCCGAGAGTTGCTGCAACTCCGCATGGAGCTCACCTGCCCACACGTCGGAACGGAAGATATAGGCGCTTGCCACCGGGTCAGCGAGGACAAGGGAGAACGCAGCTGCTCGCTCCATCGGTAGCGGCGGGACTGGCTGAATCGTGGAGAATTCAACGGCTACGCGGCTGATTCCGCAGGCAAGGGCCGCCCGCCTTGCAAAACCCTGCCAACCCTCATCGCCGTGCGAAAATTCCAAATCCTGAAACCGCCCCACATAATCAGCCGGAATCATGAGGTGCCATGAGGCATCGGTGCTCAACGAGGCAAACATCTGGAACTGACTGGCATCTGTCATTTCCCGCACCTCTACCAATTCCAGGAGAGGGGTTCCACGGGCATCATCGAAGTTTTCGATCAACGCGCTCAGTGCACGGACACATACTTCTTGCGGATTTTTGACAAAGGACCAGTAACGGGTTTTCAACGAGGTCGCAACGAAACTTTCCAGCCCGTTTTCTTTGTAAAAGGAAACGGCCAACGCGCCAGCAAATTTCCCGAACAACTTTTCAGGCAACACCCACTCGATTGCCGCACTACTTGCCAGCCCTGAAAGAGCGGCATGCAGCGCCGAGACTTCCGACTCAACGACGTTTTCCGGAAAAACCAGCGAAACGGAAACGCTCATCGAGCTGACGTCATCCTGAGTTTCGACGGTTAGGCTATCGTCTGGCACATAAGCGCGCACAAACTGATATACGTCACTGGCCGGATCAAGAATGGCCTTTAACTTTCTCAGGTCGCGACCGATGCCGACATCCCTGTTCAAGAGAACTGAAGGCTGTTTTGAGAATTGCTCACTGAATTCGAGATGATAGTCACGAGCAGCCACTTCTCTCCAGCCGTTCTTTCGAGTGACTTCAGACAGGTTTTTCTCTGTGTACACAACTGTGTGCGTCTTATCCAACAACCCCGTATCCAGATAATCGTAGTCGCCTGCCAACAGATTGATAGCGACGTCGATATGGGAAGAGTTCGGAACGGAGATTACCAGCGACACTTTCTGTTCGGGAGAAAATGCTTCTTTGATACGACTCAACAGTGCACAGTCATAATCGAGATGTTCAATAACATCCAGAATGGAAATTGTGACAGTCGAATACTTTTCGCAGAGCGATGCCAGCTGAGCGACGACCGCATCGTGATCTCTCAGGTCCAACTCATAAGCTTCGACACCATGGCTTTGCAGGGTACTTACGCTTTCCTGGTTGGCATCAAAACCTATGTATCTGACACCTCCATTTTCGATCTGACGAGCAATCGCCGCGTAGCCACACCCCAAGTCGATATGTATGGCACCGGCACTGGAGCATTTCCGTACAAGATCAACTGCACAGGCATAAACGCTGACAGGCTCATACGAAAAATTGTACTTTTTATCCATTTTTCTGCAACTCGATATCAATCATGGGAATCCCGACCAATCCTGTAGACACACTAGTGCTGTGGGACTTGAAGGCGATTGCGTCGTGAACCCAACTATGAATAACGTGATTGTCCTGAGTACCGTTTGCGATCGCCACACCGATTGTGTAGTCGCCAGCGGGCATCATCGGCATTCTGAATTTGAACGTGGCCGCAAAGTCACTGCCACTGCTGACGCTTACAGCGTCATCGACATAGGTAAGGTAGGTGTTGTCACCGAACAGATGCTGACCATTTTTATCCTTGACCAGGAAACCCACAATCGGTTGATCCAACTCAATTTCCGCGTGAATTTTAACCACAAGTGCAACCAGTTCTCCGCCAACAAACCACGAGATCGGTGCACCGGATTCACTGCCAAGATAGACGTCAACAACATGGGCCTTGCTCAGGCCGAATTTTTCCCCGGTGTCGGAGAACCTGAAAACTTCCAGGTCATTTCTGATCACCGATGCATTGATAAAATCCTGACGAACATCCCGGTAATCCTCGACTGCACGGACTGCATGGACCTTGGTTTCCGCTACCGCCTGGGTCGAACCGGACGAAGCGTAATATTCCGCGAGATAGGACTGACAAACAGTCTTGGAGTCGCTGTAGGCTTTGCGATCTCCGGCCTGCAGCCAGACTGCACGCTCACAGAGACTCATGACGCTATTCGTGTCGTGAGTTACGAACAGGATTGTTCCGCGTTTTTTGAATTCCGCGAGAAAACGCATGCATTTTTGCGTGAAGAATATGTCTCCGACGGCCAGTGCTTCATCGATGACCAAGATATCGGCATCAACGTTGGCGATGACTGCGAATGCAAGGCGCACATACATGCCGCTCGAGTAAGTCTTGACGGGCTGTTCGATGAATTCGCCGATCTCTGCAAACTCCAGAATCGCGTCATATCGTGCGTCAATCTCACTTTTACTCAGGCCAAGAATGCCGGCGTTCATATAGACGTTTTCGCGGCCACTGAACTCCGGATTGAAACCGGAGCCGAGTTCCAGCAACGCCGCGATACGCCCGGACGTCGTCACACTGCCACTGGTCGGCTGGAGCGTGCCACAGATCATTTGCAGAAGGGTCGATTTGCCGCTGCCATTACGGCCGATAATCCCGACGGTCTCACCCTTTCGCACTTCGAACGAAACATCTTTAAGTGCCCAGAACTCCCGGAAGTACTGTTTCGCAGCTTGCCCCATGGCGCGCTGCAAAGGGGGCATCACAAACTGCTTGAGACGATCACGAGGCTGTTCATAAATTTGATAGCACTTACTCAAGTTTTCGACTTTTATAGAAATTTCAGAGGACATCAGCAAACCCCTTACGCGTCTTCTGGAACCAGGCAAAGCCTAACCATGCAACGAATACAGTGACGATCAAATAAAGCCCAAGCATGGCGAAGTCCGGAGCCTTGCCCCAATAGAGAGCGTCCCGAGTCTGCTCGATCACGGGCGTCATCGGATTCAGATAAAGCAATCCGCGATAACGCTCAGGCAATGCAGTGACCGGATAGAAGATTGGCGAAAGGAACATCAGCGTACTGGTGACAATACCGACGAACTGCGCGGCATCACGCAGGTAAACGCCCAACGATGCCAAAGCCCAGCTCAATCCCATGATGAAGAAAATCAAGGGGAGCAGGATCAGTGGCAAGAACAGTGCCGTCGCGTGCGGGATGCCAAAAAAGATGACATAAGCCAGCATCCAGACAGCAAGGCTGATAGCACCATGAAAAAGTGCAGAGCCCAAATTGACCCATGGAAGAATTTCCAGAGGAAAAACGACCTTTTTCACATAGTTCGGGTTGCCGAGGATTAATCCGGGAGCACGGTTCACGCATTCGGCAAACAGGCTGAAAACCATCAGTCCGGCGAAGAGAATCAGGGCGAACTCGGTTTTGGAGTCACTGCCGGTTCCCCAGCGGGCCTTGAAAATAACGCTGAACACAAATGTATACACAACCAGCATAAACAACGGGTTCAGAAAGGACCAAAGAATCCCCATGAACGAGCCACGATAGCGACCGAGAACATCCCGCTGTACAAACGACTTGATCAGGTTTCTATGCCGCCAGAGGCTTGCGATCATTTCCCTGGGACTTGCTGAAAAATTTTGCATCAAGCAAACACCTTACAAATAAAAATTCCTGAACGACTCATAACATCTTCCCTACGTGATGACCTTTCTGATGTATCAATTTCTAGAGCCCGCAGCGCCCTGGCTTTCAGCATCGACGGACTGTGCGCCCGGTCGAGCCACGAGCGTTTGATCGGTTGAGGGTGCCAGCTCTTTCGGTTTGAATTTCAACGCTCTTTTTTCAATCAAATGCCAAGAGCAATATCCCAGGGCCAACGAAATCAAAATCGTGACCGAAAGATAAGTACCGAAAGAGATATCCGGATATTTAAGCAAGACAGCCTGCTGTACCGGGAAAGCATAGATGTAGACTCCGTAGGAGCAGTCACCCACTTTATTGACAAAACTGCCCAGCCAACTACTGGACAATCCATACGCCAACACGATGTAGGGCACGGTAATCCATGGCAGGACATTGGTGAATTCGGGATAAGGCGCAAGCAAAATGGTCGCCATCAGCATTACAAAAACACCTGACAGGCTAAGCCAGCGCTCCAGGCGAAATTTTGCAAAACAGGCACCGATCATGAAATAGACACCGGTCAGGAATACTTGCCGGATATCGGTTCCGTAGATCACCACCATGGGGGCATCCCGCCAGCACCAGAACACCACCACCGCCGCGAACAGCGCCGTGACCGCGGCATAGACCAGGCGTCCCCCCTTGAACAGCATGCCCAGCCCCATGACCACCAGATACATGAAGAACTCGACAGGCAGGCTCCACAACGAGCCATTCACGGCGCCAGGGACCTTTGACTGTTCAAATACACCTGGTAAAGAAAACACCGGCTTCAGAATGATGTTCTTCAGATAACCGGTAAAGTACGGGTGCAAAAAGTATTCTTTCAAACTGAGCGTCGAGAAAATCGGTCCGAGCAAAAGCATGCTGACCAACACGACAACGATCAGGGCTGGAAATATTCTTAAAGCCCGCTTCATCAGAAAATCGCGAGGCACCGGATTGGAACCCCAGCTTTTCGTAATCAAATAACCGCTGATTACAAAAAATATATCGATCCCAAGGCCGCCATAGGAACTAAGCCCCAAAAAGCCGACGGCCGGCTTTCCGTAGAACATGAAAGAGTGCGCATAAAGAACCATCAGCGCGGCGATAAGCCGTAACAAATTTAAATTATTGTCTTTATGCAGCATTTCCTGCTCCCGAGCCAATCAACTTCGCATGTATCGAAGAGCATGCGTATACAAACTATAAATGAAACCTGGCGGACGCCTTTCAAGCTCAAGCGCTGGCGCCCCGCTCCCCCGCTGACGGCTGCGAATCATATCATCATCTGCAACCTTTCATTGCCGAACCCGCTCACCGCCCTCCGCTATCTCCTGGCTCGTGGACCACACGACAAAGGCGCTGATCATTGGCTGCCTGGATCATCGGGATTTAGCCAGCAAACGCGAGAGGGAGTCATGAAGGAGGCGACTATTTTGATACCTCTTCCCGCTTGCCCGCATGGTACAGACAGGCCAGCACAACCAGAGGACAGTAGGCGATCGCCACGCCGACCAATGCGGGGACGAGGCCCATTCCCACTGCTATCGACAGAGGAAGCAGCCACACAACGTTGATGCCGATAACGGCGAACACCACAGCCTTATGGCTTTGGTGTTGCCGGGATGCGTATTGATAGGCGTGACTACGGTGAGCCTGATAGACCTTGTCACCGTTGATCAAACGTCGGCACAGCGTCCACGTCGCATCGACGATGAATACGCCCAGTAGAATCACCCAGCTCCAGAGCAACTCGGGCGCCGACCAAGCGGCATGCAGACTGAGCACCCCCAGCACGAACCCCAGGAACCCGCTTCCCGCATCCCCCATGAAAATACGGGCAGGTGGAAAATTCCAGCATAAGAACCCACCGACCGCGGCGGCCAGCGCGAGCGCGACCCACGTGAAATCGAGGTGCCCCGTCAAACCATATACCAGGCAGACGCCGACGCAGGCGCAGATGGCCTCGACACTGGCAATTCCATCGATACCATCCATGAAATTGTAAAGATTGAGCATCCAGACCAGATAAATCAACGCCAGTACCGTACCCGCGATACCGAGATCAATCGCTGCCCCAAAAAATGCTACGGGAGCCATACCTCCAAGCCAGAACAGCGCCCATGCGGCCGCAGCGAAATGCCCCAGCAGCCTCCACCGCGCTGCGATATGTCCGTGATCATCGGCGAAGCCCAATACCGCAACCAAAATGCCGGCACCTGACAGTGCATACATCAACGCCGGACTCATCAGGCCCGAGAGAGTCATGAACGGTAAAGCGGCGAGGAAGGTGACAACAATTGCCACCCCTCCTCCGCGAGGCGTTGGGACAGTATGAGAACTGCGCTCATTCGGCACATCCATCAGGCTTTTTGCCAATGCATATCGACGCAAAATCAATGTCAACATCCAGGAAGCCAGGAATACCGCGAGCAGCTGCCAGCAAAAAATCATTTCGATTGCTCTTTAAAATAGTGGCACGCAGTCTTGAGCATGGCTTCATCGACGTTAACGGGCGGCCTCCAGTCCAATAGTTCGCGAGTCTTTTGAGTATCAACTTGCAGCGACCCGCAAATTCGTTGAGCGAGCGCACGCCTGCCCAATACCGAGGCCACGGTCACCAGCAACCACTGCGGAAACTTTAACAATCGCGGCTTTTTCCCGAGCGCACGGGCCAGGCGCTGCAAGAGCCCCGTTGTGGACAAGTCCTCGCCATCGCTGACCAGAAAAGTTTCGCCCGCAGCTTTCGAGTGGCTGATACAAGTAATGATCAAATCCACCAGATTGCCAATGGCGACAAGGCTTCGTTGATTGGAGATCGCCCCCAATGGCAGCGGTACGCCCCTGTCCAGCCAACGCATCATGCTGAGAAAGTTGGCTTTGACGCCCGGCCCGTAGACCAGCGGTGGACGAATGATGACAACTTCCATACCGGTTTCCCGACTGAGCTGCTTCAATCGTTCTTCAGCTTCGTATTTGGATACACCATAAGCATCGGACGGCGCCGGCGTGTCATCTGCCTTGAACGGTTTGCCCTCGGCAGTACTTTCGCCATTGACCTTGATTGAGCTTATGAAGATGAAGCGCTTTACACCCGAGTCGGCAGCGTGCCGTGCCAACCTGAGAGTGCCTTCAACGTTGATCTTGCGAAACTCCGCCAATGCGTCTGTTGCTGTTTCTTTCATGACGTGCACACGGGCCGCGGCATGAATAACAACGTCGACGGCAACAAGCGAAGGCAAGTTTGCCGAGTCGGCAAGATCGAAAGAGACAGCCGGACATAATCCGTTCAGCCGGGTTGAACCCCGCGCTGCCGCAATCGGGGAATAGCGCTTGCTCAGCAATAAACTGAAAACCACGGCTTCCCCGACAAATCCATTGGCGCCCGTCACCAGTACTCGAAGAGCGCTCATGAATGCTTATTCCCCAACAAGGCAGTTGCCCAGCAGATACAAAAGAAAAAGATTTTATCCCGGACACGGCGCCGACACTTCCACGCACTGAATGACAACTTCATCAATTGCCGACGTCGCAGCTGCAGCCAGCCTTTCACAAACGGGTCATCGCCCTGCCCGACCAACAAGGTGATCATGCGCACCTGTGCGAACCACCACCCGTCATGAATGGTTTTGTAGCGTGAAACCAACGAGCTCAACCCTGTGTTGGCGCCAACCTGATTGCTTTCATGTTGACGGTACTCCATGGTGGGTTGCGGATCGATATGCCAACGAAAACCATGGCTCCGGGCATACGCATAGAAGTACCAATCGTGCAGGCTGACTTTCTGCAATTCCTGCCAATGATTGAGCATCGATTTTTTCAGGGTTTGAGAAAATCGCTTATTGAATACATAAGTGCAACCCGGCCCGGCAGCCTCGAACAGGAAGTCCCATGCGACCTGGGGTTGTGCCTTGTCCAGAAGGGAAGTTTTACCGTCCGGCCAAAAAGCCGTTACGTTGCTTGAGTACGCTTCAATCTGACGAGATTGAATCGCAGTGATTGCTCGCTGCAGTTTTTCAATGTGCCAGACATCGTCCTGATCGGAAAACGCTACGAAATCATAAGGCTCGAAATCCACATCACGCATCAATCGAAAGAAATTGCGTGATGCTCCGCCGAACTTCCCTGCGTCAGGAAGCAGCGTGACACAGGGATGATCGACCGCGTAAGCCGCACACCAGGCCTGCGTACCATCAGTAGAGCGATCGACGCTGATATAAACAGCTACGTCGACGCCCGACTGGTTAAGAATCGAATCAAGTTGCTCTTCGATCCACTGCATTCCATTGTAGGCAGCCAGCAAAACTGCAACCTTGGGAGATCTGACTGGCATGCCTTTCCTGTTTGCATGATGGTTACGCTAATGGCAACAGACAACACTCTGATCAGCGAGCGCTCATGTCCAAAAGCTTTCTCAAATACTGTCCATAACCGGTTTTTTTCAGGGCGTCTGCCTGAGCTTCCAGTTCGGCGGAGGTGATCCAGCCGTTGTGATAGGCAATTTCTTCCAGGCAGGCGACTTTCAAGCCTTGACGCTGCTCGATGGTATGAACGAAGTGACTGGCCTCCAGCAACGAGTCGTGAGTGCCGGTATCCAGCCAGGCAAAACCACGGCCCAGCATTTCGACGTTGAGTGTCTTGCGTTCGAGGTACGCACGATTCACGTCGGTAATTTCCAGCTCACCACGCTCCGAAGGCTTGATGTTTTTAGCGATCTCGACAACATCGTTATCGTAGAAATACAGGCCTGTTACCGCATAGTTGGATTTTGGCTTCAGTGGTTTTTCTTCGATGCTCAGCGCGCGCCCGTTCTGGTCAAACTCGACGACCCCAAAGCGCTCCGGGTCGGAGACGTGGTAGCCGAAAACGGTAGCCCCCTGCTGCTGGGAGCTGGCAGAACGCAAGTTGTCCGAGAAGTGCTGACCGTAGAAGATGTTGTCGCCCAGAATCAGGCAGCATGGGTCCTGACCGATGAACTCTTCACCGATGATGAACGCTTGCGCCAGGCCATCCGGGCTCGGTTGTTCGGCATAAGTGAGCTTGATGCCGTACAGACTGCCATCGCCCAGCAGCTTGCGGAAACACGGCAGATCATCCGGAGTGGAAATAATCAGGATTTCGCGCATTCCCGCCAGCATCAGCACCGAAAGCGGATAGAAAATCATCGGCTTGTCGTAAATCGGCAACATTTGCTTGGAGACACCCAGAGTCAACGGGTGCAGGCGCGTACCCGAACCACCAGCGAGGATGATGCCTTTACGATTTGTCGTGGTCATTTGTTCAAAACTTCCCTAAGCATTCGGGTTACACCACTTTGCCAATCCGGCAAGTGTAGAGAAAAATTATCGCGCAGCTTCTGAGTATTCAAACGTGAATTCAGCGGCCGACGCGCGGGGGTCGGATAAGCAGTGGTATCGATCGGATTCACAGCCTGTACGGCAAGCTGTTCGCCATTGGCCTTGGCAAATGCAATCACGTGACTGGCATAGCCATGCCAGGACACTTCACCGCTGGCTGCCAGGTGATACACCCCCGATAGTTCCGGGCGCTGAAAGGCCTGGCGAATGGCCAACGCGGTGACGTCCGCAATCAGGTCCGCACCGGTTGGCGCGCCGATCTGATCGGCGATCACGTTCAGGCTTTCGCGATCAGCAGCAAGACGCAACATGGTCTTGGCAAAGTTGTTGCCGCGCGCACCATATACCCAGCTCGTGCGGAAAATCAGATGCTTGCAACCCGACGCGGTGATGAGCTGTTCGCCGGCCAGTTTGCTCGCACCATATGCGTTGACCGGCGCTACGCTGTCCGACTCCTGCCAAGGCGTGGCACCTTCCCCACTGAAGACATAGTCGGTCGAGTAGTGAACCAGCCAGGCGCCAAGGAGTGCAGCCTCTTCAGCCAGAACACCGCTCGCCTGAGCATTGACGCGCGCTGCCAGCTCGACTTCAGACTCGGCCTTGTCAACGGCGGTGTAAGCCGCTGCGTTGACAATGACATCAGGCTTTATCTGGCGGATCGTCGAACGCAAACCCTCAAGATTCGATAAATCACCACTCAATCCATCGATCGAATGGCGATCCAGCGCAATCAGCTCGCCAAGTGGTGCCAGAGAGCGCTGCAACTCCCAGCCGACCTGGCCGTTCTTACCCAGCAGGAGGATTTTCATGCCTTGTTTGAACGATCCGCATAATTTTGATCAATCCACTGCTGGTAACTGCCGCTCTTCACGTGAGCGACCCAGTCAGCATTGTTCAAGTACCATTCAACAGTCTTGCGAATGCCGGTTTCGAATGTTTCTTCCGGAGTCCAGCCCAGCTCGCGCTGAATCTTGCTTGCATCGATCGCATAGCGCTGGTCGTGACCAGGACGGTCCTGAACGTAAGTGATCAGGCTTGCATGAGGGCGATGCGCCGAGTCTGGACGCAGTTCATCGAGCAATGCGCACAGAGTGTTCACTACTTCAATGTTCTGTTTTTCGTTATGGCCGCCAATGTTGTATGTCTCGCCAACGACGCCTTCGGTCACGACTTTGTACAACGCACGGGCGTGGTCTTCGACATACAGCCAGTCGCGAACCTGATTGCCTTTGCCGTAAACCGGCAGAGGTTTGCCTTCCAGCGCATTGAGAATGATCAGCGGAATCAATTTCTCAGGGAAGTGGCAAGGGCCGTAGTTGTTCGAGCAGTTGGTCACCAATGTCGGCAGGCCATAAGTGCGAGCCCAGGCGCGAACGAGGTGATCGGAGCTGGCCTTGCTGGCCGAGTAAGGCGAGCTTGGCTGATAAGGCGTCGTTTCGGTGAAAAGGTCTTCCGGGCCTTCAAGATCACCGTAAACTTCGTCGGTCGAAATATGATGGAAACGGAAGTTGGCTTTACGCACATCATCCAATGCCGCCCAATAGTGGCGTGCAGCTTCCAGCAGAGTGTAAGTACCGATGATGTTGGTCTGAATGAACTCGGACGGGCCACTGATCGAGCGATCGACATGAGATTCCGCAGCCAGGTGCATGATGGCATCTGGTTGATGCTCACGCAAAACACGGTCGATCTGTTCACGATCGCAGATATCGACGCGTTCGAATGCATAGCGCGAATTACCGCTGACTTCAGCCAGCGACTCGAGGTTACCGGCATACGTCAGCTTGTCGACGTTGATCACTGCGTCGTTGGTATTGGAAATGATGTGACGGATGACTGCCGAGCCGATGAAGCCTGCGCCGCCGGTTACTAGAATTTTCACGCGAAACCATACCCTTGAGCTGCGGACAGTGACACTACAAGCACTGTCAATCCATGAACGCAGAAGCTTAAGAATGAAGCTTCTGTCAAAGTCAGTCTAAATCGATGTGGGAATAGGCCACTATCAAACAAGGGACGCATTTTACAGCTTAATGAAGCTTTTACTAATGGATATAGTCAGGCAGAGGCGCAATTTCGACAGACGCCATGCGCCTGCCGGTTTCAGACAAGACGCTTGCGTGCTGCTCTGGACGAGCGTCTCAGAAACAGGCCGAATATAGGACCGACAAACATACCGAACAACAATGCCAGCACCACGACCAGAGACACTGGAAGCTCCGGACCTGCCCAACCTAAAAACAACAACGAAACCGATTGCTGGTTCTCAAGTACAAACGCAAGAACTGCCAACACCAGCAACAGAATAAAAACGCCAAGAAGTACGCGCCTGAGATTACGCACGAGCATCTCCCTGATAATCAGCAACGAGGATCAAACGCCCTCCTCCTCTTCTTCATTCACGCGATCGCGCAGCTCTTTGCCTGGCTTGAAATGCGGAACAAACTTGCCGTCAAGACTGACAGACTGGCCGGTCTTTGGGTTGCGACCGACTCGCGGCGCGCGATAATGCAAGGAAAAGCTGCCAAAACCACGGATCTCGATACGATCTCCAGTAGCCAGGCATTGGGACATTTGTTCAAGCATAGTCTTGATGGCCAACTCCACATCCTTCGATGAGAGCAGCCCTTGATGGGTGACAATTCGTTCGATCAACTCCGACTTCGTCATATTTTTCCCTTCTTTTTCAAGCAGCTAGATCAGCGCTTGAAAGGTTTTAGCACGCCCGGAAGATTTTGAACAGCCCAGGGGTTGACATATCTTTCTCCACATCGAAACGCCCATTTTCAGGGCACCCAGCCACCTGCCCACGCAATGCGCTCTCACCGACAGATCACCAGCATGGTACGAGTGACATAGCCTGCAGGATTGAAGCCGAAGGGAAACAAATCCTCATCCTTGGCATCATCCGATCGGGTGACCACCTTATAACCCGCTCCCTTGCATTCTTTCGCCGCACGTTTTTGACACTTTTCCCAACCCGACCCCAAACCTGAGCAATCAACCTCAATGCCACTGACGCCGCGCACCGCATGAGTCTTGGCACTGGTAGTACAGCCCGCCAAAGCCAACATGCCCATCAAGACAATAAACTTGTTCATTCACTTCCTTATGCCAGGCACTACGCCCGACTACTGCGATCTTCAGACTAAGCCTAGACGCGAATAGACGATTGATCCGATTAAAGAAACAGACCGCCGCACAAAGGGAATGGTTTCACCGGGACAACACACAGCATGACGCCACACCAAATCGCAGGCACAAAAAAGGGCGACCGAAGTCGCCCTTTTTAATGATCAGACAGAACTCAGTTCTGTTTGGCCATTGCTTGACGCAGCAGTGCCGCCATGGTGGTGTCAGCTGCTTCGCCTTCCGGAGCTGCTTTCAGGCTCTGGATGGCTTCTTTCTCTTCAGCATCGTCTTTCGATTTGATCGACAGCTGGATTACACGGCTCTTACGATCAACGCTGATGATCTTGGCTTCTACTTGCTGGCCTTCTTTCAGGACGTTGCGCGCGTCTTCAACGCGGTCACGGCTGATTTCGGAGGCTTTCAGAGTCGCTTCGATATCGTCGGCCAGAACGATGATGGCGCCTTTGGCGTCAACTTCTTTCACGGTGCCAGTAACGATTGCGCCTTTGTCGTTAACCGAGACGTACTCGGAGAACGGATCGCTTTCCAGTTGCTTGATACCCAGGGAGATACGCTCACGCTCCGGGTCAACCGACAGGATAACGGTGTCCAGCTCGTCGCCCTTCTTGAAACGACGTACGGCTTCTTCGCCCACTTCGTTCCAGGAGATGTCGGACAGGTGAACCAGACCGTCGATGCCGCCGTCCAGACCAATGAAGATACCGAAATCGGTGATCGACTTGATGGTGCCGGAGATCTTGTCGCCCTTGTTGAACTGGCCAGAGAAGTCTTCCCATGGGTTCGACTTGCACTGCTTGATGCCCAGGGAGATACGACGACGCTCTTCGTCGATGTCCAGAACCATGACTTCCACTTCGTCGCCGACTTGTACGACTTTCGAAGGGTGGATGTTCTTGTTGGTCCAGTCCATTTCCGAAACGTGTACCAGACCTTCAACGCCTTCTTCCAGCTCAGCGAAGCAGCCGTAGTCGGTCAGGTTGGTTACACGAGCGGTAACGCGAGTGCTTTCTGGGTAACGGGCTTTGATAGCAACCCATGGATCTTCGCCCAGTTGCTTCAGGCCCAGGGAAACACGATTGCGCTCGCGATCGTATTTCAGAACCTTGACGTCGATCTCGTCGCCAACATTGACGATTTCGGAAGGGTGCTTGATACGCTTCCACGCCATGTCGGTGATGTGCAGCAGGCCGTCCACGCCGCCCAGGTCGACGAATGCGCCGTAGTCGGTGAGGTTTTTGACGATACCTTTGACTTGCTGGCCTTCTTGCAGGGATTCCAGCAGAGCTTCACGCTCGGCGGAGTTCTCGGCTTCCAGGACGCTGCGACGGGAAACGACAACGTTGTTGCGCTTCTGGTCCAGTTTGATGACCTTGAATTCCAGCTCTTTGCCTTCCAGGTGCGTGGTGTCGCGCACTGGACGGACGTCAACCAGGGAACCTGGCAGGAACGCACGGATGCCGTTAACGTCGACAGTGAAGCCGCCTTTAACCTTACCGTTGATAACGCCCTTGACCACTTCCTCAGCTGCGAAGGCTGCTTCCAGAACGATCCAGCATTCAGCGCGCTTGGCTTTTTCACGGGACAGCTTGGTTTCACCGAAACCGTCTTCAACCGAGTCCAGAGCAACGTGAACTTCGTCACCGACGTTGATGTTCAGTTCGCCAGCGTCGTTGTAGAACTGCTCCAGAGGGATCAGTGCTTCGGACTTCAGGCCAGCGTGAACGGTTACCCAGCGAGCTTGGTAATCGATATCAACGATAACACCGGTGATGATGGAGCCTGCCTGAAGGTTCAGGGTCTTTAGGCTTTCTTCAAAGAGTTCCGCAAAGCTTTCGCTCATTTTAATTCCTGTTGATTAGGGCGAAAAAGTACGCCCATCTCCACATCCCAGACGATGTGGGTTAGTTTCATTAAAAAGAAGCACCACAGGACTATGACTGGTCCCCTGCGGCCTTCTTGGTCACCCGGCGATATCGCGAATGGCGATCTCGCTCATGATGCGTTCAAGCACCTGATCGATGGACAACTCCGTGGAATCCAGCTGTATCGCGTCGGCCGCCGGCTTGAGCGGGGCCACCGCTCGCTGGGTATCACGCTCGTCGCGCGCACGGATCTCATCTAGCAGACTCGACAGACTAACACCCTCGACTTTGCCCTTCAACTGCAAATATCGCCGGCGCGCCCGCTCCTCGGCACTGGCGGTCAGGAAAATCTTCAGCGGCGCATTCGGAAATACCACCGTTCCCATGTCACGACCATCGGCCACCAGGCCCGGCGTTTCCTGGAACGCGCGCTGGCGCTGCAGCAGCGCCTCGCGCACAGCCGGCAACGCAGCCACCTGGGAAGCGCCGGAACCGACGCTCTCGGTGCGGATGACATCGCTGACTTCGTCACCTTCCAGAATGATGCGCTGCAACTGACCATCGGTCGCCGCGATAAACTGTACATCCAGATGAGCGGCCAGTTTCTTCAGCAGCTCTTCATTGGTCAGATCGACACCATGATTGTGCGCAGCAAACGCCAGCAGGCGATACAGCGCGCCGGAGTCCAGCAGATTCCAGCCCAGACGCTTGGCCAGAATCCCGGCCACGGTACCTTTGCCCGAGCCGCTTGGCCCATCGATGGTGATGACCGGAGCAATGTTGTTCACGACTGAGCCTCTTGCGCCACACGAATGCCGACCTGCGCGCACAGCGCCAGGAAGTTCGGGAACGATGTCGCGACGTTGGCACAATCATGGATGCGGATCGGTGCAGTGGCGCGCAACGAGGCCACGCTGAAAGCCATCGCGATGCGGTGATCGCCATGACCATGCACTTCGCCGCCGCCGATCTGGCCGCCGTCGATGATGATGCCGTCCGGGGTCGGTTCGCACTTGACGCCCAGCGCCAGCAAACCGTCCGCCATGACCTGGATACGATCCGATTCCTTGACCCGCAGCTCTTCGGCGCCGGTCAGTACGGTGCGCCCTTCGGCGCAGGCTGCCGCCACGAACAGTACCGGGAACTCGTCGATGGCCAGAGGGACCAGCGCTTCCGGAATCTCGATACCTTTGAGTTTAGCTGCTCGCACGCGCAGGTCGGCAACCGGCTCGCCACCCACTTCACGCTGGTTTTCCAGGGTGATGTCGGCACCCATCAGGCGCAGGATGTCGATCACGCCGGTGCGGGTCGGGTTGATGCCGACGTGTTCGAGCACCAGCTCCGAACCTTCTGCGATCGACGCTGCCACCAGAAAGAACGCCGACGACGAGATGTCGCCCGGCACTTCGATGTGGGTCGCGGTCAGCTTGCCGCCGGACTCAACCGATGCCGTGGCACCGTTGACGCTCACCGAATAACCGAAGCCGCGCAACATACGCTCGGTGTGGTCGCGAGTCGGAGCCGGCTCAGTCACAGTGGTCTTGCCTTCGGCGTACAGACCCGCCAGCAGCAGGCAGGATTTAACCTGGGCACTGGCCATCGGCATGGTGTAGGTCAGGCCCTTGAGCTTGTGACCGCCACGAATGGTCATCGGCGGACGACCTTCGGCAGCGGTTTCAATCACGGCGCCCATTTCCCGCAGCGGGTTGGCGACGCGATTCATCGGACGCTTGGACAGCGAAGCGTCACCGGTCAGGGTGCTGTCGAAGTCCTGCGCGGCCAGCAGGCCGGACAGCAGGCGCATCGAAGTGCCGGAGTTGCCCAGATAGATAGGGCCCGGTGCAGGTTTCAGGCCGTGCAGGCCGACACCATGGATGGTCACGCGGCCATGATGCGGGCCTTCGATGACCACGCCCATGTCGCGGAACGCCTGCAAGGTCGCCAGAGCGTCTTCGCCCTCGAGGAAGCCTTCGACTTCGGTGACGCCTTCAGCCAGGGAGCCGAGCATGATCGAACGGTGGGAAATCGATTTGTCACCCGGTACGCGAATCCGACCGGACAGGCGGCCACCAGGTTGAGCCAGGAAGATCAGATCGTTGGAATTCATAGCGTCCACATAGGCCCTGCGGGCCAGGATTTTACTGAAATGCTCGCGGGCAACCCGGGCGCGCGTGAAGACGCCCAACAATTGGTGCCCATCCCCTGCATCGACCGCGTCGCGCAAGGCGTCGAGGTCGCTGCGAAATGTATCGAGTGTGCGCAGGACAGCCTCGCGATTGGCGAGAAAGATGTCATGCCACATGACCGGGTCGCTTCCGGCGATTCTTGTGAAATCGCGAAAACCGCCCGCAGCGTAACGGAAGATCTCAAGATTTTCATTGCGCTTGGCCAGCGAATCGACCAGACCAAAGGCCAGCAGGTGCGGCAGATGACTGGTCGCCGCCAGTACTTCATCGTGACGCTCGACCTGCATGTGCTCGACATCGGCACCGAGTTCGCGCCACAGGCGATCGACCACCGCCAGTGCAGCCGGATCGGTCTGCTCCAGCGGGGTCAGTATCACCTTGTGACGACGAAACAGCTCTGAGTTGGAGGCTTCCACCCCGCTCTGCTCGGAGCCGGCAATCGGATGACCCGGCACGAAGCGCGCCGGCATGCCGCCGAACGCTTCGCTCGCCGCACGCACCACATTGCCCTTGGCACTGCCGACGTCCGTCAGGATCGCTTGCCCCAGATCCATGCCGGCCAGACGGGCCAGCACTTTTTCCATGGCCAGGATCGGCACCGCCAACTGGATCACGTCCGCGCCCTGGCAGGCAGCCACCAGATCCTCTTCGCAGCGATCCACCACACCCAACTCGACCGCCAGCTTGCGTGATTGCGGATCGAGATCGACCCCGACCACTTCGCGGCACACGCCGCTTTCACGCAAGCCTTTGGCAAACGAACCACCGATCAACCCCAGACCGACCACCACCAGGCGCCCGATCATAGGTGCAGCAGATTGCAGCGCAGTGACATCACCCACGAGCCAGAACCTTGCGCAGCGCTTCGAGGAAGCGGCTGTTTTCCGCCGGCAGACCGATAGTCACCCGCAGATGGTTCGGCATGCCGTAGTTGGCCACCGGACGCACGATCACGCCTTCACGCAGCAGGCCCTGGAACACCGGAGCCGCCACTTGGCCGAGGTCGACACAGATAAAGTTGCCCTTGGACGGAATCCAGCTCAGGCCCAACTCGAGGAAACCCGCTTCCAGCTGTTGCATGCCGGACTCGTTGAGCTGACGGCTCTGCGCCAGGTATTCCTCGTCCTTCAGCGCCGCACACGCCGCAGCCAAGGCCAGGCTGTTGACGTTGAACGGTTGCCGTACGCGGTTCAGCACGTCCGCCACTACCGGAGTGGAGAGGCCATAACCAACGCGCAGCGCCGCCAGACCGTAGGCCTTGGAGAAGGTGCGCGAGACCAGCAGATTCGGGTAAGCCGCGAGGAAATCCAGACCATCCGGCAGATCGCTGCCTTCGGCGTATTCGATGTAAGCCTCGTCCAGCACCACCAGCACGTGCTCCGGTACGTCCTGCAGGAACTCGTCCAGCGCTTCGGCGCCGAACCAGGTACCGGTCGGGTTGTTCGGGTTGGCGATGAACACGACGCGGGTGTTGGCGTCGATGGCGGCCAGCATCGCTGGCAAGTCATGCCCCCAATCCTTGGCCGGAACCACTTTGGCCTGAGCGCCGACCGCCTGGGTCGCGATCGGGTAGACCGCGAACGCGTGCTCACTGAACACCGCGTTCAGGCCCGGCGCCAGGTAGGCGCGCGCCACCAGCTCGAGAATGTCGTTGGAGCCGTTGCCCAGGGTCACCTGATTCAGCTCGACACGACACTGCTCGGCCAGCAGGGATTTCAGGGCAAAACCGTTACCGTCCGGATAACGGGTCAGCTCGTCCAGCGCCTCGCGGATCGCGGTCAGCGCTTTCGGGCTCGCACCCAGCGGGTTTTCGTTGCTCGCCAGTTTGACGATGCTCGCCGGATCCAGATCCAGCTCGCGCGCCAGTTCGTCCACGGGCTTGCCCGGAACGTATGGCGAAAGTTGTTGCACGCCCGGCTGTGCCAGAGCGAGGAAGTTGCCACTCATTTGCTACCACCCCTTAGAGAACTGCTTTCGGGTAGGAACCCAGCACCTTGAGTGCTACTGCTTCCTGACTGATCTTTTCCAGTACACCTTTGATCAGCGGATCACGATGATGGCCGACGAAGTCGATGAAGAACACGTAGGTCCATTTGCCGCTGCGCGACGGCCGGGTTTCGATCCGGGTCAGGTCGATCCCGTTGTCATGGAACGGCACCAGCAGCTCATGGAGCGCGCCGGGCTTGTTGCTCATGGACACGATGATCGACGTCTTGTCGTCGCCGGTCGGCGGCACTTCCTGGTTACCGATCATCAGGAAGCGCGTGGAGTTGTCCGGACGATCCTCGATCTTCTCGGCCAGACGGGTCAGGCCGTACAGCCCGGCCGCCATGTCACCGGCGATCGCCGCCGAATTCCACTCACCCTTGACCCGCTTGGCCGCCTCGGCGTTGCTGGACACCGCCACGCGCTCGACATTCGGATAATGAGCATCCAGCCATTTGCGGCACTGGGCCAGCGACTGGGCGTGGGAATAGATCCGGCTGATGCTGTCGGTCTTGGTGTTTTCACCGACCAGCAGATGATGGTGAATCCGCAACTCGACTTCGCCACAAATCACCATGTCGTGCTCGAGGAAGCTGTCGAGGGTGTGGTTGACCGCGCCTTCGGTGGAGTTCTCCACCGGCACCACGCCAAAATTCACCGCACCGGCCGCCACTTCGCGGAACACTTCATCGATCGCCGCCATTGGCTTGCTGATCACCGCGTGACCGAAGTGTTTCATGGCCGCCGCTTGCGTGAAGGTGCCCTCAGGCCCCAGATAAGCCACTTTCAGCGGGTTCTCGAGGGCGAGGCACGAAGACATGATTTCGCGGAACAGCCGCGCCATCTCTTCGTTGCCCAGCGGCCCCTTGTTGCGCTCCATCACGCGCTTGAGGACCTGCGCCTCACGCTCGGGACGATAGAACACCGGCTGCTCGCCCTCGGCCAGACTGGCCATCTTGACCCGGGCAACCTCTTCGGCGCAGCGCGCGCGATCGCTGATCAGTTGGAGGATCTTCTCATCAAGGTTATCGATGCGAACGCGCAGCGCCTTGAGTTCCTGCTCGGACATCAGGAATGCTCCTTCTCGAACTCAGCCATGTAGCCAACCAGCGCTTCAACCGCCTCCAGGCCCAGAGCGTTGTAGATCGAGGCACGCATGCCGCCGACCGAACGATGACCCTTGAGGTTGAGCAGGCCACGAGCATCGGCGCCGGCCAGGAATGCCTTGTCCAGACGCTCGTCAGCCAGGCGGAACGGCACGTTCATCCAGGAGCGGGCATTGACGCTGATCGGGTTGGTGTAGAAGTCGCTGTTGTCGATGAAGCCGTACAGGCGATCTTTCTTCGCCTTGTTGCGCTGCTCCATCGCGGCGACACCGCCCTGCTCCTTGAGCCACTCGAAAACGAGGCCCGAGAGGTACCAGGAATATGTGGCCGGGGTGTTGTACATCGAACCGTTGTCGGCCGAGATCTTGTAGTCGAGCATGGTCGGGCACGAACTGCGGGCGCGACCCAACAGGTCTTCACGGACGATCACTACAACCAGACCGCTCGGGCCGATGTTCTTCTGCGCACCGGCGTAGATCAGGCCGTACTGCGACACATCGATCGGACGCGAGAGGATATCGGAGGACATGTCGACCACCAGCGGAACGTCACCGGCCTCGGGAACCCAGTCAAACTGCAGGCCGCCGATGGTTTCGTTGGACGCATAGTGCAGATAGGACGCACCCGGGGTCAGCTTCCATTCGTTCTGGCCAGGAATGGCCAGGTAGTCATAAGGCTTGGCGCTGGCGGCAACGTTGATGTTGCCGAAGCGACGCGCTTCCTCGATGGCTTTTTTCGACCAGATGCCGGTCTCGACATAGTCGGCAGTGCCGTTCTCGGGTAGCAGGTTCAGCGGAATCTCGGCGAACTGCTGGCTTGCGCCGCCCTGCAGGAACAGCACTTTGTAGTTGGAGGGGATGGACAGCAGATCGCGCAGGTCCTGTTCGGCTTTTTCGGCGATGGCCACGTAGTCGTCGCTACGATGGCTCATTTCCATGACCGACAGGCCCTTGCCGTGCCAGTCGAGCATCTCGGACTGGGCACGCAACAGGACAGCTTCAGGCAGCGCAGCGGGACCTGCGCAGAAGTTAAAGGCTCGTTTGCTCACATCCACTCTCGCTATGCAATCACGGTAGCGGACAGAGCAAACACTCTGCCCTGCTACGATTTGGTTAGTCTTGCGACTCTTCTTCGTCTGCGGCGTCCGCCTGCAGGTTGTCGACCGCATCGTCCGGTTCGGCGCCGATCACGCCTTCTTCCAGTTCGACACCATCTTCACCTTCAAACTCTTCACCCTCGACTTCCGACGGCTCCTGGACCCGTTCCAGACCGACCAGGGTTTCATCCTTGGCCAGCTTGATCAGGGTCACGCCCTGGGTGTTACGACCCAGGCTGGAGACTTCGTCGACACGGGTACGCACCAGCGTGCCCTGGTCGGAAATCAGCATGATCTCTTCACCGTCCTGCACCTGAACCGCACCGACCAGACGGCCGTTACGCTCGTTGCTGACCATGGCGATAACGCCCTGACCGCCACGCTTGTATTCAGGGAACTCGGTGATCGCCGTGCGCTTGCCGTAGCCACGCTCGGAAGCCGTCAGGATCTGGCTGCCCTCTTCCGGGATCAGCATGGAAATCAGTTTCTGCCCTTCCGGCAGACGCATGCCACGCACACCGCGAGCGGTACGACCCATGGCGCGGACTTCGGATTCCTTGAAGCGAGTCACCTTGCCGCCGTCGGAGAACAGCATGATTTCCTGCTCGCCATCGGTGATGGCAGCGGAGATCAGGATGTCGCCCTCGTCCAGCTCCAGCGCGATCAGACCGACGCTGCGCTGACGGCTGAAGGCCACCAGCGGGGTCTTCTTGACGGTACCGTTGGCGGTCGACATGAAGATGAACGGTGCCTTCTTGCGGTCGGCAGCCTTGATGCGCGCGCGGCGCTCTTCTTCGGTTTCGTTGCTGTTTTCGATGTCTTCTACATCTGCCTCGGCGCCTTCGACTTCTTCTTCATCAGCCTGACGCTTCATGGCTTCGAGATCGACCGGCAGCATGGTGGTGATGTATTCACCGTCATCCAGCGGCAGCAGGTTGACCAGCGGACGACCACGGGCGGCGCGGGACGCTTCCGGAATCTCGTAGGTCTTGAGCCAGTACACCTTGCCCTTGCTGGAGAACAGCAGCAGCGTGGTGTGGCTGTTGGCGACCAGCAGGTGAGCGATGTAGTCCTCATCCTTCACGCCGGTTGCCGACTTGCCTTTACCGCCACGACGCTGAGCCTGGTACGCAGCCAGTGGCTGGGTCTTGGCATAACCACCGTGGGAGATGGTCACGACGCGCTCTTCTTCCGGGATCATGTCGCCCAGGGTCAGGTCGAGGCGTGCATCGAGAATCTCGGTGCGGCGCACGTCGCCGTATTCGGCACGGATCACTTCCAGCTCTTCGCGGATCACTTCCATCAGGCGCGTGGCGCTGTTGAGGATGCGGATCAGCTCGCCGATCTGGTTGAGGATCTCTTGATACTCGGCCAGCAGCTTTTCGTGTTCCAGGCCGGTCAGACGGTGCAGACGCAGCTCCAGAATGGCTTGCGCCTGTTCCGGCGACAGGAAGTACTTGCCGTCGCGCAGACCGTATTGCGGATCGAGGTTTTCCGGACGGCACGAATCGGCACCGGCGCGCTCGACCATGGTCATCACCGCGCTGGATTCCCACGGCGTGCTGACCAGTGCTTCCTTGGCTTCCGACGGAGTCGGCGAAGCCTTGATCAGCGCGATCACCGGGTCGATGTTCGACAGGGCGACAGCCTGGCCTTCGAGGATGTGACCACGCTCGCGGGCCTTGCGCAGTTCGAATACGGTACGGCGGGTAACCACTTCACGACGGTGACGGACGAAGGCTTCCAGCAGATCCTTGAGGTTCAGGATCCGCGGACGACCGTCGATCAGCGCAACGATGTTGATGCCGAATACCGACTGCAGCTGGGTCTGGGCGTAGAGGTTGTTGAGGATCACCTCAGGCACTTCGCCGCGACGCAGTTCGATCACGACGCGCATACCGTCCTTGTCGGACTCGTCGCGCAGTTCGGTGATGCCTTCGAGTTTCTTCTCTTTTACCAGCTCGGCGATCTTCTCGATCAGACGCGCCTTGTTCAGCTGGTAAGGGAGTTCGGTGATGACGATCTGCTGACGGCCACCGACCTTGTCGATGTCTTCGATGATCGAACGGGCACGCATGTAAATGCGGCCACGGCCGGTGCGGTAGGCTTCGATGATGCCGGCGCGACCGTTGATGATCGCGGCGGTCGGGAAGTCCGGACCGGGGATGTATTGCATCAGCTCATCGACAGTCAGCTCGGGGTTGTCGATGAGGGCCAGGCAACCGTCGATGACTTCACCGAGGTTGTGCGGCGGAATGTTGGTCGCCATGCCCACGGCGATACCGCTGGAACCGTTGACCAGCAGGTTCGGCACGCGGGTCGGCATGACCGCCGGGATCAGTTCGGTGCCGTCGTAGTTCGGCACCCAGTCCACGGTTTCCTTGTGCAGGTCGGCCAGCAGCTCGTGCGCCAGCTTGGTCATGCGCACTTCGGTGTATCGCATGGCCGCGGCGTTGTCGCCGTCCACCGAACCGAAGTTGCCCTGACCGTCCACCAGCAGATAACGCAGCGAGAATGGCTGGGCCATACGGACGATGGTGTCGTACACCGCGGTATCACCGTGCGGGTGATACTTACCGATCACGTCACCGACGACACGGGCAGATTTCTTGTACGGCTTGTTGAAGTCGTTGCCCAGCTCGCTCATCGCGAACAGCACGCGACGGTGCACGGGCTTCAAGCCATCGCGCGCATCCGGCAGTGCACGGCCGACGATCACGCTCATCGCGTAATCGAGATAGGACTGTTTCAGCTCGTCTTCGATATTGACCGGGAGGATTTCTTTGGCCAGTTCGCCCATGAGAAGCCTGATTCCTTTTTCTGGTGAAACTTCGCCATATCCATAGGGGACGCACGAAGCTCGTCGATGCAGGCCGAGTGCCATGCGCCGACTTACGACAAATCGACAAGTTGACCCTGGATTTGCGCAGTGAAGACAACCCCGTGGGACTGCCTCGGAAAACGCCGGATGTTATCACAAGAGCCGCCACGCACCTATCCCCCAGATGCGCATGGAGCATAGTTAGATGACCGATGACAGGCTTAACGGGGACGAGAGAGGCTCAGAGCTTCTCCGAATGCAAATTTCGAGACGAAATTGCGGATGTTTATTGACTTTCAGGGCCTCATCGCTGGCAAGCCAGCTCCCACCGAGGCCATGTCTGGCACAAAACCTGTGGGAGCGATGGCAGCTTACCGGGCGATGAACACCCTTAATGCAGGCGCTTGCGGCACATCAACTGCGCCATTTTCGCGGTATCCGGGCGTTCGACGATGCCTTTTTCGGTGACGATCGCATCGATCAGGTCCGCCGGCGTCACGTCAAACACCGGGTTGAACGCCTCCACGTCTGCCCCGACACGCTTGCCGCCGACCTCCAGCAGTTCGGCACCGTCGCGCTCTTCGATCGGGATGTCATCACCACTGGCCAGGTTCATGTCGATGGTCGAACTCGGCGCCACCACCATGAAACGCACGCCGTGGTGCATGGCGTTGACCGCCAGTTGATAGGTGCCGATCTTGTTCGCCACGTCGCCGTTGGCGGTGATGCGGTCGGCGCCGACGATCACCCAGGTCACGCCCTTGGTTTTCATGATGTGCGCGGCGGCGGAGTCGGCGTTGAGGGTCACCGGAATGCCTTCGTTGGCCAGTTCCCACGCGGTCAGGCGCGAACCCTGCAGCCACGGACGGGTTTCGTCGGCGTAGACGCGCTCGACCATTCCCTCGATAAAGGCGGCGCGGATCACCCCAAGCGCCGTGCCGAAACCGCCGGTGGCCAGGGCACCGGTATTGCAGTGGGTCAGAATCGCCTGGGCGTTGCCCTGATGTTTGCGGATCAGGTCGACGCCGAGCTGGGCCATGGTCAGGTTGGCTTCGCGATCGCTTTCATGAATGGCGATGGCCTCGGCTTCGAGCGCTTCCAGCGGATCGGCGTTGTCCTTCAGGCGATCCAGCCGGTCGTGCATGCGGTTCAACGCCCAGAACAGATTGACCGCCGTCGGGCGGGAATCGGCCAGCAGCATGAAATCCTCTTCCAGCGCCGCATACCAGTCGCCACCTTCGGCGATCCGGGCACGGGCCGCCAGCACGATGCCGTAGGCGGCACTGATGCCGATGGCCGGCGCACCGCGCACCACCATCGAGCGAATCGCTTCGGCCACGCCGGCGGCGCTGGTGTAGGCGATCCAGTTTTCCTCGAACGGCAAAACGCGCTGATCCAGCAGGTGGAGCGCGCCATCACGCCAATCGATGGCCTTCACTTTCTCCGCAGCCAACAGTCGATCGCGCATCCCTCACCCCGCACTCATGAACAAAAGCCGCCGATTATAGCGATCCCCCCGCGAAGACGCTCGGGTATACTTCGCCATCCTTTACAAAAGCACTGGAACCGACCCTCGATGCCGAAACCTGCCATTGCGCTCGACTTATTATTGCTGCCGACCTGGCTGGTACCCGTCGAACCCGCAGGCGTTGTGCTCAAGGAGCATGGCCTGGGCATCCGCGACGGTCGCATCGTGTTCATCGGCCCGCGCGCCGAAGCCTTGAAGTGTAACGCCGCCGAAGTCCGCGAATTGCCGGACGTGCTGCTCAGCCCCGGCCTGATCAACGCTCACGGCCATGCCGCCATGACCCTGTTCCGCGGCCTCGCCGACGATCTGCCGTTGATGACCTGGCTGGAAAACCACATCTGGCCGGCCGAGGGCAAATGGGTCGATGAAGATTTCGTGCGTGACGGCACCGACCTGGCCATCGCCGAGCAGATAAAAGGTGGCATCACCTGTTTTTCGGACATGTATTTCTTCCCGAAGGTTGCCAGCGAGCGCGTGCACAACAGCGGAATCCGTGCGCAGATCGCCATTCCGATCCTCGATTTCCCGATTCCGGGCGCCGCCAGCGCCGATGAAGCCATTCGTCAGGGCGTCGAACTGTTCGGCGACCTGAAGCACCACGAACGCATCAAGATCACTTTCGGCCCTCATGCACCCTACACCGTTGGTGATGAGAACCTGGAAAAAATCCGCGTGATCGCCGAGGAGCTGGACGCTTCGATCCACATGCACGTCCACGAGACCGCCTTCGAAGTGCAGCAAGCGGTCGAACAGCACGGCGAACGTCCGCTGGCCCGCCTCGGCCGACTGGGCCTGCTCGGCCCGCGCTTCCAGGCCGTGCACATGACCCAGATCAGCGATGACGACCTGGCGTTGCTGGTAGAAAGCAACACCAGCGTGATCCACTGCCCGGAGTCGAACCTGAAACTGGCCAGCGGCTTCTGCCCGGTAGAACGCCTGTGGCAGGCCGGGGTCAACGTGGCGGTCGGCACCGATGGCGCGGCGAGCAACAATGATCTGGACCTGCTGGGCGAAACCCGCACCGCTGCGCTGCTGGCCAAAGCTGTCGCCGGTTCCGCCACTGCGCTGGACGCCCATCGGGCGCTGCGCATGGCCACGCTGAACGGCGCCCGGGCCTTGGGGATCGAAGCCGAGACAGGCTCCCTGGAACTCGGCAAGGCCGCGGACATTGTCGCCTTCGACCTGTCCGGTCTGGCCCAGCAACCGGTCTATGACCCGGTCTCGCAACTTATTTACGCCACCGGCCGGGACTGCGTGAAACACCTGTGGGTCGCCGGCAAGCAGTTGCTCGACGACCGGCGCCTGACGCGCCTCGACGAACAACAGCTCGGCGAAACCGCCCGGGCCTGGGGCAGACGCATCAGCGGCCACACCGAATCGTAAACACCCCGGGGCAAACTCCGGGGCTACAGCCTTTTTCAAGTTTTAGAGGATTGAATCATGAGCAACGTCGACCACGCCGAAATCGCCAAATTCGAAGCACTGGCCCATCGCTGGTGGGACCGCGAAAGCGAGTTCAAACCGCTGCACGACATCAACCCGCTGCGGGTCAACTGGATTGACGAGCGCGTCAACCTGGCCGGCAAGAAAGTCCTCGACGTCGGCTGCGGCGGCGGCATTCTCAGCGAAGCCATGGCCCAGCGCGGCGCGACCGTGACCGGCATCGACATGGGCGAAGCGCCGCTGGCGGTCGCACAACTGCATCAGCTGGAATCCGGCGTGAACGTCGAGTACCGGCAGATCACTGCCGAAGCTCTGGCCGAAGAAATGCCCGAGCAGTTCGACGTCGTCACCTGCCTGGAAATGCTCGAACACGTACCGGATCCATCGTCGGTGATTCGCGCCTGCTTCCGCATGGTCAAGCCTGGCGGCCAGGTGTTCTTCTCCACCATCAACCGCAACCCGAAGGCGTACCTGTTCGCCATCGTCGGCGCCGAATACATCATGAAGCTGCTGCCGCGCGGCACCCACGACTTCAAGAAATTCATCCGCCCGTCCGAGCTCGGCGCCTGGAGCCGCATGGCCGGCCTCACCGTCAAGGACATCATCGGCCTGACCTACAACCCGCTGACCAAGCACTACAAGCTGGCGGCGGACGTTGACGTCAACTACATGATCCAGACCCTGCGCGAGGAATAAGCCGATGGCCATCAGAGCAGTCCTTTTCGACATGGACGGCACCCTGCTCGACACCGCGCCGGATTTCATCGCGATTTGCCAGGCGATGCGCGCGGATCGCGGTTTGCCGCCGATGAACGACAAGCATATCCGCGACGAGATCTCCGGCGGCGCCAAGGCCATGGTCGCGGTGACGTTCTCGATGGATCCGGAGTCGCCGGGCTTCGAGGAGTTGCGCCTTGAGTTCCTCGAGCGCTACCTCGCCGGCTGCGCCGTGCACAGCAAGCTGTTCGACGGCATGGGCGAGCTGCTGGCCGATATCGAGAAAGCCAACCTCATCTGGGGCGTGGTCACCAACAAGCCGCTGCGCTTCGCCGAACCGATCATGCAGCAACTGGGGCTGGCCGAGCGCTCGGCCTTGCTGATCTGCCCGGATCACGTGAAGAACAGCAAACCGGATCCCGAGATGCTGAACCTTGCCTGCAAGATGCTTGATCTGGATCCGTCGACCGTTCTGTTTGTGGGCGATGATCTGCGCGATATCGAATCCGGCCGTGACGCGGGCACCAAGACTGCCGCCGTGACCTATGGCTACATTCACCCGGACGACAATCCGCGGCACTGGGGCGCGGACGTAGTGGTGGATCATCCGCAGGAGCTGCGCAAGGTGATCGATAACGCTCTGTGCAGTTGCTGATTCGTGCCCGCTCCATTCCCATGCCGGTCGTGGGAACGATCAGAAGTTAATGGATTAGAGGTTTTTTATGTTTGATTATTCCGCTCGCCCCGAATTGCTCAAGGATCGGGTCATTCTGGTCACCGGTGCCGGGCGCGGCATCGGCGCCGCCGCCGCGAAAACCTACGCGGCCCACGGCGCGACCGTGCTGTTGCTGGGCAAGACCGAAGCCAACCTGACCCAGGTCTACGACGAGATTGAAGCGGCCGGGCATCCGCAGCCGGCGGTTATTCCCTTCAACCTCGAAACCGCCCTGCCCCATCAATACGATGAGCTGGCAGCGATGATCGAATCCGAGTTCGGCCACCTCGACGGCCTGCTGCACAACGCCTCGATCATTGGTCCGCGCACGCCGATCGAGCAGTTGTCCGGTGAAAACTTCATGCGCGTCATGCAGGTCAACGTCAATGCGATGTTCATGCTGACCAGCACCCTGCTGCCGCTGCTCAAACTGTCGCAGGACGCCTCGGTGGTGTTCACCTCCAGCAGCGTTGGCCGCAAGGGACGCGCCTACTGGGGCGCCTATGGCGTCTCCAAGTTTGCCACCGAAGGTTTGATGCAGACCCTGGCTGATGAAGTCGACGGCGTGGCGCCGGTACGCTCCAACAGCATCAACCCGGGCGGCACCCGCACCAGCATGCGCGCCCAGGCGTACCCGGGGGAAAACCCGCTGAACAACCCGACGCCGGAAGAGATCATGCCGGTCTATCTGTACCTGATGGGTCCGGACAGCACGGGCATCAACGGCCAGGCATTCAACGCCCAGTAATGCCATACGTCGCTTTTGTTGCCGCGGCGGATTCCCGTCGCGGCATACATTTGCCGCTTTGCGCAGGCCCGTTTCAGTCAAATTACCACCACTCGATTTCAAGCTATAAATTCAACTCTTTGATTCACAACGGTTTTAATAAAACCTGAACTGAGTGGCACGACTTTCGCTCTACATTCCCTCAAAGCACGCCGAGTGAAGGCAGTCGGGCAAGGCCTGATTTCGATAGCTGACTAATCGTCATCGGGCAGACTAAACTTGTGCCAAATGTCCTACGGGACTGATGGATCAGTATGACGCGCAGCCCATAGCCGCTCTCACCCAGCCTGTAAGACAGACTTACTGCTTAGGGGCTCACGCCATATGAAATCACCCTCCCAGACCACTGCAATTGACTTCGACAGTGCCAAATTGCAACGCCTGGGCTTTGGTCAGCTGCCTCCGCTGCTGCAGCGACCTGTCAGCCTGGCGCAATTGCGCCAGCAAATGAGCCTGCAACTGCAAACCAGCCTTGAGCCTCAACGCATCCTGGGTCTGTTTTTCCGCGAAGTTCAGCGCCTGGTACCGCTCGATGCCTTGAGCTACGTGCACAGCGGCAGTGACTTGCGCCTGGAGTTCGGTGCCCGCGGTCATCACTCGGCCAGCTACAGCCTCAGCCACGACGGCGAGCACATGGGCGAGCTGGTGTTCCGCCGCAACCAGCGCTTCAGCGAGCAGGAACTGGGCAATCTGGAATCGCTTCTGTCGTCCCTGCTTTACCCGATGCGCAATGCGCTGCTCTACCGCGTTGCGACGCAGACTGCCCTGCGCGATCCATTGACCGGCGCCGGCAACCGCATCGCCATGGAGCAGACCCTGCAGCGGGAAATCGAGATGTCCCGTCGACACCTGCAACCGCTGTCACTGCTGATGCTGGACATCGACCATTTCAAGCAGGTCAACGACAGCCATGGTCACACGGCCGGCGATGAAGTGCTCAAAGCCGTCGCAGCGTCGATCAAGGACCAGTTGCGCAACGTCGACATGGTGTTCCGCTACGGCGGGGAAGAGTTTTTGATTCTGCTGTCCAACACCAGCCGCGAAGCCGCCGCGATGGTCGGCGAACGCCTGCGGTATGCAGCACAGGCCCAGGACTATTACGCCGATGGCCAGTTGATCGAACTGACCGTGAGCCTTGGTTGCTCGACCCTGCTGCCGGGCGAGTCCGCCGACAGCCTGCTGCGCCGGGCCGACAGCGCGTTGTACGTGGCCAAACGCGAAGGGCGCAATCGCCTGACAATGGCCGGCTGAACTGACTCTGCCAGACAAAAACGGGAGCACATGGGCTCCCGTTTTTCATTGAGGTCGTCGGACTAGCTCTCGACCAGCGCCCGCCGCTCGCGCCCGACCAGCACCCGCTCCGTCAACTCCAACTGCATGCAGCGTTCAAGGAACAGGTACATGTAGTCGTAGCTCTTGCACACAGCCTGACGCAACTCGGTTTGCAGGGCTTTGCTCGGGTTCATGCCAGCCAGGGTGCAGATGATTTCCAGCGCCTCCCAGGGGTGGGCGTCATCGTACTGGGCGTGCATCTTCAGCCACTTCATCGCCCGCTTGCGATCCTCTTCAGGGAACGCGGCGGCATACACACCGGTCGAGCAGACCAGCGCCGACCACTCCCCGGTCGCGCCTTCGATCGCATAGTTGGTGGCGGCAATGGCCACGATCAGCGAATCCGCCGAACTGGTGTGCCAGCACCAGTGACTCAGTGCGTGCAACTCCGGCGGCACTTGCTGGGCCTGCAGGTCTTCCAGACTTACGCCATGGGCTCGGCTCCAGTTCAACCAGTAATCGGCGTGATTGAGTTCGACGCGGATGTTGCGCATCAGCCAACGCCGCGCCATGTCTTCACCCGGGTGACGGGCGAATTTGGTTTTGGTGAGATTCTGCGCCATGTACAACGCAAATTGCTCAACGACAGGCCAGCCCCCGATCAGGTACTGGCGCATGGTCCTGGCGCTGAGCTTGTTATCACGCATGCGCAGGTAAAGTTCATGTTCGACAACCCGGCGTTTGCTCTCGCTGCAGTCCTGGATCAACTGTTGTGCCCAGGCAGGATAACTTGCAGCTTCCATGAGTGGTCCGGTTCGGTTGAATGTGTCGATCACTGTTCGGCTCCTTTTGATTTGTGATTGTAAGGATCGGCAAGAGACTTCAACGGAACGTGCCAGGCGCCTTGAACAACAGCGGCTGCGGTCTGGCGGGCCGACTTTGCAAACTGTCGCAGGTAAACAATTGCGGGCGTTCGATGACATAACCCTGAGCGTAATCCACGCCGATTTCAAGCAATGCCTGCTCGATCTGGGCTGTTTCGACAAACTCCGCAATTGTCTGCTTACCCATGACATGCCCGATGTGGTTGATCACTTCGACCATAGCGCGGTTAATCGGGTCGTCCAGCATATCCTTTACGAAACTCCCGTCGATCTTCAGGAAGTCTACAGGCAAATGTTTCAAATAAGCGAATGAAGACATTCCGGCGCAAAAATCATCCAGCGAGAAGTAACAACCCAAGCCTTTGAGTTCATTAATAAATCGGATGGCACTGCCAAGATTTGCAATGGCGCTGGTTTCTGTAATTTCAAAACAAATCATTTCAGGCGGAACGGAATAGTTATCAAACTGTTCCCGCAGAAAGTGCAAGAACGCGTCATCTCCGATAGTAATGCCTGAAAGATTAATCGCACACATTGCCAGAGGCCGTTCGCACTCTTCGTTAATACATTGAGCAATGACCTTAAATACATTCTGCACAACCCAGCGATCCAGCGAAGTCATCAAACCATAACGCTCGGCTGCCGGTATGAAGCTGTCCGGCAGAATCATCCGCCCCGCTTCGTCATGCAGGCGCAGCAGAATTTCGATGTGCCCGCCGGCACCGCCGGCAACCGACCCCAACGGGGCGATTTCCTGGGCATAGAGACAGAAGCGGTTTTCCTCCAGGGCCATGTGCAGGCGCTGCACCCAGGCCATCTCGCCGAAACGCAGGGATAGCTCCGAGTCGTCGGCATGGTAGACCTGCACCCGGTTGCGGCCCTTTTCCTTGGCCATGTAGCAGGCCATGTCCGCCGCCCGCAGCGAGGCTTCGAGGGTGGTCGGGGTTTGCGCGACATGCACCAGCCCAATGCTGACGGTGGTCAGGAACGGCCGCCCCTTCCACACGAAATGCAGATTCTGCACCGTCTGACGCAGCCCTTCGGCGATCTTCTCGGCCGCCTCCGGTGCGCAGTTCTCCAGCAAAATGCCGAATTCGTCGCCCCCCAACCGCGCCAGTGTGTCGCCCTCGCGCAGGCCGGATTGCAGCAACGCACAGATATGCCGCAGCAACTCATCGCCCGCCGCATGCCCGCAGGTGTCGTTGACCAGTTTGAACTGATCGAGATCGAGGAACATCAGCGCATGCCGCCCTGGTTGCCGGGTCAGATTGTGCAAAGCCTGTTCGAGGCGATATTCGAACTCGCGGCGGTTGGCCAGGCCGGTCAACGCGTCGTGGGTGGCCTGCCACGACAGATTGGCGATGTATTGCCGCTCCTGGGTCATGTCATGCAGCACCAGCACCGTCCCGCTGACCTTGCCGGCATTGCGGATCGGTGCCCCGACCAGGGTCACCGATACTGTGCTGCCGTCGAGCCGCTGGATCAGCTTCGAGTGCTCGCTACCACCGCTGAGCTGGCCGCTCAGAATGTGTTCGATCAGGGTCAGCCCTTCGGTCTGGGCGTTGTCATCCAGCAGATTGAACAGCGCCGCCAGCGGCAGGCCGGCAGCCTGCTCAGCCTTCCAGTGGGTCAAGGCCTCGGCGGCCGGGTTCATGTATTCGATTGCACCGCTCACATCCGTGGTAATCACCCCGTCACCAATCGATTGCAGGGTGATATGGGCCCGGTCCTTTTCCAGCTGCAGGGCTTCGGCAAAGGCATGCCGCTGTTTGAGCAGTTTGCGGGTGCGCAACAGCGCCAGGACGATCAGGCCCAACGCCGTGGCGAGGTTGGTGAACAGCAGCAGACGCAGGATTACCCGCGAACCTTCGCCCAGGGCATCGCTGAAGGCCTTGGCGGCGGGTGTCACGCCATCGTTGATTGCAAAGATCCGGTCCTTCCAGCGCCGGATATCCGCATCGGTGGCGGCATTGGCCGTGATACGCCGGTGCATCTCCTGCGCCACGTCATCGAGCTCCACCAGATAAGCGTCGCCCAGCGTCCAGCGGTCGATGGCGGTTTCCAGATAGCTGAAGTGGCGGAAGTTCAGGTACAGCCAGATCAGGCTGGAGACATCATCCGGGTGGTTGCCGCCCTTGAGGATGCCCTCGCGCGCCGCTTGCAGGTCGGGAGGTTGCTTGTCCAGGGCCAGGCGCAACTGATGGCCGCCCTGAGGCACGGCGATCGCGTTCTGGTATTTGAGGTAAATCGCCTCGTCACGGCTGTCGGCATACAGGTTGAGGTAATAGATCGCGTCTTTCTGGCCCTTGGACCAGAGGCTCTCGCCCGCCACATACCCGCGAACGGCCGACAGGACGTAAAGACTCACGCCCCCCAGCAAGGCCTGAAACAACACGACGGCAATGAATGGCCAGACGATGCCCAGCAACCGAGGCGTTCCGAGAGTCCGCTTTTGCTTCATGGAGTTCCTTGCGTGGTCACTGCCTGATTGTCCGTCTCTATCAGACCAACCTCCAAAGACTAGGAGGCGTTCGGGGTTCCGGCAAGCGACGGATCAGCCCTGATTCAGTACAAACTCAGGGTTATACATAAGTAACGCCATACAAGTTGCTGATGGCGTTTTATTGGCACTCCAGTTCCCCCCTCTCAGGGCAGGACATCGTTCTCGCGGAGTGCAGCATGACATCGACCTCTCTCGCTACAACCGACACACCGGATACCCAGGAGTTTCGTGCCAGGCAGGCATTGGGACTTGATCAGGGCCCCGACATCGAAGACCTGGTTCCCACGCCCGACACACGGGAAAAGAAAAGCTACAAGGTACTTGAACGCGCATCGCCTCAGCTTGCGCTGTCCATGCCCCTGCAAATGTACATGGCAAAAATCACCGATAACCGTATCGTCGACACCGTAACGAGCTTTATGAGCGGCCAGTCCACGTTGATTAAGCATCTGGGCGCAGACGTCCTTTCGAGCGCGTCCGTCGAGCAACTGCGTGCGACACCTTCGATATGGCTGCAGAAAATACTCGACTCGACTCAAGCAACGGCACTGACCGGGCAGCTGTTGAAACAACTCAAGTGGTACGGTGCAAACCCCGGCGAACAGACTCCCGCGTCCATCCGCTACCAACTCTTGTGTAAAGCCATCCGTCTCTATGTGCAGACGCCTTCGGTCGATCACCCGGATGCGCTCGAAGGCTTCAGTTGGCAAGACCCGGCACACTGGGGCGAAAGCTATCAGACCTTGCGCAGTGCTTTCGAACAGCACCTGCTGAAAGCCCGGCGCGCTGCCGATAGCAAGGAAGCAATCGTGTTGGCCCAGGTGCTGTACACCCGCGAGGCAAAGGATTTCACCGTGGGCGACATCCCGTCCGATCTTCGCTACAAGAGCTCGGTGGTGTGGGTCAATTTCATGCATGGCGTGTTACTGGCTGACGAACTTGGCCTTGATCGATTGCAGCCACTTTCCTTTCAACAACTCGTCAATCTGCCTCTGAAGCGCAGCACGAACGCTTCAACCGAGGAACTTGAAAAAATTACGCGACTGAGACTGAGCCCGGCACTCGAGTGGGCAGTCTGCATGGGCATCGTTCAGCCGCGAGTGGCATCCGACTACACCGAGGAGGAAATCGAACGAGCTATCGCGGCGCTGGAACGCCAGAGCGAAAGCCTGAACAAGGCCGTGCAATCCCTGGAGCTGCGCCCGCCGGACAGATTGCAGATGGCCAAGCGAATGAAAGATGTCGCCCTGGGTAGCCATGTTCTGGAGGCGGACGGACGCAAACTTCTGCGGGACGATCCGCCGGCTGCTCTGGGTTTCAGAGACATGCCGTCACTGAAACTGGAAGGGTACGGGTTTCTGGATCTCTATGCCGATGGACAGTTCGATGATGGCAAACGATGGTTTTTCACCGAGGCAGATGGAAAAACGCGAACCCTCGAAACCTTTCGAATGGACAAAGATCGGTACTTTTACTCGGAACGCAAAGTACACGGCATCTATCGGCCGATGTTTACCGGGGGGATCGTTCACAACCTTTCCGGCAAACCGCTGCCGGATGTCAATGCGGAGTTTGCATCGGCGTTCGACAAGTACCTGACCACCATCAGGTCCGCGTACAAGACCTTGATTCTCAGTCTGCTGGCATCCCTGCCGCTGGCTGACCGGCGGACACTGGAACAAGGTGATGTAGAGGTGCTGGGCCTGCGCGCGCAAACAAGGCCGGGCATTCATACAGAACCTCTGGCGAGGAAAGGCTTCGTACTGAAGGTGCTACTGGAAGGCAAGTTCAGCTATTACGAGGTCATCCCGAGCGCCGGTTTCATCCGTCAGAGAACCGGACTGAGATTTTCGACCATAAATGGAGTGTTCACCGAGTTTCCGCTGCATGCGGTCATCCCCGGACAAACCTTTTCAAGCAAGGACAGCACGTCGCTACTGCTCGACTGGGATGCTCATGCCAGTGGCTCCACCCCTGCCGCTCGGCAGTACTACATAGGATTCCTCGATGTCGTGGCCCGTTTATCTCGGGACTCGGCCGCTAAAGACGCGGCGGGAACAGGCCTGGAATCCTCCCGACTGGTTGCACTGGCAGACCACGTCGCCACCCGTTTTCTTTATGTCGATGAAAAGCATCTGCGCATTCAGGCCCGCGGCATGACGACCTTCGATATCACCCGGGCAAAAATCGAGAAACGGCTTGCAGTGCTCGAGACGATCGTGAAGAGTTTTGTACCGTTCTGGGGCAGCATTGATGATCTCTCGTCGGAGGGAACCGGGAGCAAAGTCATGGGTGGTCTGGGATTACTCCTCGATCTGGCGTCTTTCCTCTTCCCTGTAGGCAAGTTCATCTCGGGCTCGGTGCGACTGGCCCGGGCCGGCGCCAGCGTCACAGGCATGGTAGTCAAAGCCAGCCTGCCATCTTTCTCGACCCTGTCGCACAAGTTGATAACTTCCTCACTGAAAAACCTTAACCCGTTGGATGGCATCCCGACACTGGCGAAGTCACTTGCCCTCGGCAGCGGCAAAGGGGTGCTTGCTGCAGGCCGGCTGGGTCTCGGAGGGATCCGCCGACTGACCGGGCAAGTCGACAACTACCGTCTGATTCACAACCTGCCACAGGCCATGGACCCCGGAAGCTGGAAACCACTGACCCACGGTGATCAAATGGCAAGCATCAACGGCGTAGACGACATCCTGATACGCAACACCAGTCCGACAGACCTGAACCGATTCCACCTTGTCGATCCTGCCACGTCTCTGCCCTATGGCCCGCGTCTGAGCAACAACCCTGGAAACCTGATCCACGGCCAATCCACCTTCAAGACCTTGCCGCCCTCTGAATCCCATGTGCTCGCCGAGATCCCGGAAAATGCCCACATTCGTGAAGTGCTGGAGGTCGATGGTCGAACCACGCTGTTGATTGATGACATCCCTTATCGACTGAATGGCGATCAATTGCGCCGCGCCGACCTGATCGATGATCAGTCGCTGCTGAAAGCCCTGCCGTGCAGGATGCGGCGCATGCCGGGGTCGGAGGCATGCAAAACACGCTATGTCATCCGCGATCCAGCACCCACGCCGACCAACGGGACTTACGATACAGAGAAAGGCTGGGCACCCTGGTTCGGGGACAGCATTTACACCCCCGCCGCACCTGGCCGAGCGATACTGCTCAAAACCCTGAAAAAGAAAAGCAGACACCAGGCGACGATAGCCTTTCAAAAAGGGATTTACGGGCGAATCAAAGTAGATATCCCCTTCGGCACCCGGAATCAGTTCGATACGTTCGAGGCCGGCGCCACCATCGTCCCCGCCATGGAC
The DNA here is from genome assembly GCF_023242425.1 of Pseudomonas sp. MWU12-2029. Taxonomy (NCBI): domain Bacteria; kingdom Pseudomonadati; phylum Pseudomonadota; class Gammaproteobacteria; order Pseudomonadales; family Pseudomonadaceae; genus Pseudomonas; species Pseudomonas sp. MWU12-2029. The sequence continues at coordinate 168,655 of NZ_JALJDY010000007.1, read as the reverse complement.
GGCTCAAAGCACTATGTGTTGACTCGGCTGGACGCCGGAGCCTTCTATGTAGCAGAACTGCCCAAAGGTCAGAGCCTCGCCACGCCGTTGACGCTGCGCAAGGCCAATACCCTGCCTGCCGATCTGAAGGGTGAACTGATGACGGTCTACACCGGATCGCTCAATGCCAACAACATGGCGAGAATCTACGGCATTCCAACCGTAGAACGTGCCCTCGAAACCATGGAGAAAATTGCCATTCGAATTGGTGGCCATGCGAGCCCGCCCGACACGCTCAAACTGCTTAAAGTCGATACCAACCCCGGTGAAGCGGTGTTGTTCGATCATTCCACACGCATGATCGTCAGCCGGCTGCCGGACGGTGCTGCATCCTGGTCACGCAGTCGGGACGCATCGCAGACCTTTCGTCAACGAACCGCCGACATCTTCGATACGCTGTTTGTCGAGAAAACAATCAATATCCAACAGAGCGCCGACCTGAAAATCAATCGGACAATGGACAAGTTGCAGGCTCTGCTCCCGTCTCATTTCCAGGGACAGAATCCGCGAAACATCGCCTACGCCGACATCGTGACGTCGACCGGCAAGCGCGAGGTGTATGTCAGCGTTTCCGGTGCGCAAGGACTGACTGGAGAACTGCCGCTGTTCAAGCCTCCATTCACACCGGATAAAGTGATTGTCGGTGACACCACCTACTTCAACATCGACTTTGGCAAGACATTCAGCAAAACCTCACTGGAGGTCTCGAACGAAGGGCAATTGGTGGCGATTCCCCATACGATAAAGGACATCGACACCTACACGCCCGCACTGACCCGCCGGCCTACCTCTCTGGACAGCGAGGCAAAACTGATCAGCGTGCTCCGCAAGAAATATCCCGAAAACCACATGATCGCTTCGGTCGATGTGGCCACGACCATGCCCCCCTGCACCAGTTGCTCGGTGATCGTTAAGGAGTTTGGTTACGACGGCACAGCCAACGCGCTGGAGGTGCTGTGGAACTGAACTACATCCGCTGCAAATGCCCATACAGCTTGGCATACAACCCGCCATCGGCAATCAGTTGCTGATGGTCGCCATCCTCGGCAACCTGCCCGCCGTCGAACACCAGCACCCGGTCCGCCTGCTTCACCGCTGACAGACGGTGGGCAATGATCAGCGTGGTGCGGCCATGGAGGAACCGCGCCATGGCCTGGTGCAGGTTGTATTCGGTGGCGGCGTCGAGGGCCGAGGTGGCTTCGTCGAGAATCACCACTTTTGGCTCGGCGAGGATCATCCGCGCGATAGCCAACCGCTGCCGCTGGCCACCGGACAGGCGCACGCCGGAGCGGCCGACGATGCTGTCCAGGCCGTCCGGCAAGGCGCGGATGGCGGGTTCGAGCTGGGCGATTTCCAGCGCCTGCCAGCAGGCTTCGTCACTGCGGGTACGGCCCATGGTCAGGTTGGCCCGCACGGTGTCGTTGAACAGCGCCGGATGCTGCAGCACCACCGCGACGTTTTCCCGAACCGTTTCCAGACCGATTTCCTGCTGGGTCGAGCCGCCGAAACGGATGGTCCCGGCCAGCGGTGTGTACAGGCCCAGCAGCAATTGCACGAGGGTACTTTTGCCGCCGCCGCTGGCGCCGACAATCGCCACTTTCTCGCCCGGTGCGATGGACAGGTTCATCTGATCCAGCACCAGTTCATCGCCATAACCGAAGCTCAGGCCTTGCACCTCGATCCCGACGGTATCGCGGCCCTTGAACGGATCGACGCCGCCGGGGTATTGCGGCTCGTCGGCGCGGGCCAGCAGTTCGTTGATCCGCGACAGCGCACCGCCCGCCGCGTAATAGGCGTATTGCAGGTTCAGCAGTTGCTCGACCGGGCCGATCATGAACCACAGATAGCTGAACACCGCGAGCATCTGGCCGATGGACAGGTCGGAGAACAGCACCGTGAGCATTGCCGCTGCGCGGAAGATGTCGATGCCGAACTGGAACAGCAGACCACTGGCGCGGTTCGAGGCGTCGGTCTTCCACTGCGAGTTGACCGCGTAGTTGCGAACTTCCTGGGCCCGCAGGCCGAGACGTCCGAGGAAGAAGCCCTGACGGTTGCCGGCGCGCACTTCCTGAATCGCATCGAGGGTTTCGCTCAGCGCCTGGGTGAAGCGCGAGGTGCTGTCGTTTTCCAGTTTCTTCAGGTGCTTGACCCGTTTGCCCAGTTGCACCGTGGCGTAGATCACCAGCGGGTTGAACAACAGGATCAGCAGCGCCAGTTTCCAGTGCATCCACATCAGGATGCTGGCGGTGCCGACCAGGGTCAGCATCGCCACCAGGAAACGGCTGAGGGTTTCGCCGACAAACTTGTCGAGGGTGTCGAGGTCGGTGACCAGATGCGTGGTGACAGTGCCGCTGCCCAGGCTTTCGTATTCGCCCAGGGAGATCCGTTTCAGGCGCTCGATCAGGCGCACGCGAATGCGATAGACGATGTCCTTGGCCAGCCGCGCAAACAGACGGGCCTGCAACACGCCAAAACACAGGGCGCTGCAACGCAGGGTCAGGGTCACCACCAGCATCAGGCCGATATAGCCCGCCGCTTGCTGCCACATGCCCGGCAGCACATGGTTCATGACTTTCAGCGCGGCATCGCCGTGGCCGAGCAGGACTTCGTCCACCAGCAACGGCAGCAGCAACGGAATCGGCACGCTGCACAACGTCGCCAGTACGGCGACGCCGTTGGCGATCCACAGGGATTTTTTGTGATGAAGTGCCAGTCGCCGGACTTCAGCCCAGCTCAGCCGGTCGACACGCTTGACGGCTGGCGTGTCATCGGCCGGGTCAGACACAGGCCGCGCGCTCCAGCCATCGACCGAGCAACGGCGACAGTTCACTGAGCGGCTGGTAGCCGTTGGTCAGCAACGCCAGTTGGCCATTGCGTTCGGCGAGCAGGGTCGGGAATCCGGCGATGCCGAGATCCTGAACCCAGTTGAAATCGGCCAGTGTGGCTTCGTGCTGGTCAGCACGATCAAACAGGGCAGCAAATTCGATGCGGGGGACGCCGGCCTTCTCCGCCAGCTCCACCAGAACGCTGGCCTGAGTGACATCGCGACCTTCAGCGTAAAACGCGTGCTGGATCAATCCGACCAGTTTCCAAGCGCAATCCGGCGCCAGGCTGCGCGCCGTGACGATGGCCCGGCAGGCAGGCTCGGTGTCGTAGACAAAACCGTCCGGCAACGCACCTTCAAACTTGAACGGCTGGCCGGTGGCCTCGGTGACCGCCTGCCAGTGTTCGAGAATGTAGCGCCGGGTGGTCGGTTCCAGCGCCGCGCCACTGCCGGTGCGCAATCCGCCGACCACCAGGTGCAGTTCCACCCCGGCAGCCTGCGCCTGCTCCACCAATGCCTTGGCCACCGGGGCAAATCCCCAGCACCACGAACACATCGGATCCATCACATAGAGCAGGCGTGCAGACATGATTAAGCCTCGGAGGATGCTTGCTTATAGTTGTAGCCGATCGGGTGCGGCATGTTGCGCGCTTTTGCCAGTTCGATCTGTTTCTGGCGGTCGATGGCGCTGCGGCGGGTCTTCTCGCTCAGGGTGTCCCAGCAGTGCGGGCAGCTGATACCGGCCACGTAATGCTCGGAAGCACGATCCTCGACGCTGACCGGTGTACGGCAGGCGTGACACTGATCGTAGTCGCCTTCGCTCAGGTCATGGCGCACGGTCACGCGGTTGTCGAACACGAAGCAGTCGCCCTGCCATTTGGTTTCTTCCTGCGGCACCTCTTCGAGGTACTTCAGGATGCCGCCCTTGAGGTGGTAAACCTCTTCGAAGCCTTCGCCCAGCATGTAGCTCGACGCTTTCTCGCAGCGGATGCCACCGGTGCAGAACATCGCGACCTTCTTGTGCACGGCCGGGTCGAAGTGTTCTTTGATGTAGTCGGGGAATTCGCGAAAACTGGTGGTTTTCGGATCGATGGCGCCTTCAAAGGTGCCGATCGAGACTTCGTAATCGTTGCGGGTGTCGATCAGCAGCACTTCCGGGTCGCTGATCAGCGCGTTCCAGTCCTGCGGCTCGACGTAGGTGCCGACCTTCTTGTTCGGGTCGACGCCTTCGACGCCCAGGGTCACGATCTCTTTCTTGAGCTTGACCTTGGTGCGGTAGAACGGCTGCTCGTCGCAGTACGATTCCTTGTGGTCGATATCGACCATGCGCGGGTCGTTGCGCAGCCAGGCCAGCAGGCCGTCGATGCCTTCACGGCTGCCGGAAACCGTGCCGTTGATGCCTTCTTCGGCGATCAACAGGGTGCCTTTGATGCCGTTGTCGACCATCGCTTGCAGCAGGGGCTCGCGCAGGTTGACGTAATCTTCGAGGGTGACGAACTTGTACAGTGCCGCCACGACAATCGGTTGTGTCATGGGTATTTCTCCAGGTGGCTACCCTCGTAAAGGGTGAACCGGATGCGAAAAAAAACGCGCCGGGTGAGCGGCGCGTTGCGGATTCTAGCAAAAAACCTCAGTTCATTGCTGCAAGGCTCAATGCTTGCTGCCGCCGGCACAGGTGGGCGACGCCGGAGCGGCGCCCACTTCTGCCCATTCCTGCGGGGTGTAGGTGTGCAGCGCCAACGCATGGAACTCGCCCATCAGCTCGCCGAGCGTGCCGTAGACTTTCTGGTGGCGCTTGACCCGGTTCAGGCCTTCGAACTGCGCACTGACCACCACTGCCTTGAAGTGGGTCTGCAACCCGCGACTGTGCATGTGGCTTTCGTCCAGCACCTGCAGATGCTCAGGCTGAAGCAGCGCCAGCGTCGATTCGATGCGTTGTTGCATGGTCATCACGAACTCCGCTTACTTCTTCTTGGCCGGAGCCGCGCCTTTCGGTGCCAACTCGTTGGTCATGTCGTCCAGCAGCTTGTTGACCACAGGAACGGCAGGTTCCAGTTTGGCCTGGGTCATCTGGGCCGATTGCTGAGTCAGCTGCGGCATTTTTTCCAGGACTTTCTTGCCCAGTGGCGACTGGTAGAACGCGACCAGGTCTTTGAGCTCCTGTTCGCTGAAGTTGCTGGTGTAGAGCTTGACCATGTCCGGCTTCAGCTTGTTCCAGCCGATGGCCTGGTCCAGGGCGGCGTTGGCCTTGGCCTGGTAGGTATCCAGTACAGCTTTCTTGGATTCCGGAGCCTTGGTCTGTTCAAAACGCTGGGCGAACATCTGCTGCACTTGCATGTACACCGGAGTGCCCAGCTTGTCAGCGTGCGCCAGGGTCAGGAAAGCTTCGGCACTGGCGTTGTGGCTGGCGGTATCGGCAAGCACCTGGCCGCTGGCGCAAACCAGGGCAACCGCGGTGCAGATGGCACGAAGACGAGTCATCGAGTTTCCTTTTCAGCTAGGCGAGGTAAAACCCCAAGGGCGACCATTCTGCGCCTGAATAACGCTGCGGCTCAACCCCCGGGCCTTGCCGCGCTTGATTGGCGGGGATTTGCCGGTCAACAATCGACTGGAGGGAACCACCCGGGCCGACACCGGCCTAAACTGCGCAAACAGACCAACAGGAGTGTGCACGATGAGCCGTATCGAAACCGACAGCCTGGGCCAGATCGAAGTCCCGGACGACGCTTACTGGGGCGCTCAGACGCAACGCTCGCTGATCAACTTCGCCATCGGTCAGGAACGCATGCCCTTGCCGGTCCTGCACGCCTTGGCCCTGATCAAGAAAGCCGCGGCCCGGGTCAACGACCGCAACGGCGACCTGCCTGCCGACATCGCCCGCCTGATCGAACAGGCCGCCGACGAAGTGCTCGACGGCCAGCATGACGACCAGTTCCCGCTGGTGGTCTGGCAGACCGGCAGCGGCACCCAGAGCAACATGAACGCCAACGAAGTGATTGCCGGTCGCGCCAACGAACTGGCCGGCAACCCGCGCGGCGGCAAGACGCCTGTACACCCGAACGATCACGTCAACCGCTCGCAGAGTTCCAACGACTGCTTCCCCACCGCCATGAGCATCGCCACTGCGCAGGCTGTACAAACCCAACTGCTGCCGGCCATTGCCGAGCTGTCGGGTGGTCTGGCCGAGCTGTCGGCGCGGCACATGAAGCTGGTGAAGACCGGTCGCACCCACATGATGGATGCCACGCCGATCACCTTCGGCCAGGAACTCTCCGGTTTCATCGCGCAGCTGGATTACGCCGAACGGGCGATTCGCGCCGCATTGCCGGCGGTGTGCGAACTGGCCCAGGGCGGCACCGCCGTCGGCACCGGGCTCAACTCGCCCCACGGTTTCGGCGAAGCGATTGCCGCCGAGCTGGCTGCGCTTTCGGGTCTGCCGTTCGTCACCGCCCCGAACAAGTTCGCCGCCCTCGCCGGCCATGAGCCACTGACCACGCTGTCCGGTGCCCTGAAAACCCTCGCCGTGGCGCTGATGAAAATCGCCAACGACCTGCGCCTGCTGGGCTCCGGCCCTCGTGCAGGTTTTGCCGAAGTGCGGCTGCCGGCCAACGAGCCGGGCAGTTCGATCATGCCCGGCAAGGTCAACCCGACCCAGTGCGAAGCGCTGTCGATGCTGGCCTGCCAGGTGCTGGGCAACGACGTGGCGATCGGTTTCGCCGCCAGCCAGGGTCACCTGCAGTTGAACGTGTTCAAACCGGTGATCATCCACAACCTGCTGCAATCGATCCGCCTGCTGGCCGATGGCTGCAGCAACTTCCAGCAACACTGCATCGCCGGGCTTGAGCCGGATGCCGAAGTCATGGCGAAACATCTGGAGCGCGGTCTGATGCTGGTGACGGCGCTGAACCCGCACATCGGCTACGACAAATCGGCGGAAATCGCCAAGAAGGCCTACAGCGAAGGCAAGACCCTGCGCGAGGCGGCGCTGGAGCTGGGCTATCTGACCGATGAAGAGTTCGATGCCTGGGTACGACCGGAAAACATGATCGAGGCCGGTGCCAAGGGCTGAGTCATCCCGATCATTCCCGTGCGCGGCGCGGGAAGGATCATCCGACCAACAGTTTCGCCCGCCGGGCCTTGAGCCCGGCAATCAACGAAGGCCCCAGTGCCACCAGCGCCGAACCCAGCACCACCAGCACCGCCCCGCCATAACCCAGACCGTTGATCTGCTCGGCGTGCACGTATTCCGGCCAGGTCCATGCGGCAATCGCCACGGCACCGAAGGTCACCAGCGGCGTAATCGCCAACGTCGCACTGACCCGCGAGGCCTCCCAATGCGCCAGCGCCTCGGCAAACGCGCCATAGGCGATCAGGGTATTCATGCAGCACGCCAGCAGCAGCCAGCCCTGCAACGGGCTCAACTCCAGCGCTTCGAGCGGATGAACCCAAGGTGTCAGCAGCAAGGCGCAGAACAGGTAGATCACCATCATCACCTGCAGCGAATTCCACACCGTCAGCAATTGCTTCTGGCCCAGCGCATAAAAGGTCCAGACCGTCGAAGCCAGCATTACCAGCAACACGCCCGCGGTGTAGTCGGACAACGACGTGAGCAACTCCGCCAGACGCTGATTGAAGAACAACGCGAAGCCAATCAGCAGCACCGCCAGCCCCATGCCCTGGCCAATACTGAAACGCTCCTTGAACACGAACAGACTGGCGATCAACAACATGATCGGCCCCATCTGCACCACCAGTTGCGCAGTGCCGGGGCTGAGCAGGCTGAGGCCCATCAGGTACAGCACGTAGTTGCCCACCAGCCCGAGCACCGCCATCAGCACCAGCCAGCCGCCCTTCGGCCCGAGTACCTTGCGACTCGGCAACCGTTTGGTCGCCGCCAGATAAATGAACAGACAGCCACCGGACACTGTCAGGCGAAACCACGTCACCGTGATCGGGTCCATCACCTGCAGCACCTGCTTGAGCTTGATCGGCAGGATTCCCCACAGAAACGCGGTCAACAAGGCCAGGAACATGCCGTACACCCAACGACCCGATGAAACGTGCATGAGAACCCCGAAAGCCAATGACAGGAGCGCTCATTCTAGGCGCAGAGCCACGGCCGACACAGGGACAGTTGCGCTCAGGCCGCTAATGAAACTGTGCAGGTCGCAGCATTAAATTGACGCGTTGCCGTTGATCGGCTGGCGAAGCGCTGCAAGTGGTTCAGGCATAAGCTCTTTGGATCCCATCCAGCGCAGCGCTCAAGGAGATCGATCATGTTCGGAATGCGCGCCCAGGACACAGCCCCCGCCACGCACTTTCGCAGCGACCGGGTGTGCCGGGTCAACGGCGAACTGTTTTTCAGCACCCGGGAGAATACCCTCGAAGGGCCGTTCGACAGCCCCGAGAAAGCCGAGCAGGAAATCCGCGCGTACATCGCGCGGATGCAATTGCTGGATTCCGGCAGCCGGACTTAGCGCACCGCTTCAAACAACCCGGTCGCGCCCATCCCGCCGCCCACGCACATGGTGACGATGCCGTAGCGCAGATTGCGTCGCTGCAACTCGCGCACCAGATGCCCGACCTGCCGCGAGCCGGTCATGCCGAACGGGTGACCGATAGAAATCGAGCCGCCGTTGACGTTGTATTTTTCGTTGTCGATTTCAAGCCGGTCACGGGCGTACAGGCACTGTGAGGCGAACGCTTCGTTCAATTCCCACAGATCGATGTCCGCGACCTGCAAACCTTTGGCCTTGAGCAGCTTCGGCACCGAGAACACCGGGCCGATGCCCATTTCGTCCGGCTCGCATCCGGCCACGGTAAACCCACGGAAAAACGCCTTTGGCTTGAGCCCCAGTTGCAGGGCTTTTTCCAGGCTCATCACCAGCGTCATCGAGGCGCCGTCGGACAGCTGCGACGAGTTGCCTGCGGTCACCGAACCATCTTCGGCGAACACCGGTTTCAATCCGGCAAGGCTTTCATAGGAGGTGTCCGGGCGGTTGCAGTCGTCGCGATCGACGATGCCGTCGAGGATCTGCACCTCACCACTGTTCTTGTCTTCAACCCGGTATTTCACCGACATCGGTACGATTTCATCGTTGAACAGGCCAGCTGCCTGCGCCTGAGCGGTGCGGATCTGACTTTGCAGCGAGTAGCGATCCTGCGCCTCACGGCTGACGCCATAACGGCGCGCCACCACTTCGGCGGTCTGGCCCATGGTGTAGTAGATGCCCGGGGTCTGCTGCTTGAGCAACGGGTTGATCAGGTGATCGGTGTTGACGCTTTTCAGAGTCAGGCTGATCGACTCCACACCACCGGCGACGATGATGTCGCTGCAACCCGAAGCGATCTGATTGGCGGCAATCGCAATCGCCTGCAAGCCCGAAGAGCAGAAACGGTTGAGGGTCATGCCCGCCGTGCCGGTGCCCAGTTGCGAGAGCACCGCCACGTTACGGCCGATGTTGTAGCCCTGGGCACCTTCATTGGAGCCGGCACCGACGATGCAGTCCTCGACGCTGGCCGGGTCGACGTCGTTGCGCGAGAGCAACGCGTTCACGCAATGGGCCGCCATGTCATCGGGGCGGGTCTGGTTGAACTTGCCGCGAAAGGACTTGGCCAGACCGGTCCGCACGCTGTCGACGATCACCACTTCACGCATGGCATACCTCATTGTTGTAGTCGGTTGAGAGTGGACCGAGCATAAGTCCACCCCATTGCCGACCGCGACAATCATTCACCTCGCGTATGCGCGCCCATCGGTCAGTCCTTGTGCTTCTTTTCCTTCTTGTCGGATTTCTCGAAGGCTTCTTCCAGCGCTCGATTGATCGTGCGCAGCACCTTGACCCGGGCCCAGCGCTTGTCATTGGCTTCAACCAGTGTCCACGGCGAGATTTCGGTGCTGGTGCGATCGACCATGTCCCCCACCGCCGCACGGTAGGCGTCCCACTTGTCACGGTTGCGCCAGTCGTCCTCGGTGATCTTGAAGCGCTTGAACGGGATTTCTTCACGGGCCTGGAAACGCTCCATTTGTGTGTCCTTGTCGATGGCCAGCCAGAACTTGACCACGATCACCCCGGCGTCGGCGAGTTGCTCTTCGAAGTCGTTGATTTCACCGTAGGCACGCATCCAGTCGGCCGTGCTGCAAAAGCCTTCGATCCGCTCTACCAGCACCCGGCCGTACCACGAGCGGTCGAACACGGTGAACTTGCCCCGGGCCGGAATGTGCCGCCAGAAACGCCACAGATACGGCTGCGCCCGTTCCTCTTCGGTCGGCGCGGCAATCGGCACGATGTTGTACTGACGCGGATCGAGCGCCGCCGCAACCCGCCGGATCGCCCCGCCCTTGCCCGCCGCATCGTTGCCTTCAAACACCGCCACCAGCGCATGACGGCGCATGCGCTTGTCACGCATCAGCCCGGACAAACGCGCCTGCTCGGTGATCAGTTGCTCTTCGTAATCCTTCTTGTCCAGGTTCTGGTTCAGGTTGAGGCTGTCGAGCAGGTTCAACTGATCCACCGATGTGCCCAGCGGCTGGGCACTGACAGCGTTCGAATGCACGTCCGGACGTTTCAGCGCATTTTGCAGGCCTTCAAGCAGGATCTTGCCGACCGTCAGGCTGCGGTAATGCGCGTCCACCCCTTCGATGACATGCCAGGGTGCGTAGTCGCGGCTGGTGCGACGCAACACGCGCTCGCCATATTTGACGAACTTGTCGTAGGTCTCCGATTGCTGCCAGTCCAGCGGACTGATCCGCCAGCTGTGCAGCGGGTCGTCGGCGAGGGCCTTGAGCCGCGCCTTCATCTGTTTCTTGGACAGGTGGAACCAGAACTTGAAGATCAGCGCGCCTTCATCGCACAGCATTTTTTCCAGCCGTTCGGCACCGGCGATGGCCTGGTCCAGTCGCGGGTCCTTGAACAAACCGTGCACCCGGCCCTGCAGCATCTGGCTGTACCAGTTGCCGAAGAAAATCCCCATCCGCCCCTTGGCCGGCAGCATCCGCCAGTAACGCCAGGCCGGTGGTCGCGCCAGTTCTTCGTCGGTCTGCTGGTCGAAGGTACGCACTTCGATCAGGCGCGGGTCCATCCATTCGTTGAGCAGTTTCACCGTCTCGCCCTTGCCGGCGCCCTCGATGCCGTTGATCAAAATGATCACCGGAAAACGCTTTTGCTGCTGCAACTCGAACTGGACTTCCAGCAGTGCTTCACGCAGCGCGGGGACGGCGGCGTCGTAGGTTTCTTTGTCGATGGCGTGACCGATTTCAGCGGATTCGAACATAGGGACGGCTCCTTCCAGGATTCAGCAAGACTAGCGGATTGGGCACAGACACGGCACAGAAATTCCCGCCGGCGGCGGATTGTCCTCGAGTCATCTTCGGCAAGGCTTGCCATGGATCAAGCGCCGCCCGCGTGATCGGCTAGAATGGCCGCCTTGCCGTTGCCGAGCCTGCCATGAAACCTGTAATGCCCCACGCCCAACTCGACTGGGATGACCAGGGACGCCCGCGTTCGCGAGTGTTCGACGATGTGTATTTTTCCGACCAGTCGGGGCTGGATGAAACCCGCTACGTGTTCCTTGAACAGAACCGCCTGGCCGAGCGCTTTGCCGCGCTGCCGGCGGGTGAGCGACTGGTGATCGGGGAAACCGGCTTCGGTACCGGGCTGAATTTTCTCTGCACCTGGCAGTTGTTCGAACAGCATGCGGTGGCCGGTGCGCGGCTGCATTTTGTCAGCGTGGAAAAGTACCCGCTGAGCCCTGCCGACCTGCAACGGGCGTTGGCGTTGTGGCCGGATCTCAAGCCGCTGTCCGATCAACTGCTCAAGCATTACGTGGCAATCCATCAAGGCTTCCAGCGCATTGTTCTGGATAACGGTCGTGTGACCCTGACGCTGTTGATCGGTGATGCGCTGGAGCAGTTGCCGCAACTGGACGGCCAGATCGACGCGTGGTTTCTCGACGGTTTCGCCCCGGCGAAAAACCCGGAGATGTGGACTGCCGAACTGTTCGCCGAACTGGCGCGACTGGCGGCGCCGGGCTCGACCATCAGCACGTTCACCAGCACTGGTTGGGTGCGACGCCTGCTCAACGCCGCCGGTTTCAAAATGAAGCGCACGCCGGGCATCGGCCACAAATGGGAAATCCTGCGTGGCGAGTTTCTCGGCTGGCCGGATGATGTGCCGTTACCCGCTGCGGACAAACCGTGGTTCGCCCGTCCGGCACCTGTCACGGGAGAGCGTCGTGCTCTGGTGATCGGCGCCGGCCTGGCCGGTTGCGCCACGGCCGCCAGCCTCGCGGCGCGGGGTTGGCAGGTCAATCTGCTGGAGCGTCATGCAGCGGTGGCGCAGGAAGCCTCGGGCAATCCCCAGGGCGTGCTGTATCTGAAACTGTCTGCCCACGGCACGGCACTGTCGCAGTTGATCGTCAGCGGTTTCGGCTACACCCGGCGCCTGCTGGAAACCCTGCAGCGCGGCACCGACTGGGATGACTGCGGCGTGCTGCAACTGGCGTTCAATGAAAAGGAACGGGAGCGTCAGACGCAGCTGGCGGCAGCGTTTCCCGAAGATCTTCTGCAGTGGCTCGATCAACCCGAGGCGCAGGCCCGTGCCGGGATCGGTCTGGCCCACGGCGGTTTGTATTATCCCGAAGGTGGCTGGGTGCATCCGCCTGCGTTGTGTCAGGCGCAGTCTGCACAGCCGGGCATCACGTTGCTGACTCACCAGGACGCTGTCGAGCTGCGCAAGGTCGACGGCCAGTGGCAAGCTTTCGACGGTGACCGAATGATCGCAACAGCGCCCGTCGTGGTGCTGGCCGGCGCCGCCGAGATCAAACGGTTTGCGCAGAGCGCCGAACTGCCGCTCAAACGCATTCGCGGACAGATCACCCGTCTGGCGCAGACCGAAGGCAGTCAGGCACTGGCAACGGTGGTCTGCGCCGAAGGCTATGTCGCTCCGGCACGGCTGGGTGAACACACCCTGGGTGCCAGCTTCGACTTCAACAACGACGACCTGACCCCGACCACCGCCGAGCACCTGGGCAATCTGGCGATGCTCGAAGAAATCTCCGACGACCTGGTCTTGCGCCTGCACATCAAGGATCAAGATCCCGAACGCCTTGAAGGACGCGCTGCCTTCCGCTGCACCAGTCCCGACTACCTGCCGATCGTCGGCCCGCTCGCCGACCGCGAAGCCTTCGATCAAACCTATGCAGTCCTGGGCAAGGATGCCCGGCAAGTGCCGGACATCGCCTGCCCGTGGCTTGACGGGCTGTACGTCAACAGCGGCCACGGTTCACGCGGGTTGATCACCGCGCCATTGTCGGGCGAGTTGCTGGCTGCGTGGCTGGACAACGAACCGCTGCCCCTGCCCCGCAGCGTGGCCGAAGCATGCCATCCCAACCGGTTTGCCCTGCGTCGGCTGATTCGGGGTAAATGACCTGCGAGCACCGATCAGGATCCCCCCTCGGGCAACAGGCAGGTATTGCCCTCAACCAGCTTCATCACTTGCTCGGTCAATCGCTCGAGCAAGGCACCTTCGGTTTGCTCCAGCCGGGTTGCACACTGGTTCATTTCGCTCAGGTAGTCGGCAGAGCCGAGCTCTTCAGCCTTCTCGAATAACGCCATGGCCTCCTCGTGGTGAGGGGCACGGGCATCGTCGAACTGCTGTGCGAAGCTTTTTTTAACGTACTCGCTCCAGAACGGCTGACGAACCAGAAACTTCAACCAGTCCGCAGACAGCTCTGCGGTCTGGATTCTATCGATGGCCTCTACCAGATCCGCCCCTGTCACCTCTGCAATTGACGCGTAGCGCATGTGCGAGGGTTGCCCCGGCAGTTCGAGAGCCTCCGCCAGCCCGGAGCGATAGGCCAGAGCCACCTCCAGGGGATCCGGTGACGCGTGCGCCTGCGCATGCTCCGTTGCAATCCCGTCCAGTTGGTCGAGACGAAACAGCCCTCTTGCAAGTTTGATCAGCGATATCGCCGAAGGTTGTCGGCCCGCAGAAACGCGGGTCACACGATGAACCTGCACGGCGACTTCCAGATGACTGAAGTTCAGCGCCGCATTGTCCGTGCAGTTGATCGGGTTGGCCGCCAGATCGAAAATCTGTCGCCGCAGTTCGGCATCGGCCTGCGTTGCCTCCAGAACCGTCCAGACCCGACGCGTCATGTCTTCACGCACGTGTACGGACTCGGCAGAATTGCCCAGCTCAGCCAATAGCTGAAACAGGCCTTCGGCCATGGGATCATCCTTGATTGCGGTCCACGTCTGCAGGCGCCGTGAACCCACGCTTCCTCCTGTTTCAGTCAACCAGATCGAACGCGCCAGGTTCTCGTCGAGTCGAGCAATATCGTTTTCCAGATAACCCATGCCGATACCCACGGTCTTGCGGTAGGAATCAAGATGGACTTTGCTGATGTCGGAAATCGGGTTGTTACGCAGATTGATCGTTTCACTGAAATACCTGGATGTTCCAAAGAGCCAGTCAGGCAGATCGCGAATATCGTTGTCGCGCAGATCCACCCGCTTCAGATTGGGCAGATACTGCAATCCCTTCGGCAGCTCGGTGGCACGGGTGTTTCGCAGGTAAAGGTGATTCAGGTCGAACAGACCACCGACATCCACTGTCGCTCCCAGGCGGTTCCCGCTCAGGTCCAGACTTTGCAGCGTACGTAATCGGGACAACTTCACCAGCGAATGCTCCGTCAACTGGATCCGGTTGTTTCCCAGGCTCAAGTGTTTGAGGTTCGGCATATGCGAAATGATTTCAGGCAACAAGGTCAGCTGATTGCTGTCCAGTGCGAGCGTCTCGATCTGCTTGAAGGCTTTCAGAAAGTAGGCCACATCGTTGTCCAGCTGCATGTTTTGCAGAGACAGATACCTGACATGATCGAAGGTCAGTCCGACCGGCAGGGTCGGCAGCTTGCCGAATCGCATGCCGTCAAGGTTCAAACCGTATACCCGGTGCCCGAACTCATCGCTCTGGAAAACCCGCCGCCTGAAGCAGTCCTCGATCTCGTCGGCCACGATTTGCCGGCAATCATGAACGTCATACAGCAAGCCCCCCAAGGCACTCATGGCCACTTCGTCCTCGCTCCAGGTGTCCAGCACATCCCGGAGCCGGCCCAGATCTTCTTGCAGCTGTCGGACCCGTATCGCTCTGCTCAGATGGTCACCGCCCAACTGATCAAGAAACTCTTTGGCCTGCGCGTCCGAAAAAGAGGGGTAGATCCATTTGACTTTGCGCAGCAATCGGCGCGAGTGCGTGACTGACTCGATGGGAGAATCGGCAAGCGTACACACAGGCTCGGGGATGGCCGGTTGCAGCGGCTCACCTGCAAGGATCCGGGCGCAGTCTTCGCGCTCATCCAGCGCACAGTCCAGGAGTTTGAGTCGCAGACGCCAACCATCGTCCGCCTTCGGCTCCGCAAACCCGATGACCTTGCGCTGGCGCAACGAAAGACCTTTAAGGATCGCGTGGTAGAGACTTTCCGGACCGGACGCCACATGTCCGAGGGATTTCCTGTCACTACCGAACACTTCGTAACCGTTGTCGAGCCTGACCAGCGTGCATGAACTCGACGTCACAAGCGGTTTCTCGCCCAGTGTTTCCAGCAACTCACCGTTGAGCTTTTTCGCCCGTACTTGCAGATGGAACTCGGGATCCCATCCGCTGAGCCGGGGTAGCAACCGGATCGCCAGTTTCGTGGTATCGGCACTGGCGATGTCAGCCAGGTAAAACCCGGTCAACGCCCGATCCACACGCACATCACTCACGGCCGCGCGTACACGCTCTGCCAGCCCCATGGGTACCCGCCCGGTACTGCGCAGGTGCATCCGTTCAACACTTGGCGTTCGCTTGAGCAACTCACGCGCATACCGCCCCGGCAGAGCGGGATAGGCGTTGCGAATCTTGAGCAACTCGCCGGCGACAGCTCGATCGTATTGCCGGTAGAGGTGATCGAAGGTTGACCTGCGATCAGCCCTGACCGCGGCCCCGATCACTTTGGCCAACTGTGCGCCAGCATCGGCCGGGGCAACATTCGCGCCGACCAGCGTCTCCACTTCCTGGGGGTACAAACCCTTGATGACCGTCTGTAACAGCTCGCCCTTCTCCAGTTGTGCGTGGGTCACAATGACGCTCACCGTGTCATCGTCAATTACATCGGGAGGAAAGGTCGCGGTGATACGGCCATGCACATCAACGACCTTGATGTAGCGATCAGTGGGCCAGTTTGCGAGGCGAGGCAACGCATGCATCTGCTCCTCGGTGTAACGGGCATCGAACGCTTCGCCCGCCTCCATTGCGGCAATGAAATTACGCAATTGGCGCTCAAGCCTTAATTGCTCGAGCCCGTCGCGTAAACGGACGGGCAGTGGCAAGTTGTTCTCGAACAGACGCTGCAACTCGCCGGAATGGGTGTCCGTCAGCTGTCGAATCATCTCTAGATGACTGTCGTCGAAAGCTGTCAGACCTGGATCGATGCGTTTTAGCAGGTAGCCAGAGCTCCAGTTTTCGGCGTGTTCGAAAGCATGACGCCAGCCTCCATGGTTGCTGTGTTCAAGTACAGGCGCGTAGGCACCAGGACGAGCAGGATGCTGGATACGCAAGGTATTGCTGGCCGCCTCCAGTGCCACTTCGTAGAAATGTTGGTCGAGACGGACGAAAACCTTGCCGTCGACCCGGTAAAATCCCTGCGCATCAGGCGCCGCCGTGGTGGTCAATGGTTGTGCATATCCGCGCAGGTCCGGTTTCCATAACCGGGCCTGGCCCTGACGATCGAGTATCGTGGTGAAGGGCTGAAAAAAATCCGGGTGTTGGCGTACCGTCTTGATCACCAGGGATTTCACCCCCTTGATCCCGGCCCCCACTGCAGCCATCAGCACAATGTTCTCGGCAACGCTGAGCAGGTGCGAAAACGCTTCCTGACGGTCGCCACGACTCCAGTCCTCAATCCCTTCGTACACCTCGGCGAGCATTTGTCCGATAGCGACGCCCATCATCAATTGCCCCAATACCGGAACGACGAACCCCGCCACGTTGGCGATCGTCAAGCCGATTTCCAGGTATTGAATCAATCGCTTCTTGCGCTCTTCCTCGTCGACATCGGCAGTCGGTACGGCGAGCGCACGGGCATCGAGTTGCAGCTTGCCGACATGGCTCTTGAGCATGAAGTCGAACAGCGGATCGGTCATCTCCAGCTGTTTGACCTGCCCCAGACTGCCGGTATCGGCGAATGTCTTGAAGAAATCGACCTTGTCGACTTCGCCGATGCAGTGGGTGAAGTAACTCTTGTAACTGCCCACCCCCAGTTTGAATTCCAGAAAAGCAATGAAGGCCGTGAAGCTGGCGTACTCGGACAGTGGCTGATCGGGTTCTCCAGGCATGTACACCAGACACCACTGATCCGGATCCAGCTCCACCGAGCGTTCGGAGAACACCACGACGCCCCAGATGCAGCTGTCGAGCAATTCAATCCCCTGCATGATCAGCGGCCTGCCCTGGTACTGCAGAGCAGGGGCACTGGCGACGCCTGCGGCATCAATCAAACGTTGAACTGTCTGGAAACCTTCCGGGGAAACGTGCTCCTTGAGCAACGCCATGCGCAGGTCCAGTTGCAGCATGTGCTTTTTCATCACCGCGATATTGCGGACCATCGGCCCGGTGGCGACCCGACTGCCATTGACCTCCCTGACACCAAACACCTGCTGGAAATGCTCCTGATAGAGCCGGCCCAGATCCAGTTCCCGACAAAGTGCGGCGAATGCCGTCGGTGTCAGACCGGGAACGCCATCAGGCTGGCTGGCAATGCGCACTGCGGTGCCTGCGGGAAAATAATCGGCTTGCGCCTCGTCTTCCGTGAAATTCTGCATCGCGGCTTCCAGCAGCGTCGGCGTAGCGGGCGGAATGACCTTCTCTCCACCTCCGGGCGGCGTCACTGCCTCGCAACCGCAATAGCTTCCCGGCAACTCCAGATGGTCTTTCTCGACATCGAATACAGCCGACCAACGCGCAGTCAGAGCGCAGTTCAACTGTTCGATGCAAAAGTGCTTGAGCGATTGCAGCCGGCTCAGGTCTGTTTCGACTCGCGCCTGGGTCACGTGCAAGTCACGCGCGGTCTTGTCCAGTGCCGCCAACGTGTCGGCGCTGGCTCTGAGCAGTACGGGGGGCAAGGTTTTCTGCAAGGTCTGGGCGGTGTCCAGATCGCCTGTGGCCTCCAGCAGAAAGCTCAGTTTCTGTTTATCCGTGAGGGTGATCGATGTGGACGACTCCGGTGTCGTGGGCATGGGCAATATTCCTTTATTGCTGTTGAGTCCCTTCACCTTATCGATCCCGACGATGAATGAAAAACACGGAAAACTGCCCGTTAAAGCCGGCAAACCAGCAGCAATCCGTATGTTTTGAATACTTATCTACTACCTCTGATTTCCCGCAGGATGCTAATTGCCCACCGGTCCGACTGATGCGCTTATAACCGATCGTTCTAAAACTCCCACATCCGCACCGGGTCAGTTTCTGGGTACCGGCCATTTCGGCGCGGTTCAGCAACACCCTCCCCAACGGAAAAACCGGTAAGGACTTTATGTGCGGATTAGCTGGCGAGTTACGTTTTGATCAACAACCTGCAGACCTTGCAGCCATCGAGCGAATCACCCATCACCTGGCGCCTCGCGGCCCCGACGCGTGGGGTTTCCATGCCCAGGGGCCGATTGCCCTGGGCCATCGACGCCTGAAAATCATGGACCTGTCGGACGGCTCGGCGCAGCCGATGATCGACAGTCAACTGGGCCTGTCCCTGGCCTTCAATGGCGCGATCTACAACTTCCCGGAACTGCGCGCCGAACTCGAAGCGCTCGGATATGCGTTCTACTCCGGCGGTGACACCGAAGTGCTGCTCAAGGGCTATCACGCCTGGGGCGAAGCACTGTTGCCGAAACTCAACGGCATGTTCGCCTTCGCCATCTGGGAGCGCGATGCCCAGCGCCTGTTCATCGCCCGCGACCGTCTCGGTGTGAAGCCGCTGTATTTGTCGCGTACCAGCCAACGCCTGCGTTTTGCCTCGGCCCTGCCGGCGTTGCTCAAGGGTGGTGACATCAATCCGATTCTCGATCCGGTGGCGCTCAACCATTACCTGAATTTCCACGCCGTGGTGCCGGCGCCGCGCACCTTGTTGGCTGGCATCGAAAAGCTGCCGCCAGCGAGCTGGATGCTTATTGAAGCGGACGGCACCACCGAGCAGAAAACCTGGTGGACCCTGCCCTACGGCCCACACGACGATGAAAAAAACCTGACTCTCGAAGACTGGCGCGACCGCGTGCTCGACAGCACCCGCGAAGCCGTGGCGATTCGCCAACGGGCGGCAGTGGATGTCGGCGTGCTGCTTTCCGGTGGTGTCGACTCGAGCATGCTCGTCGGTCTGCTGCGCGAAGTCGGCGTGGAAAACCTATCGACCTTTTCCATCGGTTTCCAGGATGCCGGCGGCGAACGCGGTGACGAGTTCCAGTATTCCGATCTGATCGCCAAACATTACGGCACCCAGCACCATCAACTACGCATCGACGAAAAAGAGATCATCGAGCAACTGCCCGCCGCATTCCGCGCCATGAGCGAGCCGATGGTCAGTCACGACTGCATCGCCTTCTATCTGCTATCCCGCGAAGTGGCCAAGCACTGCAAGGTGGTGCAAAGCGGCCAAGGCGCCGACGAGTTGTTCGCCGGTTATCACTGGTATCCGCAGGTAGATGGCGCGGCCGATCCCTACACGGCCTATCGCGAAGCGTTTTTCGACCGCAGCTACGACGATTACGCCGCCACGGTGCAGCCGAAATGGCTGACGGCCAATGACGCTGCCGGCGACTTCGTGAAGGAACATTTCGCACAGCCCGGCGCCGATGCGGCGGTCGACAAGGCCCTGCGTCTGGACAGCACGGTGATGCTGGTGGACGACCCGGTCAAACGCGTCGACAACATGACCATGGCCTGGGGCCTGGAGGCGCGCACGCCGTTTCTCGACTATCGACTGGTGGAGTTGTCGGCCCGTGTGCCCGGCAAATTCAAACTGCCTGACGGCGGCAAACAGGTCTTGAAGGAAGCCGCGCGTCTGGTCATCCCGAGCGAAGTGATCGATCGCAAGAAGGGTTACTTCCCGGTGCCCGGCCTCAAGCATCTGCAAGGCGACACCCTGAACTGGGTGCGCGAACTGCTGCTGGATCCGAGCCAGGATCGCGGCCTGTTCAACCCCGCCATGCTCGACAAATTGCTGACCGATCCACAAGGCCAGTTGACCCCGCTGCGCGGCTCCAAGCTGTGGCAACTGGCGGCTCTGAACCTGTGGCTCAGCGAACAAGGAATCTGATCGATGAAACCTCACGCCACGGCTTACAGCCAACGGCTGCTGCGCGGTCAGACACCGTCCTACGAACGTTTGCAGGCGCGTCTGGCCGAGGATGGTAACCAACCGAGTGCCGAGCCGATTGCCGTGCATTGCGGCTGGGGTCGGTTGCTGATCGGCCACACATTCCCCGACCCGGCGAGCCTTGCCCAGGAGTTGCTCAACGAACAGCCGGGTGAGCGCGATATCGCGTTGTACGTGGCAGCGCCACAGCAGGTTCTCGGCCTGGAACCGACTCAACTGTTTCTCGATCCGTCCGACACCTTGCGCCTGTGGTTCAGCGATTACCGTCAGGCGACCCGGGTGTTTCGCGGCTTCCGCATCCGCCGCGCACAAAGCGAAGAGGACTGGCAGTCGATCAATCAGCTGTATCAGGCGCGCGGCATGTTGCCGATCGATGCCACGCTGCTCACCCCGCATCATCAGGGCGGGCCGGTGTACTGGCTGGCCGAGGACGAGGACAGCGGCGCGGTGATCGGCAGCGTCATGGGCCTCAACCATCAGAAGGCCTACAACGATCCGGAGAATGGCAGCAGCCTGTGGTGCCTGGCGGTCGATCCGCAGTGTTCGCGTCCCGGGGTCGGTGAAGTGCTGGTGCGGCATCTGATCGAACATTTCATGAGTCGCGGTTTGAGCTACCTGGATCTGTCGGTGTTGCACGATAACCGTCAGGCGAAGAACCTCTACGCCAAACTCGGCTTTCGCAATCTCTCGACCTTCGCCATCAAGCGCAAGAACGGCATCAATCAGCCGCTGTTTCTCGGGCCCGGGCCAGAGGCCGATTTCAATCCCTACGCGCGGATCATCGTCGAGGAAGCCCATCGACGGGGAATCGACGTTCAGGTGGATGACGCCGATGCCGGGCTGTTCACCCTCAGCCATGGCGGTCGCCGGGTGCGTTGTCGCGAGTCACTGAGCGACCTCACCAGCGCCATCAGCATGAATCTGTGCCAGGACAAAAGCCTGACCCACAAGGTGCTGAAAAACGCCGGGTTGAATGTGCCGTCACAGCAGCTGGCGGCGAACGCGGACGACAATCTGGCGTTTCTCGACGAGCACCAGCGGGTGGTGGTCAAACCGCTCGACGGTGAACAAGGTCAGGGTGTGGCCGTGGATCTGCAAAGCATCGAAGAGGTGCAGCAGGCAATCGATTCGGCGAAGCAGTTTGACAGCCGCGTGCTGCTCGAAAGCTTCCATGAAGGTCTCGACCTGCGGATTCTGGTGATCGGTTTCGACGTGGTTGCCGCGGCGATCCGGCGTCCGGCAGAGGTGGTCGGCGACGGCCATCATTCCATCGGCGCGCTGATCGAAGCCCAGAGCCGACGTCGGCAAGCGTCCACCGGCGGCGAAAGCAAAATCCCGCTGGACCACGAAACCCAGCGCACCCTGCACACGGCGGGTTACGACTACAGCAGCATCCTGCCGGCCGGCGAGCATCTGTTCGTACGGCGTACCGCGAACCTGCACACCGGCGGTACCCTTGAGGACGTCACGGCGATTCTGCATCCGACCCTGATCGATGCCGCCGTGCGCGCGGCGCGAGCGCTGGACATTCCGATGGTCGGGCTCGACCTGATGGTGCCCGCCGCCGATCAGCCGGAGTACGTGTTCATCGAAGCCAATGAACGCGCCGGTCTGGCCAACCATGAGCCGCAGCCGACGGCCGAGCGGTTTGTGGATCTGTTGTTTCCACACAGTCAGCCGGCCGTTTGATCTCTCTTCTGCGTCATTCCCGCACCCAACGCGGGGATGGCGCTCCGCAACAGGAGTTTCCATGACCACCCAAATTCCCGAACCGGATCTGAGCTACCTGCAAAAAGTCCTGCTGGAAATGCTCGCCATTCCCAGCCCCACCGGCTTCACCGACACCATCGTGCGTTACGTTGCCGAGCGTCTGGAAGAACTCGGCATTCCCTTCGAAATGACCCGACGCGGCACGATCCGCGCCACCCTCAAGGGCAAGAAAAACAGCCCCGACCGCGCCGTATCGGCGCACCTGGACACCATCGGTGCCGCCGTGCGCGCGGTGAAGGACAACGGCCGTCTGACCCTGGCGCCGGTCGGTTGCTGGTCGAGCCGTTTTGCCGAGGGCAGCCGCGTGAGTTTATTTACCGACAACGGCGTGATCCGTGGCAGCGTGTTGCCGCTGATGGCGTCCGGGCACGCCTTCAACACCGCCGTGGACGAGATGCCGATCAGCTGGGACCACGTCGAATTGCGTCTGGATGCCTACTGCGCGACCCGCGCCGATTGCGACTCGCTGGGTATCAGCGTGGGGGATGTGGTGGCGTTCGATCCGCTGCCGGAGTTCACCGAAAGCGGCCATATCAGCGCCCGTCATCTGGACGACAAGGCCGGGGTCGCGGCGCTGCTCGCAGCGTTGAAAGCTATCGTCGACAGCGGTCAGGAGTTGATGATCGATTGTCACCCGCTGTTCACCATCACCGAGGAAACCGGCAGCGGCGCGGCGGCGGCCCTGCCCTGGGATGTCAGCGAGTTTGTCGGGATCGACATCGCGCCGGTTGCGCCCGGCCAGCATTCCAGCGAGCACGCGGTGAGCGTGGCGATGCAGGATTCCGGCGGACCCTATGACTATCACCTGTCGCGACATCTGCTGCGTCTGGCCGGTGAGCATGAGTTGCCGGTGCGCCGCGACCTGTTCCGCTATTACTTCAGCGACGCCCATTCGGCCGTCACCGCCGGCCACGACATTCGCACCGCCCTGCTCGCCTTCGGCTGCGATGCGACCCACGGCTATGAACGCACGCACATCGACAGCCTGGCTGCGCTCAGTCGTCTGCTGGGGGCGTACATCCTGAGTCCGCCGGTGTTCGCCAGCGATGCGCAACCGGCCAACGCATCACTGGATCGCTTCAGTCACCAGATCGAGCACGAGACGCAAATGGAAAGCGACACCCGGGTGCCGTCGGTGGACAGCCTGGTGGGGCAACGCTCGGACAGTTGAGTCTGGCCCTCGGCGATCATTCGCCGTAGCATCCCGACATTGATTTAGCCGAGGTGCCCATGCTGATTCCCTACGACGCGCTCGAAGTCGACACCCTGACCCGCCTGATCGAGGATTTCGTCACCCGCGACGGCACCGACAACGGTGACGACACCCCGCTGGAAACCCGCTTGTTGCGGGTTCGTCAGGCCCTGACCAAAGGCCAGGCGCTGATCGTCTTCGATCCGGACAGCGAGCAATGCCAGTTGATGCTCAAGCACGACGTGCCCAAGCACCTGTTCGACTGAAACGGTCAGCGGCCCTTGCCGCTGGCCTGCTTCTGCTGGATCCGCTCGTAGACTTCGGCACGGTGCACGTTGACCTGCTTTGGCGCCTCGACGCCGAATCGCACGCTGGAGCCATTGACCGCCAGAACGCGCAAAGTGATGTTGTCGCCGATGGAAATCAGTTCACCGACAACACGGCTGAGTACAAGCATGAGGGTTGTCCTTCAAGGTTTTCGAGCCTTGAAGATGCGCGGCTTTCGAGCGCCCTACAATGCGCTGCGGGCAAATCAGTCAAACCCTACACGCCCAGGCGCTTTAGCCTTCAGACGCTTCCTTCAACTCTGTGTTTCAGGTCGCCGAAAACCGTGGCCCGAACAGAATCACGCTGGCACCGATCACGCACAAGGCGACACCGATCCAGTCCGACCCCAGCGGGCGGATGCGCTCGACCACGGCCAGCCAGCCAATCGAGGCAATGATGTAGATGCCACCGTAAGCGGCGTAGGCGCGACCGGCGTAGGTCGCTTCAACACGCGTCAACAGCAGCGCAAACAGGGTCAGGCTGAGCAGCGCCGGGATCACCCACAAGGCACTTTTGCCCTGGCGCAACCACATCCAGAAAGCGAAACAACCGGCGATTTCGAACAGCGCGGCGAGGAAAAACCACAAGTAGTTGAGCATGCAGATGACTCGTCAGGGTGACTGTGGCGGTCACCCTAACGACGGGGCTCTGGCGGTGCAAGTTCAGCCGTTGTTCTGTCTGGCCTTGGCGCGCATCTTTTCGGCCATCGCGGTCATTTCGTTGTATAGCAACTGCGGATTCTTCTGCTTGATCGCCCAGGCCATGCGTCCCTGTTCGTGAGGCAGGATCATGAACTCGCCGGCGGCGACCTGCTTGTAGATGTAGTCGGCGATATCGGCGGCGGTAATCGGCGAACTTTCCAGCAACTTGCCGACCTGCGCTTTCATGGCCGGCGTCGGGCCACGGAACGAGTCCAGCAGATTGGTCTGGAAGAACGACGGGCAAACCACATGGACACCGACTTCCTGCTGGGCCAGTTCGATCAGCAGGCTCTCGGACAACGCCACCACACCGGCCTTGGCCACGTTGTAGTTGCTCATCGCCGGGCCTTGCATCAGTGCCGCCATCGAGGCGATGTTGATGATCTTGCCCTTGCTCTGTTCCAGCAGCGGCAGGAACGCCTTGCAGCCCTTGACCACGCCCATCAGGTTGATCGCGATCTGCCAGTCCCAGTCTTCCAGCGACAGCTCGCTGAAGAATCCGCCCGAGGCCACACCGGCGTTGTTGACGATGATGTCGATACCACCGAGCTTCACTTCGCAGGCCTGGGCGAACGCGGTGAGCTGGCTGTAATCGCGTACGTCGCAACGCTGGATGAAGCCGTCGCCGCCGGACTCGCGAACCAGTTTGAGAGTTTCCTGCAGGCCCGGCTCACTGACATCCGACAAGGCCAGTTGCCAGCCTTCACGCGCCCAGCGCAGCGCGATTTCGCGACCCAGGCCGGAGCCCGCGCCAGTGATCATCATGCGATTTTGCATAACAGACAGCCTTGTTGTTCCGGGGAAGATGCGCGGAGTGTAGCGAAGGATCCGGAGCGACCCACGCTCCATCAGATTGCTGAATGGCAAGAGCAAACCGTGGCATCGAACGAAATAAGACTGTGAACCAAATACGTTAAAAAAACATTGAATTTTCTTTCATGCGCGCCAGTCGGAATTTGTAAGCCGTCTGGATTTAGTTCAACTTCCAGCCGCCCTTGAACAACGAGACTCCTCAGACACTATCAACAAGGAAATCGACATGGGCACAATTCTTATCATTATCCTGATCCTGTTGCTGATCGGTGGTCTGCCGGTCTTCCCGCACTCCAGAAGTTGGGGTTACGGTCCTTCGGGCATTATCGGCGTAGTGCTGGTTGTACTGTTGGTGCTGCTGTTGCTCGGCCGCATATGACCTTTTGACCGACAAAAAAAGAGGCCCTGAAAAGGGCCTCTTTTTTATTGCGCGGAATGATCAGTCCGGCTTGCCGTTAATCACACCGGCGGTGTTGTCGAGCAGGCTCTTGGTAGCCGTCTGCAGGAACGCTTCGAGCTTGAGTTTCAACTCGGCGGTGCGTGGTGCGTCCGGAATGATTTCAGCCGAAGGATTCGCGCCCAGTTGGTACTGATAGATCTTCGGCGCCATTTCCTTCTCTTTCGGCAGTACCAGAATCTGGTCAGCAGTCACGATGGCAGTGGTCTGCTCGCTGCCCGACGGCTTGATCACACCGAAACCGGTGTCGCCTGCCGGCAGGTTGAGCAGGTCACGTCCCCAGCACTGATGACGCACTTCGCCACCCAGACGACCCATGATGGTCGGCACGATGTCGATCTGCGTGCCCACGGTGTGGTCACGTGTACCGAATTTTTCCTGGATGCCTGGTGCGATCATCAGCATCGGCACGTTGAAGCGGCCCAGGTCCATTTCGGTGATCTGACGCTCGTTGCCGAAGCCGTGGTCGCCGACGATGACAAACAGGGTTTCCTTGAAGTAAGGCTCCTTGCGGGCCTTCTCGAAGAACTGGCCCAGTGCCCAGTCTGCGTAACGCATGGCGGTCAGGTGCTCGTTGAGCGTGCCACGGTCGGTCACGCGTTCGACCGGCAATGGCGTCGGCAAGGCGTACGGCGTGTGGTTGGACAGGGTTTGCAGCAGCGCGTAGAACGGCTTGCCGTTTTCCCGTGCCTTCAGTTCCACCAGACCGCGGTCGAACATGTCCTGGTCGGACACGCCCCAGGTCGGATCGGAGAACACCGGGTTGACGAAGTCATTGCGGCCAACGAAGTTGGTCATGCCCTGGTTGCTGAAGAAACCGGACTGGTTGTCCCAGGCGAAGTCACCGTTGTAGACGTAGACGTCGTCATACTTGCGCGCGCTGAGCAACTGCGGCAGGCCGGACAGTTTGTGGCTGCCTTCCGGGGTCTGCATCAGGTATTCGAAACCCGGCAGGTTCGGGAAGCACGCCATGGTGGCGAACATGCCCTGGTGGGTGTGGGTACCGTTGGAGAAGAAGCGGTCGAACAGCAGGCCTTCCTTCGACAGTTTGTCGAGGTACGGCGTGATGTTGCCCGGCGCGCCCAGGGCGCCCACCGAGTGACCGGCCATGCTTTCCATGAGGATCACGACGACGTTCTTGATCGGCAGGGTCTTGTCGGCTGGCGGCGTGTAGTCACGACGCACGGCGGCGATGTCGGCATCCACCAGTTTGTCGTCCGGCATCACCAGCATGTCGCGCACGACCTTCTGCGCCTGATCCTGCGGCAGCGTGGCCTTCCAGATGTTGTTGCGGTCTTCGCCCATGCGGTCCTTGGCTGCCGCGATCAGCGACAGGGTGCCATTGAGGCCGAGCTGGTTGGCGAAGTTCGATTCGGTGGTGTAAACGTCACCCCAGCGCAGTGGCGGGCCTTGACGCAGGGTGCCACGCACGGCGACCACACAGATCAGCAGGCACACCACGAACACCGCCAGACGCGCATACCATGGCGCCACCTGACGGGTGCCGACGTTGCCGCCGCTGAACGGGCCACGCGGACGGGTCAGGCGGTCGGCGCCCTTGAACGCCAGCGTCAGGATCACCGTGCCCACGGCCCAGGCCAGCAGGTAGCGCACCACCGGGAAACCGTACCAGAGCATGCTCATCACGGTTTTCGGGTCTTCCTTCACGTACTGGAACACCAGGCCGTTGAGGCGCTGGTGGAACTCGCGGTAGAAGTCCATCTCCATCAGGCCGAGGAACAGCGCGATGCTGGAGGTCACGGTCAGCCACAGGCGGAAGAACCCGCGCGCGGCCATGGCCCGGGCACTGAACAGCGCCAGGACCATCGGAACGCAGAGGTAGACCACCAGGCGCAAGTCGAAGCGCAGGCCGTTGGCGAAGGCTTCGAGGAACGTCGAGGCCGGGGTGTCGAGGATCATCTCGCGGTTGTAGACCAGCAGCGCGAGGCGCAGCACGGAAAACATCACCATCATGACCAGCGCGCACAAGAGCGTGTAGGCCAGATGCGATTTGACGGTCGGTTGCAGCAGGCGACTGGAAGATCGCTGCTGATTCAGGGCGTCCGGGTTTGCCATGTCGTTTTAGGACCCATTGGAAGTTGAAGTTGCAAAAATACAGCTGCGCCCTGCCCTCTGTTGGCCATTCCAGGCCCCGGGGCTTGCGCGGTGCGCAAATGTTGCACGATCACCGGCGGCATTGCCATTGATTACTGCCCCGCAGCCGGACTCTTTCATTAAAGGCACGGCATACCCGGACAGATTCAAATTGCGCGGGCGAATTGTCTTGAAGCGTTTGTGAAAATTTCGTGCAACGCATATCTGGAAACACAATATCGCTACAAAACAAAACGCCCCGAGTTCTTCGGGGCGTTTGCAGAGCACGCGATACTTACTTCTCGGCGCGTTCTTTCAGGGCTTTCAAGGTATTGAACGGTGCGTCGACCACGAACTTGTTGGCAATCATCGACGGCACGCTGCCACCCGGCTCGGTGTGGACCTGATAGGTCACTTCAACCTGGTCGCCCTTCGGCACGAATTTCCAGAAGCCTTTGACTTGAGCGACACGGACAAAGCCTTTTTCTTCCGGCAGGTACTTCGGCACGCCTTCCAGATTGCGAGTCAGGCTGCCATCGGCGCCTTCAACGGTGGTGACGTGCAGGATCGAGTCGCGCGGGGTTACCGGCCATGGCGTGTTGAACTGGGTGTAGGTCCAGCTCTGGTCGCCTTCGTGCTTGAGCAGTTTCTGGGTCTTGCACTCGTGAATCCAGGCACAGGCACCGGAAACGTCTTCCTGCAGTGCGCGCAGTTTGGCGACGGTGGTCTTCATCAAGGTCACGCCCTGATAAGACTTGTAGTCCGAACCCGGCACTTCGCTCAGGGAGACCTTGATGCCGTCTTCGTTCTTGGCCACTTTCCAGTCTTCAGCCTGGGCAGCCGAAGTGGCCAGCACGGCAGTCAAACCACACAACACAGCGATACGATGCAGCGAACCCATAGTCTTATTCCTTATTGTTTAAGTTCCGTACGTTTGACACATCACGCCGCCGTCATCTGCTCCCACCAGCCGAGCAGTCTGATCGCCTCTTCCTGACTGCTTCCGCAGACTTCAACATCGGCGCTGAACCCTGAACAGACGGCTGGACGTTCCGGCCGACCGAAAATGCTGCACAGGTTTTCGACCGAGAGCTGAACGCAACGTTCGCCGGCAGGTTTGCCATCGGGCATGCCTGGAATCGGCGAGCTGATGGAGGGGGCAATGCAACAGGCGCCACAGCCTTCACGGCATTTCATGACGACGAGTTCCTCGCGACGGGCAATGTGTTAAAGGGACGCGGAACAGGGTAACCGCTAAAACGGCTGTTTTAAATTCCCTGAACCGGGGTTTTTACGCAGAAACGAAAGTGACTGACCAGTCTCCGACAAAGCGTCTGGTCTGCGGGTCACGGATCGATTGAATTTACTGCTTGAATTCGAAATCCAGCGCCGCGCCTTCGACTTCACGGCGCTCTTCGTTACGCAGCTGCAACTGCATTTCGTTGCTCAGCAGGCGGCCGTTGAGCTGGAAACCGCTGTTCTTCTCGCCGAACATCTGCGGCAGGATCGCTTCGCGCTTGGGCAATGGCACGGCGCCAACCGGTTTCAGCTGCTGAACCATATCCCTGGGCAGGCTCAAGTCGAGCTTGGCCGGGGGTAGCGGCGTCTTGGCCACTTCACGGGCCGATTTCGACTTTGAGGCGATCGGCGCACGTTTCTTTGCCGGGGCGGCTTTCTTCTGTTGCTTGTCTTTCGCGGGAACGGCTTTCTTGCTGGCCACCGGCTTTTTCACCGTGGAGGCTGCTGTCGGTTTTTCCGAAACGGCAGCGGCCATGACAGCTGGCGCGTGACCGATCATCAACAGACAAAGCAAAACCCAGGCAGCAGGAAAAGTCGCTTTCATGGAACCTACAACGCTAACGGCAGAGGGCCATATGCTCGCCTGTTGAACGCCGCATGACAAGCGCGCGACACAGTCTGTTCAGAAACCGCCGGCCGTTTCCTGACACAGTTGAGTCGCCAGTAATCCCAAAGTCATCAACGCCCGCTCCGCCTCACGATTCCACGGCGTCCCGCAATTCAGGCGGATACAGTGGTTGAACTGCTCGGTATTACTGAAGATCAACCCGGGCGCGATGCTGATGCCTTGCTGTAACGCGCGGACATGCAATTCCTGGGTATTGACCCGCCCCGGCAGGCTCACCCAGAGAATGAAACCGCCCGTAGGCCGGGTCATCTGCGTGCCTTCAGGGAAGTACTGCTGCACCGCCAGCTGGAACGCGCTGAGGTTTTTTCGGTATTCCTGGCGGATGTACCGTAAATGCCGGTCATAACCGCCATTTTCCAGATAGGCGGCGATCGCCATTTGCGTGACGCTGCAAGCCGAATGCGTGGTGAAGGTCTGCAGACGCTGGATTTCCTGCTGATACTTGCCGGCAATCATCCAGCCCACGCGCACCCCCGGCGACAGGGTCTTGGAGAAACTCGAACAGTAAATGACCCGATCCAGCCGGTCGTAGGCCTTGAGGGCCTTGGTGCGGCCTTGCTCGAACATCAGTTCGCCATAGATGTCGTCTTCGACGATCTGGATATCGAAGTCCGATGCCAGACGCAGCAATTGTTTTTGCCGCTCTTCGGGCATGGTGCCACCCAGCGGATTGCTCAGCCGGGTCGTCAGCACCAGAGCTTTGATCGACCATTGGTTGGCCGCCAGTTGCAGGGCTTCGAGACTCATGCCGGTGGCCGGGTCGCTGGGGATTTCGATGACTTTCAGGCCCAGCAGGTCGGCCAGTTGCAGCAGTCCGTAATAGGTCGGTGATTCGGCGGCGATCAGATCGCCCGGACGGGTCAGCACCCGCAACGACATCTGCAAGGCATCGACACAACCGTGGGTGATCACCACTTCCGACGGATCGACCACCACACCGGCGTCGCGCATGCGGATCGCCACTTGTCGGCGCAACGGTTCGAAGCCCGGGCTGAACATGTAGCTGAAAGCGCGGGGGCTATGGAATCGGGTGACCTTGGCCAATTGCTGATGCAGCGCGCGCACCGGCAAGTAATCGACGCTCGGTACGGCTGCACCCAGCGGGAACACGCCTTCGCGGCGCGACTCGACCAATACTTGCTGAATAATGCTGGCGCGGGTGACCAGGCCAGGCCGTTCGACCCGGGCAATGTCCGGGGTCGGAGCGGTCAGGGCCGGCGTCTGGTGTACGTAGTAACCGGATTGCGGCCGTGCGCGGATCAGCCCCTGATCCTCGAGGTTGGCGTAAGCCTGCAACACCGTGGCATGGCTGACGTTGAGCTGCGAACTCATCTTGCGCACCGAAGGCACGCGCTCGCCCGGTTGATAGACGCCACGGCGGATGTCTTCGGCCAGTTGTTGAGCAATACGTTGGTAGAGCAAGAGATTGGTCATGACGCAGCACTCGATATCACGGGCGTTTTATTTTTGTGTGAACAATACCGGAACAGTTCTGAAGTGTACTGGGACAGTTGCCATATTAGTCAACCATACAGTCCAGTGTCGGATAAATCTGTACTGCTTTGTGAGGTAATCGACAGACGTAAAAAAGCCCGGCGCTGCATGACAGCCCGGGCTTTCCAGTAACGCCACCCTCAGCGGGCGGCGCCGAGCTGGCCCTTTTCGTCGGAGAACACGATTTCCACCCGACGGTTCTGTGCCCGCCCACGCTCGGAAGCGTTGGCGTCCACCGGGTATTCATCGCCGTAGCCTTCGACCTGAATGCGTTTTTCGTCGATGCCCAAGTCCGTCAGCACGTCGGCAACCGACTGTGCACGGTCACGGGACAGCTTGAGGTTTTCCTGTTTGCCGCCGGTGCTGTCGGTGTAACCCTCGATACGCACCACGCGCTTCGGATTGAGTTGCAGAAACTGCACGATCTTCAAGACCACGCGATTCGCCGAATTCTTCAGCTCCGCCTCGCCGGTGTCGAACAGTACGTCACCCAGGGTCATCACCAATCCACGGTCAGTCTGGGTGGTGGCCAGTGCGACAATCTGTTCCTCCAGCCATTTGCCCTGCTGCTGCACGCTCAACAGTTTGGACTCGCGCAGTGCCAGTTGCAGGCGTTGACGCTCAAGCTCCAGCTTCGCCGCACGCTCTTCGTTGAGCACCAGGTTGGTGTGCTCGCGGGCGATCTGGCTGTAGCGCTGGCTCAAATAGGAGTAATGCGCCACGTCGGAGCCACTGCCCCAATAAGTGGACAGGCGATCGGCACGAGCCAGGGATTCACCGGCACGGATCACGTCTTTCGGCGCGATACGCAGCACATTGGAATCTTCCTTGACCTTCTGGAAGTCAGCGCTGGCTTCCTGCAAGGCGGTTTCGCTGTGTTGACCGGCGCAACCGTAAAGGCTGGCGCAACCCACAAGGATCAGAGTGCCGAAGGCTTTTGAAGTCAGGTTCATTGGGCATCCCCCAGTTGCTTGCGCAGGCGGACGATGCGGGTGTTGAGCACGTTCAGTTGCTCTTCGCTCTTCTGGGTCAGCACTTTGGCTTCGGCCAGACGCGCATCCAGCTCGGCCTGTTCGGCACGCATCCGCGCGTTCTTGAAGGATTCGCCGGCCATGCTGCCCTTGGCCCGGTTGAATTTGTCTTCTGCCAGTTTCATTTCCGGCACTTCGTCGGCGGTGGCGCCGACGGCCTTGGCCTGCTCGAGCGC
Organism: Pseudomonas sp. MWU12-2029; assembly: GCF_023242425.1. Classification (NCBI taxonomy): domain Bacteria; kingdom Pseudomonadati; phylum Pseudomonadota; class Gammaproteobacteria; order Pseudomonadales; family Pseudomonadaceae; genus Pseudomonas; species Pseudomonas sp. MWU12-2029. The sequence goes on along the minus strand of NZ_JALJDY010000007.1, from coordinate 136,404 downwards.
CTGCTCGGTCAAACGCATTTGTTCATTGGGTGCCGGATCGCTGGCGCAACCGGCCAGGGCCAGAACGGCCAGGGCCGTGAAAAGAACTCGATTACTCACTAAGAATCCCTACTGTTTTGGGGCGCTGACAGGTTGTTGCGGCGGCTGTTGCTGCTGCGCCTTCCAGCGCTCGATGTTGCGTTGCAGCGCGGCTTCCGTCAGGCCGGACGCGGGCAATTCTGTCATCTTTTTGGCCAGCTGTCCGCGCAACCACGGATCGTTACAGGCCGAGTTGTGGGAAAGCGCGAGGAACAGACCGGGGCGGTCAATCGGTTGCTCGAAGGCCAGCAGATCATTGGCCATGCCCAGTGCCTGCGCGGCCGCCATCCCCGAGTAGCGGCCGGCGAGTACATATTCCACCTCGCCCAGCAGAAGTTTCTGCAGGGCCTGAGTGAGGTTTGCCGTACGGGTCAGGGTCAATTGCTTCTCGGCGAAAGTACTGAATGCCTGGGTCATTCGAGACTTTTCCGACAATCCTCCTTGATGGCCCTGAAGATCCTTCGCTTCGCTGTAGACCAGGGTCGAGCCCTTGCGGGTCCACACCAGATAGTCGTTTTCCAGCAGTGGCGGATGGATGTAGTCGAGGTTTTCCAGCTCGTTGAAGGCCAGCGGCGCGTCGGCCAGCATGTCCATGCGCCCGCTGCGCACTTCGTCGAGGGCCTGCGAGCGCTTGCCGGCATACAGCAGTTCGACCTTGATGCCCAGGTCCTTCGCCACTTGCTGCAACAGGTCGGCACTGGCACCGATCAACTGTTTGGGATTCTGCGGATCCTGCCAGAGATACGGCGGTGCATCCGGGCTGCCGGTGACGACCAGTCGCTCGCATTTGCCCGCTGCCACGGACAACCCCGGCAGCAGGCTGGAACACAGCAATAACGAGAAGCCCAACCGGCGATGCAGATCCATGGCGAAACGCTCCCACTCAAATCCGAGACAAAAAAAAGCCCGACCAACAGGCCGGGCTCTTTATAAGTGAAGCCGCCGGATTAGACCAGCTTCTCCAGCTCAGGTACGGCTTCGAACAGATCCGCCACCAGGCCGTAATCGGCCACCTGGAAGATCGGCGCTTCTTCGTCCTTGTTGATCGCTACGATCACTTTGGAGTCTTTCATGCCGGCCAGGTGCTGGATCGCGCCGGAGATACCGACGGCGATGTACAGCTGTGGCGCAACGATCTTGCCGGTCTGACCGACCTGCATGTCGTTCGGTACGAAACCTGCGTCTACCGCGGCGCGGGAAGCACCCACGGCAGCGCCCAGCTTGTCGGCCAGAGCGTACAGGTGTTTGAAGTTGTCACCGTTCTGCATGCCGCGGCCGCCGGAAACGACGATCTTGGCGGCGGTCAGCTCAGGACGATCGGACTTGGCCAGTTCTTCGCTGACGAAGCTGGAAGTGCCGGCGTTGTGAGCAGCGGCGACCGATTCAACGGCAGCCGAACCACCTTCAGCAGCAACCGGGTCGAAACCGGTGGCACGCACGGTGATCACTTTGATTGCGGCGGTCGATTGCACGGTAGCGATGGCGTTACCGGCGTAGATCGGACGCTTGAAGGTGTCAGCGCTTTCTACCGAGATGATCTCGGAGATCTGGTCAACGTCCAGCTGGGCGGCAACGCGCGGCAGGATGTTTTTGCCGTTGGAAGTGGCGGCAGCCAGGATGTGGCTGTAACCCTTGCCCAGTTCGGCTACCAGTGGAGCAACGTTTTCCGGCAGCTGGTGCGCGTAGGCAGCATTGTCGGCGTTCAGGACTTTGCTCACGCCAGCGATTTTCGCAGCGGCTTCAGCCACGGCGCCAGCGCCCTGGCCTGCAACCAGAACGTGGATGTCGCCACCGACTTTGGCAGCGGCAGCAACGGTGTTCAGGGTGGCCGGGGCCAGCACCTTGTTGTCGTGTTCGGCGATTACCAAGATAGTCATGATTAGATTACCTTCGCTTCGTTTTTCAGTTTCTCGACCAGTTCAGCCACCGACTTGACCTTGATGCCTGCGCTGCGTGCAGCTGGCGCTTCGACTTTCAGGGTCTTGTTGGTGGAGGCGGTGGAAACGCCCAAAGCGTCCGGAGTCAGCGTCTCGAGAGGCTTCTTCTTGGCTTTCATGATGTTTGGCAGGGACGCGTAGCGCGGCTCGTTCAAACGCAGGTCGGTGGTGACGATCGCTGGCAGTTTCAGGGAAACGGTCTGCGCGCCGCCGTCGATTTCGCGGGTCACGGCAACGCTGTCGCCGGAGACTTCGACTTTCGAGGCGAAAGTGCCCTGACCGTAGCCGCTCAGTGCAGCGAGCATCTGGCCGGTCTGGTTGTTGTCGCTGTCGATGGCCTGTTTGCCCAGGATCACCAGCTGAGGCTGTTCCTTGTCGACCACGGCCTTGAGCAGCTTGGCCACGGCCAGGGAAGTCAGGTCTTCAGCGGATTCGACGAGGATGGCGCGGTCGGCACCCAGAGCCAGTGCGGTACGCAGCTGTTCCTGAGCGGTGGACGGGCCGATGGAGACGACGACGATTTCAGTCGCAACGCCTTTTTCTTTCAGGCGTACGGCTTCTTCCACTGCGATTTCGCAGAACGGGTTCATCGACATCTTGACGTTGGCGAGGTCTACGCCGGAATTGTCCGCCTTGACGCGAACCTTGACGTTGTAATCCACAACGCGTTTGACAGCTACAAGAACCTTCATGGATTCCTCGTTACTCTCCGGTGAAAAGAAAGTCGCCTAGGCGAACCTGGCGGTTGATGCTCATCGGGCACAAGGGCACCTCCAAAAACGCCGGCTGAGTCGGATGACCGTTCGTCAGTCGTGACCGACGAGTCATGCCGCTTCGCGGTGTGTAAACTGCGCGCCGAACTGCGCTGCGCATCACCGGATACCGCCTTCGCCCTGTCTTTAGAGGTGCTCTTGAAACCACCATTCAGCCTACGGCGAGCGCAAAACCGCCCGTATCTTGACCGGAACGCCCATTCTGGTCAATACGCCAAAATGCCCTGTCATAAGCCGCGCTTCTTTGATTTCTCTGGGCTGGAGCCGATTCAAACAAACGTTTGTATTGGACGCTAAGAGTGGTGTAGATATAATGCGCCGCCTAGAGAGAAAGGTGGTTTGCCCATTATTAGCCTTGACGTTAACGTAAAGGCAATAACGGATACGACACCGAACCTCCAAATTAGAAAAAAAACTGTTGAGCCTTGAGTAGGAGATAGCCTGTGGAACGCGAATACATGGAATTCGACGTGGTCATCGTCGGTGCCGGCCCCGCTGGCCTGTCCGCCGCCTGCCGTCTGAAGCAGAAGGCCGCCGAAGCCGGTAAGGAAATCAGCGTCTGCGTGGTCGAAAAAGGCTCCGAAGTCGGCGCGCATATCCTGTCCGGTGCCGTATTCGAACCACGGGCCCTGAACGAACTGTTCCCTGACTGGAAAGAACTCGGCGCGCCGCTGAACACGCCTGTCACCCGCGATGACATTTTCGTGCTGAAAAACGCCGAAAGCGCGCAGAAGATTCCAGACTTCTTTGTGCCCAAGACCATGCACAACGAAGGTAACTACATTATCTCCCTCGGCAACCTGTGCCGCTGGCTCGCTCAGCAGGCCGAGAATCTGGGCGTGGAAATCTACCCGGGCTTCGCCGCTCAGGAAGCCCTGATCGATGAAAACGGTGTGGTGCGCGGGATCATCACCGGCGACCTCGGTGTCGACCGCGAAGGCCATCCGAAAGAAGGCCTGTACACCCCGGGCATGGAACTGCGTGGCAAGTACACGCTGTTCGCCGAAGGTTGCCGTGGCCACATCGGCAAGCAACTGATCAAGCGCTACAACCTCGACAGCGATGCCGACGCCCAGCACTACGGCATCGGCCTGAAAGAAATCTGGGAAATCGACCCGGCCAAACACCAGCCAGGCCTGGTAGTACACACCGCCGGTTGGCCGATGGACATCATGGGCACCGAGAACACCGGCGGTTCCTTCCTCTATCACCTGGAAAACAACCAGGTTGTAGTCGGCCTGATCGTCGATCTGTCCTACAGCAACACCTACCTGTCGCCATTCGACGAATTCCAGCGCCTCAAGCATCACCCGGTACTCAAGCAGTACCTGGAAGGCGGCAAGCGCATCAGCTACGGCGCTCGCGCGATCTGCAAGGGCGGCCTGAACTCGCTGCCGAAAATGGTGTTCAAGGGCGGCGCGCTGATCGGTTGCGATCTCGGCACCCTGAACTTCGCCAAGATCAAGGGCAGCCACACCGCGATGAAGTCCGGCATGCTCGCCGCTGAATCCGTGGCCGACGCGCTGTTCGCCGAAAAGGATGGCACCGAAGAACTGACCACCTACGTCGACGCCTTCAAGAAGAGCTGGCTCTACGAAGAACTGTTCGCCAGCCGCAACTTCGGCCCGGCGATCCACAAGTTCGGCGCCATCGTCGGCGGCGGCTTCAACTGGCTGGACCAGAACATCTTCGGCGGCAAACTGCCGTTCACCCTGCACGACACCAAGCCGGATTACGCCTGCCTCAAGCTCGCGGCCGACTGCAAGAAGATCGACTACCCGAAACCCGACGGCAAGATCAGCTTCGACAAGTTGAGCTCGGTGTTCATCTCCGGCACCAACCATGAAGAAGAACAGCCGTGCCACCTGAAGCTGACCGACCCGACCATCCCGTTGAGCCGCAACCTGCCGATGTACGACGAACCGGCGCAGCGTTACTGCCCGGCCGGCGTGTATGAAGTGATCACCAAGGAAGACGGCGAGAAGCGCTTCCAGATCAACGCCCAGAACTGCGTGCACTGCAAGACCTGTGACATCAAGGATCCTTCGCAGAACATCACCTGGGTGACGCCGGAAGGCGCCGGTGGCCCGACCTACCCGAATATGTAAGTCGACCCGCTGAACATCAAGGCTCCCTTAATGGGGGCCTTTTTGTTGCCTGCGATTTGCCGAAAATCAAGCCGCCCGCTCGTCCCCCGGACTGCGCTCGAAATAGCGTTTGTACTCTCGACTGAACTGCGACGTGCTCTGATACCCCACCCGATGCGCCACCTGCGCCACTCCCAGCCCCTCGGCGATCAACAACGTCTGCGCCTTCAACAAACGTAAACGCTTCAGATACTGCACCGGCGACAGCAACGTGCTGCGTTTGAAATGCTCGTGAAAGGTCGACACGCTCATGTTCGCGCAACCGGCCAGCGTCTCGACATTCAACGGCTCGGTGTAATGCGCATGCAGATGACTGATCGACGCTGCCACCCGCGCGAACTGCCCCTGCTGCTCGACCAGCGCCCGCAGCACATCAGCCTGAGGTCCGCGCAACGCAACGAACAACAACTCCCGCACCCGCGCTGGCCCAAGAATCTGGCATTCCAGCGGATCGTGCAGACAGCGCAGCAAGCGTTCGACGCAACCGCGCATGTCATCGTCGAGCACCACCGAAGTCATCGACTCCGGTGTCTGCGCCGGAATATGTCGTCCCGGCGCCAGCCCCATGGCCAGCACCAGTTCACCGAGCAGCACCCGGTCGATCGCCACCGACACGCCGAGTAACGGCGCGTCCGGCAACGCATAGGTTTCGCACTCGAACGGCACCGGCAGGGCCTGGATCAGGTAATGCCCGGCGCCGTATTCCATGGTGCGCGGCCCCAGATACGCGAGCTTGCTGCCCTGGGCAATGATCATCAGGCTCGGCTCATAAATGTGCGGGCCACGAGCGACGTCGCAACTGGCGCGCAGCACCTGCACGCCCGGCAGCCCGGTCCGGCTGTAACCATCGCGCAGCGCCAGCGGTTCGATCAGCGAAACCAGGGTGGCGTTGGCATCTAGGTGACGGGTCAATTGCATCGGGTGGCTCTTCAGAAAAAATCACGGAAAAAGGGATGAAAGCATCATCGCAGATCCTTTTGCCAATGCGACCGATCAACCCCGCATGCCGGAGGATTAGGCATGACACCCGGAGGAATCGCCATGGCCGGACGACCGGACGGCGCCCAGAATGCGCCGCCTCACCTGTCACTGCTTTTGCGAGGTTTCACATGTACACCGCCATCGGCTATGCCGCTCAAACGGCCACCACCCCCCTCGCCCCGATGAAATTCGAACGCCGCAGCCCTCGGGCCGACGATGTCGCCATCGAAATCCTGTACTGCGGCGTCTGCCACTCCGACATCCACCAGGCGCGCAACGAATGGGGCATCGCCGTTTACCCGTTGATGCCCGGCCACGAGATCGTCGGAAAAGTCACCGCCGTCGGTGCGAACGTCACCAAACACAAGGTAGGCGATCTGGTCGGTGTCGGCTGCATGGTCGACTCCTGCCGCACCTGCGAAGCCTGCCAGTCGAACCTCGAGCAATACTGCCTCGAAGGCCCGACCATGACCTATGCCACACCCGACCGGGTCGACGGCAGCAACACCATGGGCGGTTATTCGGACAGCATCGTGGTCAGCGAACACTTCGTGGTGCGCATCCCCGAGAAGCTGGATCTGGCGGCTGCCGCACCGATTCTCTGCGCCGGCATCACCACCTACTCGCCACTCAAGCACTACGGCGTGAAGGCCGGCGACAAGGTCGGGATTCTCGGCATGGGCGGCCTCGGCCACATGGGTATCAAGTTCGCCAAGGCCATGGGCGCCGAAGTGACGCTGTTCACCCGTTCGGCGAGCAAGGCCGAGGAAGGTCGTCGTCAGGGTGCCGATCACGTGATCGTCTCCACCGACGAAGAGCAGATGAAAGCAGCGGCCGGTCGTTTCGACTTCCTGCTGGACACCATTCCGGTGCAGCACGACCTCAACCCGTACCTCGACACCCTGCGCTTCGACGGCGTGCACATTCTGGTGGGCCTGATCGAACCGATCGATCCGCCAGTCCACGCCGCGAAACTGGTACTGGGTCGTCGCGTATTGGCTGGCTCGTTGATCGGTGGCGTCGCCGAAACCCAGGAAGTGCTGGATTTCTGCGCCGAGCACAACATCAGCTGCGACATCGAAATGCTCGACATCCGCCAGATCAACGAAGCCTACGCCCGCATGATCGCCGGTGACGTGAAGTACCGTTTCGTGATCGACATGGCGACCTTGAAGCTTTAAACCTTCAAACCAAGCTCTGCCGAAAGCCGGGCCGTGACCCCCTTGATCAGGGGAATCAGCTCGGCCATTTTCTCCAACGGCATGTACGGCACGGTGCTGGCGATGCTGATCGCCGCGACGATGCGCTTGCTTGCGTCGCGGATCGGCGCCGCCACGCAACGGATCGACGGTTCGTTGTCTTCCAGATCGAACGCGTAGCCGCCGGCCACGTACTCGGTCATCCGCTGTTCCAGTTGCTCCCACGACTGTTGCGGATGCTGCGGCCAGAACTGACTTTTCCCACCCGCCGGCAGGCTGATGTCGTACAGACGCTGCCAGTCCTGCGGCGCGTCATCCAGCATCAGCGCCTTGCCGATTCCGGTGCGCGCCAACGGCATGCGATGGCCGACCCGCGAGCGCATTTCCGGGCCATTGCGCCCCGGATTCTTCAACAGATAAAGCACTTCGTCGCCTTCACGAATCCCGAGGTGAACGGTATCGCCGGTCAGCGCCGACAACTCATCCAGATACGGCCCGGCCAGGGTCACCAGCGGCAACTCTTCGCGCGCCTGGAAACCCAGCTCGATCAGCTTCGGCCCCAACAGATAACCGACTTGCGGCACGACGCGCAGATAACGCTCGTCCACCAGACAACTGGCCAGACGATGCGTAGTGCTGCGGGTGGTGCCGATCAGGCGGGCGATTTCCTTGAGATCGCGGGCGCCACTGGCGACGGCCTGCACCACACCCAACCCGCGAAGCAGGGTCTGGGTGCCGGTCGGCGCGGCGTCCTTGGCGTTTTTCGGGGCGTCTTCCTGCATATCCAGCCTTTAGCGTTGAGCGAGGGAACGGGCGGCATTATGGTCGCCCGACAGGGACGACTACAACTCGATGCGCTCGACCTTGCCCACCAGCAGCACGTAGGACAAAGCACCGATCAAGGCCAGAACCGCGATGTAGGTGATCGCCGGAGCGAACGAATCGCCGCTGGCCAGGAAGCCGATGACAATCGGCGTGGCAATCGCCGACAGGTTGCCGATGAAGTTGAACACCCCGCCCGTCAGTCCAAGCAACCGCGCCGGCGCCAGGGTCGAGACCAGCGACCAGGTGATCGACGCCAGCCCGTTGCCGAAAAATGCCAGGGCCAGGAAGGCAATCACCAACGGCGTCGACTCAACGAAGTTGGCACCGATGATCGAGGTGGAAATCAACAGCCCGCCAATGATCGGCAACTTGCGCGCAAACCCGACGCTGCAACCACGGCGAATCAGGAAGTCGGAAAAGAACCCGGAACACAGCACGCCGATGAACGCGGCGAGAAACGGCAGCGACGCCAGCAGGCCGGACTTGATGAAGTCCATGCCGCGATACTTCACCAGGTAGGTGGGGAACCACGTCAGGAAAAACCACAGCGTCGAGTTCAGGCAGAACTGGCCGAGGTAAATTCCCCACAACTTGCGCTTGCTGAGGACAATGCCGAGATCGGCCCAGCTGAATTTCGCCTTCACTTTTGCAGTTTCGGCGGCGATGTCCACCAACCCGCCGCCCTCGCGGATCAAGTCGATTTCGCCGTCGTTGGCACCTTTGAAATCACGCGGCTCGCGATACACCGCGTACCAGATCGCCGCCCACAAGATGCCCACCGCACCGGTCACGACAAACACCATGTGCCAGCCAAATTCATGTTGCAGCCACGCCAGCACCGGGGTCAGAAACGCCAGCCCGACAAACTGCCCGGACGTGTAGAAGCCAATGGCCGTGGCCCGCTCACGCTCGGGAAACCAGGTCGTCACCACACGACTGTTGATCGGATACGCCGGCGCTTCCAGCGCACCGACCGCCATGCGCAGCACAAACAGCGCGATGAAACTCGCGGCGAATCCGAGCATCACCGTGGCCAGCGACCACAACAGCAATGCGACGCTATAAAGGATGCGCGGTGGCACTCGGTCAACCAGCCAGCCGCCGGGGATCTGCATGGCGGCGTAGGTCCAGCCGAACGCGGAAAAGATCAGCCCGACATGCACCGGATCGATGCCCAGTTCGGTGGTGAGTGCCGGGGCGGCAATCGACAGGTTGCTGCGGTCGAGGTAGTTGATGACCACGGTGATGAACAGCAACACCATGATGAAAAACCGCTTGCGGCTGGGCGTGACTAACGTCGCTTGCCCGGTGAGGGTTTGCGGTTGCATGGGGAGAACCTCTTCTTGTGTTTATTGAGGTTGGCCTGAGGCCTTGAGTCGTTCCCGCGTTCGGCACGGGAACGATCAGATGGGCTGAGTCAGCGACTCACCACTCGGCAAAACTGCCATCGGCATGGCGCCAGATCGGGTTACGCCAACGGTGGCCGACTGCCGCGCGTTCGATGACGTATTCCTCGTTGATTTCGATCCCCAGCCCCGGGCCGTTGGGGATCTTCACAAAGCCTTTGTCGTAGTCGAACACCCGCGGGTCCTTCACATAATCGAGCAGGTCGTTGCTCTCGTTGTAATGGATGCCCAGGCTCTGCTCCTGGATAAACGCGTTGTAACAAGCGGCGTCCAGTTGCAGACAGGCTGCCAGCGCGATCGGCCCCAGCGGGCAGTGCAGCGCCAGCGCCACGTCGTAGGCTTCAGCCATGTTGGCGATCTTGCGGGTTTCGGTGATGCCACCGGCATGGGAGGCATCCGGCTGGATGATGTCGACGTAACCCTCGCTCAACACCCGTTTAAAATCCCACCGCGAAAACAGCCGCTCGCCGAGGGCAATCGGGGTGCTGGTCAGCGGTGCCAGTTCTTTCAGCGCTTCGTAGTTTTCGCTGAGCACCGGCTCTTCGATGAACATCAGTTTGTACGGATCGAGTTCCTTCATCAGTACCTTGGCCATGGGTTTGTGCACCCGGCCATGGAAATCGACGCCGATGCCGACGTTCGGACCTACCGCGTCACGCACGGCAGCGACGTTGGCCAGTGCGAGGTCGACTTTCTCGAAGGTATCGAGGAATTGCAGCTCTTCGGTGCCGTTCATTTTCACCGCCGTAAAACCGCGGCCCACCGCCTCTTTCGCGGCCCGCGCAGTGTCCGCCGGCCGGTCGCCGCCGATCCACGAATACACACGGATCTTGTCCCGCACCTGACCACCGAGCAGATCACTGACCGACACGCCGAGCGCCTTGCCCTTGATGTCCCACAGCGCCTGATCGATGCCGGCCAGTGCGCTCATGTGGATTGCGCCGCCCCGGTAGAAGCCGCCGCGATACAGCACGGTCCAGATGTCTTCGATATTGCGTGGGTCTTTGCCGATCAGGTAGTCGGACAACTCCTCGACCGCAGCGGCGACGGTGTGGGCCCGGCCTTCGACCACAGGCTCGCCCCAACCGGTCACGCCCTCGTCGGTTTCGACCTTGAGGAAGCACCAGCGCGGCGGGACGATGAAGGTGGTCAGTTTGGTGATTTTCATCTGCTTGTCTCTCTTGTTAGATGCAGCGCACGCAGCGCCGGAAAAGTCTTAGCGAAGGGCTTTCCAGGCCGCTACGTAGGCCTTGGCATTGGCCGCCACTTGCTCAGTCGTCATGCCCGGTTTGAACAGCCCGGATCCGAGGCCGAAGCCTTTGACGCCGGCGTCGATGAACACCTGCATGTTGTCCGGGGTAATGCCGCCGACCGGTGCCAGGATCGTCCCGACCGGCAGCACCGCCAGCCAGGCTTTCACCACTGCCGGGCCCATTTGTTCGGCCGGGAACAGCTTGAGAATGTCCGCCCCCTCCTCCAGCGCGGCGAAGGCCTCAGTCGGCGTGGCAACACCCGGCGACAGATACAGCCCCGCCGCTTTCGCCGCCCGCAACACCTTGGCATCGCTGTGGGGCATGACGATCACCTGGCCGCCGGCCTCCTTCACCAACTCCACCTGTTCCGGGGTCAGCACCGTGCCAGCGCCGATCAGGCAATCGGCGGGCAGAGTCTTACGCAGGATGCGAATGCTTTCGTACGGCGCGGGGGAATTGAGCGGTACTTCGATGACGCGAAATCCGGCCGCATACAGGACTTCTCCGACAGCGGCGGCTTCCTGCGGATGCAGGCCGCGCAGGATCGCGATCAGACCGTTTTGCGCCAGTGCTTGCTTGAGCATGTCAAGCCTCCAGTCAGGGTTAACGGGATGAGGAATCGATCAGTCCGGCGGCAAGCGCCAATTGCCACAGCCCGCGCTCGGTGGCTTGCTCGGCCAGGGTCACCCGGGCGAAACCGCAGGCGTCGAGGGCACGGCTGTAGCGGGCGCACAACTGCGCGTTGCCGATGAGGATGATCGAAGGAAGATGTGTGCTGTTGCGCCGGCGTCGTTGCACGGCGGCCAATGCTGTCAGCTCATGGCCGATCAGCAGGCCGGACAGATAGTCCGGTTGTGCGGTGGCGCTGAGTTCACCGGTCAGACCCAGGCTGCGGGCGCTGAACAGCGTCGACAGCACGCCGATTTCGCCCTCCGGCGACAGCGCCACCTGCACGCCGCGATCGAATGCCTCGGCATCGAACGTCGCGCTGTGCTGTTGGGTACGGCCGAGAATGCTGTGTTCACTGAGCACGGCGAACACTTCGCCGGTCATAAAGGTGTCGAAGCGAGTGATGCAGCCGTCGGCCACTTCCACCCATTTCGAATGACTGCCCGGCAGGCCGATCAGCAGATCATTGCCCGCCTCGTCCGGCAGATTCTGCAAGACGCCGAGGACCTGGGTTTCTTCGCCGCGCATCACGTTCGGCAGTGCCGAACGCTGAATCACACCCGGCACGATATGCACCTCGACACCGCGAAGACTGCGAACGGTTTGCAGGGATTTTCCGAGATCGGCGACGTTGGCCGGCGTATCGCGGTAGGACGCTTCGCGCCAGCCCTGGGCGCTGCCGACCATGCCGCAGGCGATCACCGGCAAGTCGGGCTGCGCATCGAGCCAGTCGCCGCAGGCCTCGTCGAAGGCCAGCTCAAAACCCTCGGCGCATTCACGACCGTTGATGACCCGCGGTGTCTTCGGCAACTGCATGATCCCGAACGACAGCGACCGCTGCGCCAGCACCTGCCCGTCCGCCCCGAGTTTGTAAGCACGTAGGGAGGTCGTCCCCCAATCGAGCGCGATCAATTGCGCCAGCATCGCTTCACCTGTTTTGTTATTGGCAGTGAGTGAGCTGGACTATAAACCCGGGCACAACAAAATCTCAATATATAAATAACAATCCCACAATATGAGACAACGACAAAAAAATACCGCAGCCGTAACAGCGCCTTCAGAGAAATTCACTTCCCCTGCAGGAACCGTCTCGGGCTGCGGTATTCCTGGCGCGGCTCAGTTGCCCTCGGCAAACTCCCGCAATACCTTGCCATCCATGCGATACCTCACCCACTCTTCCTGCGGCTGGGCGCCGAGGGATTTGTAGAACTCGATGGCCGGGGTGTTCCAGTCCAGCACGCTCCATTCGAAGCGGCCACAGTCGTTGGCGCAGGCGATTTTCGCGAGGTGGCGCAGCAGGGTTTTGCCGGCGCCGCCGCCCCGTTGTTCGGGGGTGATGTAGAGGTCTTCGAGGTACAGGCAGTTACTGCCCAGCCAAGTCGAATAACTGAAGAAGAACACCGCAAAACCGATCGGCAAACCGTCACGCAGGCAGATCAGGCCGTGGGCGGTGGCGCCTTCGCTGAACAGGCTGCGCTCGATGTCGGCGACGCTGGCGATGACTTCGTGACGGGCCTTTTCGAAGTCTGCAAGTTCAGTGATGAACGCGAGGATTTGCGGTGCATCGCTGGGGGTCGCCGGGCGGATTTCGATCGTCATGGACGGGCCTTGTCGGAAAAAGGAAAACGCCATACTAAGGCGGCGCGCGGCGCTCGTCACATGGCAATCCACAGATTAGGCTAACGCCGCCGATGACTCTGAAGGATATTCATGAACGCATTCGAACCACTCGCCTCACTCGCCGCCGAACTGCTGCCCCACGCACTGGAGCCATCGGAGGACGGTGCCCATGATCTGTCGCACCTGCAGCGGGTCTGGCACAACGCGCGTACCTTGCAGGCCGATGAAGGCGGCGACCTTGAGGTGCTGCTGGCGGCTGTGCTGCTGCACGATTGCGTGGCCGTGGAAAAGAACTCGCCACTGCGTTCACAGGCATCGCGCCTGGCAGCGGAAAAAGCATCAACGGTGCTGGCAAACCTGAACTGGCCAGAAGAAAAAGTCAGCGCCGTCACCCACGCCATCGAAGCCCACAGCTTTTCCGCCAACATCACACCGACGACCCTCGAAGCACGGCTGATGCAGGACGCCGACCGTCTCGACTCCCTCGGCATGCTCGGCGTCGCCCGCACTTTCTACACTGCCGGACGCATGGGCAGTGCGCTGTACGACCCGCACGATCCCGAAGCCCGGGAAAGGGACTACGACGACAAGCAATTCTGCCTCGATCATTTCCAGACCAAACTGCTGCACCTTGCCGAGGGTTTCCAGACCGCTGCCGGTCAACGTCTGGCACAGCTCCGTCATCAACGCCTGAAAGGTTTCATGGAGCAATTCAAGGAAGAGATCGGCATCGTCTGAAGGCGTTACTCCGGTCATTCACGATCCTGAGATCGCCAAGCTCAGACCTAAACCACGGGCCTGACGTGTTAGATAGGTGACGCTCAATTTTTCCGGTCAAGGAACCGCGTCATGCCTCAAGCAACACCCCAGGTCTCGGGCAAACTGTTCGGCCTGTTCTGCCTCGCCAGTTATCTGTTGTCGCTGTCCTACGGCGCGACGTTTCTGCTCTCGCTGCTGATCGGTTCTCGCGGCGGTAACGAGCATGACGCCGGCAGCGTGATCAGCGCGGCGATGCTCAGCACCTTCGTTGCGGTGCTGGTGTCCGGGCACCTGTCCGACTGGCTGGGCGCGGCGCGTTCGATTGCGCTGTTCGGGCTGTTGCTGGTGGCGGCGAGCCTGGGGTTTGCGATGACGCCGGGCTTCGGCCATCTGCTGCTGTTTTTCGGTTTGCTGCTTGGATTGGGCTGGGGCGTTTTCTATACGCTGGGGCCGATCATCGTCGCCAGTCTGGTGAGCCCGGCACAGCGGGCAAAATACTTTGCGCTGCTGTCCGGCAGCATGATGACCGGGATCGGCAGCGGCCCGTTGCTCGGGCGTGCAGCGAGTGCGCTGGGTTTGCCGGTGACGTCGGCGTTCTATCTGGCGGCTGCGGCGAGCCTGATCGGTGTGCTGCTGTTCTGGCGTCTCGGTGCCCGCCTGAAAAGTACACAAGCCGCGTCAGCGGCAAAAATCAGCTGGCAGGCGACTGCTCAGGTGCTCAGTTCCCGAGCCGTGTTTCCGATCATCATGGTCGGCCTCGGCGGTTGCGTGTTCGGAGGTCTGTCGAGTTTCCAGACCAGCTATGCTGCCGCCCGTTCGCTGGATTATTCGCTGTTCTTTCTGGGCTTCATGAGCGCTGCGATCAGCAGCCGAATGTTGATTGCAGGCTACGTGGTAAAGCGTGATCCGCTGCGCGCGTCATGTCTGTTGTCGGGGTTGATGCTGGGCTCGATCGTACTGTTCGCGTTCGGCGTGCAGAGCGGTTTCAGCTATCTGCTGGCGGCAGTGATGCTCGGTGTCGGTTACGGTCTGACCTACTCGGTAATCAATGGACTCGCCGCCAACGAGGCACCGGCCGGCACCACATCCCAGGCATTGTTGCTGTTCAGTCTTTCTTACTTCATCGGGGTATTCGGCTTCCCGCTGCTGGCCGGAAAAATCATCGTCGAACACGGCATGGCGACGCTGTTGCTGACGGTGCTGGCGGTGGCGGCGTTGAACTGGTCGATCACTGTCGGCCGTCTGCTCTGGCGGCGACTGGCGGTGGAAAGCGCTCTGACGAACTGAACCGTTCGTCATTCAATCGGCACCTATGCAGCACGAGGGCAGACCAAGATCAGGTAAGGATTCCAATCACTGGAGACACACCATGATCTCGTCAAGGTTGACTGCTCTCGTTTTCACCACCCTGCTCTGCCCCATGGCATTCGCGGCGACCGCCGCCGGCACCGGCCCCACCGATCCGGTCACACCACCGCGCGCCCCTGCGATCAACAGTGCGCCTGGCATGAATACCGATGGCTCCGGCGTTCCGCTGATCAATCAGCCGCCGGCCACCGGAACCGATCCGCGCACCCAGGGCAATGACCCCGGTCGTCAGGGCGGAATGAACACGCCGGATGCTCCCACTACCCCGGACAACTCGGGCTCCGGCATCGGTTCGAAAACCACCACCGGAGGCTCGGGTTCCGAAGGCACCGGTCAGTAGGCGGAAGATTCGCGGATCAGCGCATCGACTTCGTCAGAGCCCGGCGCGGTCGCCGGCCCCCAGCGAGTGACGGCCAATGCCGCGGCTGCGTTGGCGCGCCTCGCGGCTTCAGCAGCCGCCAGACCTTGCGCCAGCCCGGCAACGAATACACCGGCATGCGCATCCCCCGCGCCGTTGCTGTCCACGGCCTGTACCTTAAAACCCGGCACATGCCGGCGTTCGCCATGCTGATGAATCCAGCAACCCTGCGGCCCGTCGCGCACCACCATCAGCACCTCCTGAGGCAGGTGCACGGCCAAGCGGTCCAGCGCCGTTTCGATGTCCGCCGCGCCGGTGAAGCGCAGCGCCTCGACGCTATTGCTGGTCCACACGTCGATGCGCGGCAGCAACGCCTGCATCATCGGCGAGTCCGGCGATTCCACCAGCGGGCCCGGATCGAACACCACGTTGATCGTCTTCGGCAGCGCCAGCGTCCAGTCCAGCAACGCTTGGGCCTTGCCGCTGTGCAACAGGCTGTAGCCGCTGACGTAGACATAGTCCCCCGCCTCGGCGGCAACGCTGTTCAGCTCCGCATTAGTGACTTCACCTTCGGCGCCAATGTAGGAAATGAAACTGCGCTCGGCCGACGCATCGGTCAGCGCCACGCAAATCCCGGTGTCGCGTTCTGCAGGCTGTTCGATGCCGATGCGGATGCCTTCGGCGTTCATCGCCTGCCGTGCCAGATCGCCGAAACGACCGTTGCCGTGGCGACCCAGATAGACCACCGGCAAACCGTTACGCGCGGCGGCAGCCATCACATTGAAGCCGCCACCGGCTTCGAAACTGGCGGACTGCGCCAACACGTCGCCGCCGATCTGCGGCAGTGCATCCACGGCCATGACCAGGTCGATGATGACCTGGCCGGTGTGCAACATCTTAGGCATGAGCATTCTCGGTTTGCGCAGCGCGGCGGTCTTTCGCCCCGCCGAGTACGAAATAAATGCCGCCGGCGACCACGAACGTCACGATCCAGCCGAGGCCGTTGTGGCCCAGCCACGAATCGGACAGGAAGCCCTTGAACCAGACATTCTCGGCGGTGGTGCCGATAGTGGTGAAACTGAAACCCAGCACGATGGCAATCGCCCACGCACCGAATGCGCGCCACTCGATGCCGCCGTTGTACCAGTAGGCGCTGCTCGGGCTGACATCGAGCAGGTCTTTGGGGCTGTAGTAATGACGGTGAATCAGGTCGACCACAAAGATCCCGACCCACGCAGTGATCGGCACTGCCAGCAGAGAGATGAAGGTGATGAATGGGCCATAGAAACTGTCGGCGATCAGCATGAAGTAGATCGAACCGGCGAAGATCGCGACGATGTCGACCACCACCGCATACACGCGCTTGACCTTAAGGCCGAGGGTCAGCGTGGTCAGGCCGGCGGAGTACACCGACAGGTTGTTCGACAACAGCAGGCCACCGAACGCGGTGATCAGGTACGGCACGGCCATCCAGGTCGGCAGCATGTCGCGGATCGCCACAATCGGGTCGGTCGCCGATGCCAGGTCGTTGTTGCCCACCGACAGCAGGCCGCCGAGGGTGATCAGCAGTACCAGCGGAATCCCCGCACCGAACGCTGCCGAAGCGACCAGGCGCACGGCTTTTACACTGCGATGCTGATAGCGCGACATGTCGGCGCCGGCATTCGCCCAGCCGATCCCGGTGCCGGCCGCCATGGTGCCGATACCGATGATCATCGCGCTCATCGGTGCTGGCGTGGCGTTGAACACCGCGCTCCAGTCGATGGTCGCGCAGAGGAAGCCGCCGACCAGAATGTTCAGCGCGCCGAACACGTAGGTCGCCCACTTCTGGATCACCAGCAAGGTGGCGTGGCCGAGGCCGGACACCGACAGGGTCAGCAACACGAAAATCGCGATGAAGATCAGGGTCAGCACCGGCGCGCTTTTGGCTTCCACCGGCGAGCCGAACAGGATCGAGCACAGCGACAGCAGCACGAACGCTGCGGTGGTGGTGTTGACGGTTTCCCAGCCCAGGCGCGACATCAGCGACACCAGCGTCGGGCCGATATTGCCGCGCACACCGAAGATCGCCCGCGACAGGGTCAGGCTCGGCGCACGACCGCGACGGCCGGCAATCGAGATGATCCCCACCACCGCGAACGAACCGGCAGCGCCGAGGATCGCGACGATGATCGCCTGCCAGATCGCCAGGCCGCGAAACGCAACCAGCGTGGCGCCCAGCGGCAGGCCGAGGATGGAGATGTTGGCCGCGAACCAGACCCAGAACAATTGCAGCGGATGGCCGTTGCACTCGCCTTCCGGCACCGGCTCGATGCCACGGGTTTCCAGTTGCCCGGCGCTTTGCCCGGCGTTCGATGAACTCATGAGAAATGCTCCTGTTTGCCTTTATTGTGGTTGTGGCAATGACGCAGAACGACAAGACATCCCGCCCTTCCTGGGCCTGTCTGCGCGATCCATTGCGGGTGAATATTCAGGATTTGTGGTGCGCCTTTGCGAGCAGCCCGGCTCCCACAGGTTCAAAGTGAACCTTGAGGTTTGCACGGCCCCTGTGGGAGCTGGCTTGCCAGCGAAGGCGTCAGTTCAATCAGCGCAGGGCCAACAGCCCTTGCACCAATGGCTCCAGCTCCAGATCGTTGACGGTTTTGACGGTTTCAATCATCGCCGCCGGCCAGCTCTGAAGACCCAGGCAGGCCCCGAGCATGGCGCCGAGAATCGCGGCGATGGTGTCGGTGTCACCACCCAGACTGGCGGCCATGCACAGCGCGTCGAAGGGCGTCATTTCACCGACCGCGACGTGCTGCGCGAGGGCGAACGACACCACCACCGATTCCTGCGACGCCACCGAGGTGCCGATCACGTCGTACAGCAGATCCGCGAGCAACACCGGATCACTTTCGACACTGATACTGCGCGCCCAACTGATCCGCGAGGCGATACGCCCGCCGGCCACCCAGTGCCCGTGAGCCTCAGCTTGCTGGGCGATCTGCTGGCCGAGGTTCAGCGCCTCGCCCAGATCCAGGCCGTTGATGCCGGCCGAGACCACCGCCGCCACGGCCGCCGCACTGGAAATACCCAGCGTGGTGTTGTGAGTGACCTGACAGGCTTGCACCACCGCCGCGATAAAGCGCTCGGGGTCGGCGACATCCGCCGCGATTCCCACCGGCGTGATGCGCATCGCCGCGCCGTTGGTAGTGCCGTAGCGCCCGGCCTCTTCCGGCGAATGGCCGGCGAGGATCATTTCGATCGCACGTTTGGTCGACGGGCCGAGTAGATCCTGCGAGCCCTTGGCCTGCATCTCGGCTTCCCATTCGATCAGCCGTTGTGCCAGCACTGCCGGCTCGATCCGGCCCTTGCCTTCGACCAGCAACTCGCCGACCAGAATCGCCTGTTCGGTGTCGTCGGTGATCGAGCCTTTGGGCATGTTCGCGGCAATCGGTTGCAAAGGGCCGGCGTCTTGCAGATCGGTGATCTGGCCGAAGCGTTGCTTGATGGTTTCGCGATTCAGGGATTGGGTCGGCATGCCCAGCGCATCGCCGAGGGCCAGGCCATAAAACGCGCCCAGGGCACGGTCGAGGGCGGTCATTTCGATTCTCCAAATTGCAGGTGCAGACGGAAATGCACCGGGTCGAGCAGGCTTTCGACTTGCTCCATGAAACGGTTTTGCCGATCGTAGGTAGTGCGCAGTGCTTTGAGGAACACGGTTCCTTCCGGGCGCCCGAGAAGTTCGGCATCGACAGCGTTGAGCGGCTCGGCGCCGATCCACTGATCGCCGCGTTCGCCGATGTAGCCGTAGGCGGCCAGGGTGACGGTCAGCGAATTGTCGATCAGACCCACGCGCGGCAGGCTTTCCAGGCCTCCGGTGGCGGGCATCAATGAACGTTCGAGGGACACCAGCGTGCCGTCATTGGAACGGCGACGACGATCGAGGGTGATGAATTGGTCGGTGCCGAAGCGCGGCAGCAGATCGGGCCGGGTCACGGCTTCCAGGCGCAACACTTCGGTGTTGATCAGCGCCCCGCTGTCGGCCAGGGCCTGGGCCCAGCCGCTGCGCTGATCGAGCACCACACCGTCGAAAGTGACGATGGAACCGACCCCGCTTTGCGTGGCGATGTAATTGCGCCGTTTCAGTTCGGCCAGCGCTTCGCGCAACGTGCCACGGCTGACGTTGAATTCCTGAGCCAACTGATGCTCGCCGGGCAACAGAAAGCCGTCCTCCATGAGGCCGCTTTCGATGCGTCGGACGAGCTCGTCGACCACCCGTTGTTTCTTGTCAAATCGTACCTGTCTAATCATGTACAAAGTGATAACCGAAACGGGTTGGGACGAGCAAGGTAATTTTTGGGAAAGGTGACAAAAGGCGCGGTATTGGAGGCACCCTCTCCCAAAGGAGAGGGTCAGCAGAATATTGATCTCAGCGCTGTTTCAGACGGTCGATCACCACAGCCAGCAGCAGAATCGAACCCCGGATCACATACTGATAAAACGTGTCGATGTTCTTCAGATTCATCGCATTCTCGATAATCGCCAGAATCAACACCCCGGCAATCACATGCCGGATCATCCCGATCCCGCCGCTCAACGAAACCCCGCCCAGCACGCAAGCCGAAATCACCGTCAGCTCAAACCCCTGCCCGATCATCGGCTGCCCGGACGTCATCCGCGACGCCAGAATCACCCCGGCCAACGCACCGATCACCCCATGCACGGCGAAGATAATGATCTTCGTGCGGTCAACGTTCACCCCCGCCAGCAACGCCGCCTCCTGGTTGCCGCCGATGGCCATGGTGTTGCGCCCGTAGGTCGTGTAATTCAGCAGCCAGCCAAAAAACAGGAAGCAGACGATGGTGATCAGGATCGGCACCGGAACGCCGAACAACTGGCCGTTGCCGAACACGAAGAACGACTCCTGCGACACGCCCACCGCTTTGCCGTTGGCAAAAATGTAGGCCAGGCCACGGACGATCTGCATGGTCGCCAGCGTCGTGATCAGCGCATTGACCCGTAACTTGGCGATCACGATGCCGTTGATCAGCCCGACGATCAGGCCCATCACCAGCGCCGCGCTGACGCCGAGAAACACGCTGTTGGTGTCGCGCATCACCACTGCCGCAACCACCCCGGCGCAGGCAATCACCGAGCCCACCGACAAGTCGAAATGCCCCGACGCCAGGCAATACAACATGGTGCACGCGGCAATCCCGGTGGTGGAAATCGCCAGGCCCAGACCGCGCATGTTCAGCGGCGAGAGGAAGTTGTCGATCAGCAAGGTGCAGGCGAGGAAGATCCCGACCGCTGCCAGCAACATGACCCAGTCATCGAGGAAGCGCCGCATATCCAGAGGTTTGCGCGCGGTCGGCAGGGTTTCGTTTTGGGTTGTCATCATAGTCACCTCTCAGTTCGCTGCGCCGCTGGCGCGATGGCGCGGCAAAGCCAGTTGCAGCAGGTTGGATTCGTTGGCCTGGTCGCGGCTGACTTCGCCACGCAGGGCGCCCTCGCACAGCACCAGAATGCGGTCGGAAATGCCCATCACTTCCATCAGATCGCTGGACACCACGATCACCGAAATACCGTCGGCGGCGAGGTTATGGATGATCTGGTAGATCTCGGCCTTGGCGCCGATGTCGATGCCCCGGGTCGGCTCGTCGAGCAGCAGGACTTTCATCGGCATCGACAGCCAGCGACCGAGAATCGCCTTCTGCTGATTGCCGCCAGAGAGGAACTTGATCTGCTGCCCGGCGTGTGGGGTTTTCACTTTCAGGGCCTTGATCTGTTTGTCGGCGTTGCCCTTTTCCCAGATCCCGCGCAGCAGGCAACCGAGCCCGGAATTGGCGCCGCGCGCACTGATGTTGATGTTCTCGGCAACACTGGCCAGCGGGATGATGCCTTCCTTCTTGCGGTCCTCCGGGCACAGCAGAATCCCGGCGGCAATCGCATCGCGAGGCGAACGCAGCTTCAGTTCATGGCCGCGCAATTCCAGGCGCCCGGCGGTGTTTCGCTCCAGGCCGCTGAGCAACCGGAACAGCTCGGTGCGCCCTGCCCCGACCAGTCCGAACAGCCCCAGAATCTCGCCTTTGTGCGCATCGAAACTGATCGGCTCACGCAGCCCCGGGCCGAGCAATCCATCGACTCTCAGCGCCACGGCACCGCGCGGGCGACCGCGATAGTCGTAGATGTCCTGAATGTCGCGCCCGACCATGCAGGTCACCAGTTGATCGTGGGTCAACTGGCTCATGTCGTCGAACGTGCGCACGTAGCGACCGTCCTTGAACACCGTGACCGCGTCGCAGATACGGAACACTTCTTCCATGCGATGGGAGACGTAGAGCACGACTTTGCCCTCGTCGCGCAGCCGGCCGATGATCGCCATCAAGCGGTCGATTTCCCGCGCCGAGAGACTGCTGGTCGGCTCGTCGAACGCAATCACATGGGCGCCACGGGACAACGCCTTGGCGATTTCCACCAGTTGCCGCTGACCGAGGGACAGGCGCCCGACTTTGGTCTGCGGGTCGATTTCATCGGCCAGGCCCTTGAGGCAGGCCAGGGCTTGCTGGCGCAGTGCGCCGCGATTGATCAGGCCGAAACTCGACGGCAGGTGGCCGAGGAACAGGTTCTCGGCCACGGTCATTTCCGGTACCAGATGCAGTTCCTGGTGAATCACCGCCACGCCGCTGCCGATGCTGTCGGCGGTGGACTTGAAGGCCATCGTCCGTTCGCCGATCTGCAGTTCGCCACTGCTCGGAATGTAGGCGCCGCCGAGGATTTTCAGAAGCGTCGATTTGCCGGCGCCGTTCTCGCCCATCAAGGCGTGAACCTGCCCAGGGTGAGCGACGAAACTGATGCCGTCCAGCGCCTTCACGCCGGGAAAGGTCTTGCCGATCCCTTTG
This sequence comes from Pseudomonas sp. MWU12-2029, assembly GCF_023242425.1. Lineage (NCBI taxonomy): Bacteria > Pseudomonadati > Pseudomonadota > Gammaproteobacteria > Pseudomonadales > Pseudomonadaceae > Pseudomonas > Pseudomonas sp. MWU12-2029. The sequence goes on along the minus strand of NZ_JALJDY010000007.1, from coordinate 114,147 downwards.
AAGTGCAGGCTGCCGGCACCGTGTTGTTGTGTCTGTACTTGCGCGTGCATTTAAGCCACCTCATCACACCGTTCAAGCGGCCCGGCTGCCCGGGCCGACGCTGCCGTCAGTTCCACAGGCCGATCTTTTCCAGCTCCTGCTTGAAGTTGTCGCGGGTGATCAGGGTGACGTCGTCCATCGCGGTGTACTTCGGCGGTTCTTTGCCGGTGGTGACCCACTCGTACATCATGCTGGCGGTGTTGTAGCCCTCGATGTGCGGGCTCGGCAGCATCGAACCGTAGAAGCCGCTGTTGGGCTTTTTCAGCTCGCCGATCGCGTCGGTGCCGTTGATGCCGATGCCGATCACGTTGGCCGCGGCGAACCCGGCGGCTTCGGTGGCGCGCACACCGCCCAGCACCGTGTTGTCGTTCATGCCGCCGATGATCAGGTTCTTCGCCGCGCCCGGCAGCTTGACCAGCGCCGAGTTGGTGGCGTCCATGCTGCCCGGTACGTCGAGGGTTTTCAGGGCGGCCGTCAGGATGTGCTCTTTCGGCAGGCCGGCGTCTTCGAGCGCTTTCATCGAACCGTCGGTGCGCTTCTTGCCGGTGTCGAGTTCGTTGTAGGTGTTGACCACCGCGTAAGTGTCTTTCCAGTCCCAGTTACGCTTTTTCGCCTCGGCGGCCATGGCGGCGCCCTGCTTCTGGCCGACTTCGAACGCGGCCATGCCGAGGTACGGCACCTCTTCCATGAACTTGCCGTTGGCATCGACGAAACGGTCGTCCACGGCAATCACTTTCAGGTCATTGAGCTTGGCCTTGGCCATGATCGCAGGGCCAAGGGACACGTCCGGTGGGCAAATCACGAAACCCTTGGCACCGTTGGCCGCAAGGCTGTCGATGGCCGAAAGGGTTTTCTCGCCGTCCGGCACGGCGATCTTGATCAGCTCGAAGCCTTTGTCCTTGGCAGCTTTCTCGGCGAAGGCCCATTCAGTCTGGAACCACGGCTCTTCGGCCTGCTTGACCAGGAAACCGATCTTCACCGGATCGGCGGCCAGCAGCGAACCACTCAGGCTGAACGCAGTGACCGCCAGCGCGGCACTGCACAGGGTACGAATCCCGAAACGACGTTTCATAAGCAGACTCCTTGTTATTTTTCTTGAGCGTTATTTGAAAAGCGTTGAAGCGGTCGAAGCGTTTCCCGCAAATCATGACGACAATAGTCATATCGTATGATGATTGGATTTCAGACGGACCTTGCCACCTGAAATCCGCTTTTTCAGTCGTGGTACATCACCGAGCGACCACCATCGATGGTGATGCACGAGGCATTGATGAACGGCGCTTCATCGCTGGCCAGGAACACGGCGGTCATCGCCACTTCGATCGGTTGGCCGATGCGTTTCGGTGGATGCAGATCGAAGGCGCGCTGGCGTTCGGCGTGGGGGTCGGCGAAACCGTTCCAGTAATCGACGTTGAGCTGGGTCTCGATGTAGCCCGGGGCGATGGCGTTGACGCGAATGCCCTTCGGCGCGTACTCGATGCCCAGCGCACGGGTCAGCCCGAGCAAACCGTGCTTGGCCACCGGGTACGGAAAGCAGCCGGGAATGATGTTCGTGGAATGGGTCGAGGCGATGTTGATGATGCTGCCGATGCCCTGCTCGATCATCTGCGGCAACACGGCCTTGCAGCCATACCAGGCGCCGTCGAGGTCGATGGCGAAGCAACGACGCCAGTCCTCTTCGGTCATTTCCAGCGGATCGCGGAACACGTTGACCCCGGCGCAATTGACCAGCACGTCGATGCGACCGTGCAGCTCGATGGCCAGTTTGGCCATGGCGTGCAGATCCTGTTGGCGCGATACGTCGGTTTTGATCGCTTGCACGTCAGCGCCCTGCTCGCGCCAGTGCGCAGCGACCTTCTCGACCTTTTCAGCCTGGATATCGCTGATCACCAGTTTGGCCTGCTGCGAGGCGAAGGTCGCAACGATGGCTTCACCGATGCCTTGGGCGGCGCCGGTCAGCAACACAACCTTGTTTTTCAGACGCTCGCCTTTGGGTGGCTCGGGCACTGGCGGCAAGGAAAGAGGTTCAGCCATGAATCAGGACTCCTGTTCGAAAGCATAAAAAAACCGGGCATCTGACGATGTCCGGTCTGGAAGGCTTTTTGAACGAAACAGGCAAGCGCCGCTGACGGCCTCGGGCCGTTGCGGAACGCTGACTCCGCTGGGGAGTGCGATAGAGATTCGCTGCATCACTTCACCTGTTTTGTTCTTTTTAAGTGTGAGTGCGTGTTACTGCTGGAGCCGACTATAAACCCGACCGCCAAATAATCTCAATATATAATTTTGCATCCCATATTTTGGGATTTAATCAGCAAAACGTGTACAGAGCTTTCCAGCGACATCGACCCGCAACGACAGCACGGCGCCGTCCAGCGGGTGGTTCAGCGGACTTTTGGCGCTGGTGATGTACAGGGTTTTCAGGTCTGCGCCGCCGAATACGCAACTGGTGGGGCGGCTGATCGGCAGATCGATCTTGCGGTCGATCCGGCCATCCGGTGTCAGGCGCAGCAGGCAACTGCCGTCCCAGCGGGCGTTCCAGATGTAGCCCTCGGTGTCCATCGCCGAACCGTCCGGGCCACCGTTCTGGTCGGCGCCGTACCAGGGCTGGGCTATGTCGAGGTTGCCGTCGGTGTGGATGAAGTAGCGATACAACGTGCTGTCGAGACTGTCGCCGAATAGCAGCGTGGTGCCGTCGTCAATCCAGAGCAGCGTGTTGGGAATGCCCAGGCCCCGGAGCAATGGCGTGACTCGTTTATCCGGATCAACCCGGAACAACCCGCCGGAACGACGGGTGATCGGCAGATCCTCGCCCTGCTCGCCGATGTTGTTTTGCATGGTGCCGAGCCACAAGCGGCCCTGGCCATCGCAACGCGCTTCGTTGGCCCGGTTGCCCGGTTGCGGGTCGGCGACGCAGAACAGAGTCAACCGTGGTTCGAGTCCGGGGGAATCCAGATCGAGTCGGTAGACGCCGCTGCTCAGGGTCACCAGCGCATCGCCACTGGCGCAGGGAATGAACGCCGAGACATGTTCCGGCATCTGCCAGATCTGCACGTTCTGCCCGATCAGCCGCAGTGCCTGCTTGCCGGCGATGTCGACCCAGTACAGCGCCTGGGTCGGCGCGTCCCAGAACGGGCCTTCGCCCAGTTGCGCCCGATGCTCTGTCACCGCAGTCCACGTCATGCAACCTCCTGTCTTGTTGTTTTTGTCAGCTGGCTTTCTTGTCGGCCATCACCTGCGGGTAGAACCGCTTGATGGCCAGGTCGGCATTGTCGATCAGGGTCATGCAGGCCCACACTCCGCGCGCGGCATCCCGGGCGGCGATGGCGTCGGCCATGTCTTTGTGGATGGGCAGCGTGCGACGCAATTCGTCGGGGTCGGCTGCGGACACTTCGAAGGACACCGCGAGCAGCGCACCGAGGGCCGGCACCATTTGCTCAATGAATTGATTGTGGCTGGCGGCGAGAATGCATTCGTGGAAGAACTGGTCGGCGCGGTTGTAATCGATGCCGCTGTGCGCGGCCCGCTCCAGGGCGTTATAGGCCTGCTGAATGGCTTGCACCTGTTCGACGGTCGCCCGTTCACATGCCCAGCGCACCGCCATCGGTTCGATAGTGCGGCGCAGGTCGAGCAGGTCATCGACGAAGTTTTCCGGCAGACCGCTGCGCGACAGCCAGCCCACGACTTGCGGATCGAACAGATTCCAGCGCTTGATCGGCAGCACCCGCGTGCCGACTTTCGGCCCGACTTCGAGCAGGCCTTTGGCGACGAGGGTCTTGATGGCTTCGCGGATCACGGTGCGACTGACACCGAGCTGTTCGCCCAGCTCGGCCTCGACCTTGATCGCCTGCCCTGGCTTCACCTGACCGGCGGCAATCCAGGCGCCCAGCCAGTCAACCGTTGATGCGTGAAAACTGCTCGACATGGACACCCCGAAGCCGTTCGCTGTGGGTGTCCACGCTAATCATCATACGATTGGGAGTCAACGACAAAAAACCGCAGCCTGCTTTCACAGACTGCGGTTTTTTTAAGGTTCGAGGCCGATGGGGAAGAACTCGCCACCGCTCCAGACACCGAGCCAGCGCTGGCCGTCGATTTCTCGGCTGACCGCCAGCTCCACCAATTGGTAGAACACGTTGCGGTGGATCAGCGCTTCGAGGTTGGTGCGTACATGCACGTAGGGCGCAGGTTCTTGCGTCGTCGGATCGATCTCGACCCGGATCGGATGTTCCGCGCCGGCCTCGGTAGTTTCATCGACGTTGGTGGCAAAGCGCAGCACTTGCGCCTCACCCTCGCCTTCCACCTCGACGGCAATCGCCACGAAGGGCGCGTCATCGACCTTGATCCCGACCTTCTCCACCGGAGTGATCAGGAAGTAGTCATCGCCATCGCGGCGGATGATGGTGGAGAACAGCTTGACCATCGGCTTGCGACCGATCGGCGTGCCCAGGTAATACCAGGTACCGTCGCGGGCGATGCGCATGTCGATGTCGCCGCAGAAATCCGGGTTCCACAAGTGCACCGGCGGCAAGCCTTTGGTTTTGGGGATTTGCCCCAGCAGGTCATTGGCTTTTTGCGGGCCACTCATGGCGTACTCCTTGAATTACTGGTCCCCGACGCCCAGCAGGCTGCGCGCGTATTGCGCCAGCGGTGGGCCGATCAGGTCTTCGGGCTTGTTATCGTGGAACGTCAGTAAACCGCCACGACTCTTGATCCGTGCAGTATCAATCAAATACTGGGTGCTGGTCTCGATCAACATGATCTGAATCACGCCGCCGTCGATACCGAGGCGATCCACGGCTTCCTGATCCAGCCACTCATCGGAGTTGCCGATGCGGTCGTCGGCCTTGGCGAAACGGGTGTACAGCAGGTAGTGAGCACCGGCATCGCGGGCTTCGCCCATCGCCTGGTCGAGGCCTTCCGGCGCACGGGCGCGGCGGACCATCGGGAAGTATTCGACGAAGCCTTTGAAGGCCTCTTCGGCCACCACGTTGGGACGCGGGTAAGAACCACCCGGCGGCGCGAACGAGCCTTGCGCGATGTAGATGAACGAATCCGGCTGAATGCGGAAATTGTTTACGCGGCGGCTGTCGCTGTGATCCAGCAGACCCGCGTCGCTCATCTGGTAGCGAGTCCCTTCGGCCATGTCACTGACAGTCATACAGCCGCCCAGCGCCAAAACGGCCAGCAGCAAAACCAGGCTACGCATCCTAATCCTCCAGAAGCCGGTGACGGAAAACCGGCGAATGGCCGTAGGATGCAGCTTTTGCGCCAGTCCTTGGAAATGTGCAGGTATCCGGTTTGAAATAGAGTTTTGGTGGCGAGAGATTTAGCCGCCGATGATCTTCATGACGGTGGCGCCACCGGAGAATGCGACTTCCTGCTTGTCGCCCAACGCCTTGACCAGCAGCCGTTGCAATGCTGGCAGCGCCTCGTGGCGCGGCTTGTCGAGCAGGTCACCGACATAGTGGCGGTTGCTCGACGACAGGCAGCCATGCAGCCATCCGGTGGACGACAGGCGCAGGCGCGAACAGGTACGGCAGAACGGCACGCTTTCGTTGGCGATCACGCCGAAGGTGCCCAGACCGGGAATCGCATAGCGAACAGCCGTGGCATCCACCGGCGCGTCGGTTTGCGCGTACTCGTAACGCTCGCCGATCAGTTCCAGCAGTTGTTGCAGGCTGACGAACTGTTGCAGGAAAGCGTTGGAGTCCTTGGCCAGGTGGCCCATGCGCATCAGCTCGATGAAACGCAGCTCGTAGCCATGCTCAAGGCAGTAATCGAGCAACGGCATGACCTGATCGAGGTTCTGCCCGCGCAACGGCACCATGTTGACCTTGATCTTCATGCCCGCCGCTTTGGCTCGATCCATGCCGTCGAGCACCGTTGCCAGATCGCCGCCACGGGCAATGCTGCGGAACGCGCCGGCGTCCAGGGTATCGAGGGAAACGTTGATCCGGCGTATACCGGCGTCCACCAGCAACGGCAGTTTTTTTGCGAGCAACTGGCCGTTGGTGGTCAGGCTGATGTCTTCCAGCCCCATCTTGCCGACGGCGCTCATGAAGGATTCGAGTTTGGGGCTGACCAGCGGCTCGCCGCCAGTAATGCGCAGACGCTCGATGCCGGCCGCTTCGATCAGATAGGCCACGCCACGTGCCATGGCCTCGGCCGACAGTTCATCCTGCGCAGCCACCAGCCGCTTGCCGTTGGGCACGCAGTAGGTACAGGCGTAATTGCAGGCTGAAGTCAGACTGATCCGCAAATTGCGAAAACGCCTGCCTTGACGGTCAACGATCATGAAGCACTCCGGCGATGGAAAATCGAGCGGCTAAAACTTGACTCACAATTCAAGTTTTAGCAAGCCCTATGCCTGAGTATATTCCTGCGGTACTGCGCCATGTAGCGAAAAACACGGCGCATAAGGCGACTGAATGATTCAGCTGCTTGGCGTTTCAGGGTCGCGCTTGCGCTTGTTGCCCATGCGCACGCCGATATCCATCAGGAACTGGAAGAAACCTTCCTGATCTTCCAGCACATTGCTCCAGAACGGCGAGTGATACAGCGCCACCGCGCCGTGCACCAGCGCCCAGGACGCACAGTAGTGGAAGTACGGCGGCACGTCTTCGAGCTTGCCTTCGCTGATGCGGCCCTTGATGAGCAGAGTCAGACGTTCGAAGTTCGAGGCACGAATCTTGTGCAGCTCCTCGACCATCTCCGGGACCTGATTGCCCTTGACCACCTTTTCTTCCAGGCGATCGAACAGGCGATAGCGCTGCGGGTCGCGCATGCGGAATTCAAAGTAGGCACGGGACAGGGCTTCCTTGTCCTTGTCGACATCGGCCGAATGCAACAGCTCGTTCAAGTCGCGCTCGTAATCGAGCATCAGGCGCAGGTAGATCTCGGCCTTGGACTTGAAGTGCTTGTAGATCGTGCCTTTGCCGATACCCACGGCATCAGCAATCATCTCGACGGTGACACTGTCTTCACCTTGTTCGAGGAACAGCTTGAGCGCGGTATCGAGAATTTCTTGCTCGCGGCGACGAAACTCACGGACCTTACGAGGTTCTTTGTGCATAAGAAAAGGTCTGTAGGGGTCAAAATTCGAAGCCGCGTATTATGCCTAACTTGCGCAAAAATGCACGGATCATCCGACCATATCTGTGTTTCTTGTTCATTTCACGAACGTTTCGGGGGGAATGAGAACATAACCGAAGCGAACGTATTCCAAATTTGTTTAAAAACCCCGACCGGCCAACTGGACTGAACGCCAGACTGATCAATACTTGAACTGTCGGGCGACATCTCCCCCAAGTGTCGCGCCGGTAAAGGTACCAAGGGACCGCGTGCCTTTGTTTTACTCCTAATGGTCTTAACCCGGATTCACCCCCCAGAACCCGGGTTTTTTTTGCCTGCGATTCAGGCTTTTACGTGCGCCAGCGGAAACAGTCGCTTGAAGTTCTGCGTAGTCTGCTCGGCAAAACGTTCGTAGTTTTCGCCCCGCAGCATCGCCAGAAACTCTGCCACTTCCCGCACGTATTGCGGCAGGTTCGGCTTGCCGCGATACGGGATCGGTGCCAGGTACGGAGAATCGGTTTCCACCAGCAGACGATCGGCCGGAACCTTGCTCGCCACGTCGCGCAGCGCATCGGCATTGCGGAAGGTGACGATGCCCGACAGGGAAATGTAATAACCCATGTCCAGCGCTGCCTTGGCCATGTCCCAGTCTTCGGTGAAACAATGCAGCACACCGGCCTGGGGCAGCGCGGCTTCGCGCAACAATTCGAGCGTGTCGGCACGGGCGCCACGGGTGTGAATGATCACCGGTTTGCCGGTCTGCTGGGCGGCTTGCAGGTGCAGACGGAACGACTCCTGCTGCAGCTCGGCGGCCTCCGGCTCGTAGTGGTAGTCCAGACCGGTTTCGCCGATCGCCACCACTTTCGGGTGATTAAGCTCGTGCAACAGCCAGTCCAGCGCCGGCGCGGCGCCCGGCTGCACATCCAGCGGATGCACGCCAACCGAGCAATCGACGTCGTCGTAACGCTCGGCCAGCGCTTTGACGTCGGCCGCGTTGTCGGCACTGACGCCGATGCACAGGAAATGCCCTACGCCGCGTTGGCGGGCTGCATCCAGCGCAGCATCCAGAGAACCGTCGTGAGCGGCAAGGTCGAGGCGATCAAGGTGACAATGGGAATCTACGAGCATAAAAAGGACTGCAACTTACATCGTATGAGTGGGACGGTCGGACTTCAGGGCTCCGGCCAGATGGGTTTCGATGCGACTGCGCGCGGTGTTGTCGCCATCGTTGAATTGCACGCCGACGCCGGCAGCGCGATTGCCCTGGGCGCCTTTGGGGGTGATCCAGGCGACCTTGCCGGCCACCGGAATCTTTTCCGCTTCGTCCATCAGGTGCAGCAGCATGAACACCTCATCGCCCAACTTGTAGCTCTTGTTGGTCGGGATGAACAGGCCACCGTTCCTGATGAACGGCATGTAAGCGGCATACAGGACGGACTTGTCCTTGATGGTCAGGGACAAGATGCCGTTGCGCGGCCCCGGGCTGACGGGTTCATTCATGTTGACCTCCACTGCTGATGTTCAGAGTCTAGGTACACATTCTTATCTTTGGCCAGGCAGACTCGCCCATTGCACCAACAACGCTTCCAGCAGCAATGCCGCATTGAGGTTGGCCTTGCTCAGGACTTTCTGGCGCTGGGCAAGAATCCAGTCCTGGATATCGAGGACTTTGCCCTGGGCGCTTTTCTGCGCCAGGTACTGCACGACCTTGCGCATGTCGGTCAGACCGAGGCCCGCTTCATCCTGGGTCAATTGATAGCGCAGGATCAGGCTCGACCAGTCGCAGAACCAGTCGAACAGGCGCAGCATCGGAATGTTTTTCCACTCCTCGGCCAGTTGCGTCGGCGATTGCTGCTGCTTGAGCAGCTTCTTCACGCCTTCGACCACCTGCGCCCGCTGTTCGCGCACGCCCTGCCCCTGCAACGTGACGGCTGCCAACGGCGAGCCAGCGGCCAGGGTCAACAGTTCGACACGTTCGTCTTCGGAACATTCCGGCAATGCCTGAGCCAGCCATTGCAGGCTCATGGCCTCGCTCGGCAGCGGGCAGGCCTGTTGCACGCAGCGGCTCTTGATGGTCGGCAGCAAACGGCTCGGCTGGTGACTGACCAGCAACAGCACGGTATCGCCCGACGGCTCTTCAAGGCTTTTGAGCAAGGCGTTGGCGGCGTTGATGTTCATCGACTCCACCGGCTCGATCAGCACCACCTTGCGACCGCCCAGTTGCGCGGTCTGCACCACGAAACTGACCAGATCGCGCACCTGGTCGACCTTGATCGCCTTGTCCGCTTCTTCCGGTTCGAGGATGTAATTGTCCGGGTGGCTGCCGGCCTTGAGCAGCAGGCAGGACTTGCACTCGCCGCAGGCTTCAGGCGTCGGACGCTGGCACAGCAGGCTGGCCATCAGCCGCTCGGCCAGCGCACGCTTGCCGATCCCGGCAGGACCGTGCAGCAGATACGCATGAGCGTGCTGAGTGCGTCCGGCCAGTTGCTGCCAGAGACTGTCCTGCCACGGATAGGCCTCAGCCACGGCTCAGCTCCAGCAAGTTCGGAATCAGGGTATCCAGAGATTGTTGAACCTTGGCCAACGGCTGGCCGGCGTCGATCCGCACGTAACGCGCCGGATCAGCTTCGGCACGCTTGAGGAACGCGCTGCGTACCGCCTCGAAAAACGCCCGGCCTTCCAGCTCGAAGCGATCCAGTCGACCGCGAGCGCTGGCACGGGCCAGGCCGATTTCAACCGGCAAATCGAAAATCAGCGTCAGGTCAGGGCGCAGGTCACCCTGAACGAAAGTCTCCAGCGCCGCGATGCGCTCCAGCGACAAGCCACGACCGCCGCCCTGATAGGCGTAAGTCGAATCAGTGAACCGGTCGCACAACACAACAGCGCCACGGGCCAGTGCCGGGCGAATGACTTCAGCCAGATGCTGGGCACGGGCGGCGAACACCAGCAGCAACTCGGTGTCCGGGTTCATCACTTCGTCGACCGGGGCCAGCAACACTTCGCGAATGCGCTCGGCCAGCGGCGTACCGCCGGGTTCGCGGGTCAGCACCACTTCGATACCCACGGCGCGCAGGCGCTCGGCGAGGTATTCGCGGTTGGTGCTTTTGCCGGCGCCTTCCGGGCCTTCCAGGGTAATAAACAAGCCAGTCACAGGCAGTCCTTAATCAAAGTCATTGCGCGTTTTGCGGTGCGGCCGCTTCGGTTTCCGGCGTCGGTGCAGGCTCCTGGGCAGGAACCGGCGGCAACGACTCGGGCGCCGTGTCGGGTGATGCGGCAGGAACGGCTTCGCCAGTTGCCGGAGCAGCTTCCGGCGACGATGCCGGCGCCGGGCTCGAGCGGTAATCCGCGCGCCGCTTGAGCTGGAACTCACGCACCGCACTGTTGTGCGCATCAAGGTCATCGGAGAAAACGTGGCTGCCATCGCCCCGGGCAACAAAGTAGAGGCTGGTGCCTTCCACCGGGTTCAACGCAGCATGAATCGCCTCGCGGCCGACCATCGCAATCGGCGTCGGCGGCAGTCCCGGAATCACATAAGTGTTGTACGGCGTGGCTTCCTTGAGATGCGCGCGGGTCAACTTGCCGTTGTAGCGATCACCCAGGCCATAGATCACGGTCGGGTCAGTCTGCAGTTGCATGCCCAACGCCATGCGGCGCACGAACACGCCGGCAATCTGGCCACGTTCCTGGGGAACCCCGGTTTCCTTCTCAACCAGTGACGCCATGATCAGCGCCTGGTAAGGCTCGGTGTACGGCGCATCGGTGGAACGGTTTTCCCATTCCTTGGCCAGCACTTCGTCGAGGCGGTCGAACGCCTTTTTCAGCAGTTCGGTATCAGAGGCTCCGCGCACGAAACGGTAGGTATCAGGGAAGAATCGACCTTCGGGAAACACGCCCTTGTGGCCGATTTTGCTCATCACATCACTGTCGCTCAGACCGGTCAGGGTCTGTTCGATCTTTTCATCTTTCGCCAGTGCGGCGCGCACCTGGTGGAAGTTCCAGCCCTCGACCAGGGTCAGGCTGTACTGGACCACTTCACCACGCTTCCACAGATCGATCAGGCCCTTGACGGTCATGCCCGGCTGCATGCGGTACTCGCCCGTGTGGATCGGGGTGCCGGACAGATTGAAGCGCCAGTAAATGCGTAGCCAGAATGCATCCTTGATCACGCCATCGGCTTCAAGGCCGAGAATAGTGCGAGTCGGTGTGGATCCCTTGGGCACATCCAGCAGTTCTTCCTGCGTAATGTTCAGGGGCTGTTCCAGTGCCGAATGAATCTTCCAGGCGCTGGCGCCCAGCAGCAGCCCTGCCAGAACCAGTCCGGTTTCCAGCAGCAGCAAAAGTTTACGTCTCACGAATCAGGCATCCAGTAGCGTGCGGGCAATGGTTTGCAGTTTACGGGTGAGCGGCCCAACCGGCCAGCTCAGTGCAGCGTACGCGCGTACCGGCCAGACGCCATACACGCTGTTGCAGACAAAGACTTCGTCAGCCCATTGCAGCTGATCAAGGCTGATATCAGTGATTTGCGTGGGGATACCCGATGATGCTGCCTGAAACAATAGTTCGGCGCGCATCACACCGGCCACACCGCAGCGTTTCAGATCCGCCGTGACCAGCACGCCATCGCGCACCAGAAACAGGTTGCTGAACACCCCTTCGATCACTCGGCCCGCCTGGTCGAGCATCAAACCTTCGGCGTGCTCGCTGTCCTGCCATTCGGCACGGGCGAGAACCTGTTCCAGACGATTGAGGTGCTTGAGGCCTGCCAGCAAGGGCTGGACGGACAAACGCGTCGTACACGGAAACAGGCGGACGCCTTGCTCACCGTGGACGGCAGGATAAGCCGCAGGAGGATTGCCTTGCAGAATGCGTCGGCCCTGCGCGGAAGGATCCGGTGCATAACCGCGCAGACCGTCGCCGCGGGTGAGGATGAGCTTGAGCACGCCCTCGCCCATGGCCGCTGCATAGGCTCGCAGCTCGCTACGGATCAGCTCAATATCGGCCGCGATGGCCAGGCGTGAACAGCCCTCGGCCAGTCGCGCCACGTGACGCTCCAGCAGCAAAGGCTGGCCGCCACGTACGGCGATGGTCTCGAACAGACCGTCGCCGTAAGCCAGGCCGCGATCTTTCAGCGACAGAGCGTCAGCCGGTTGACCGTCGACCCAGCAGTCCATCAGCCGGCAAACCGGCGGAACGCCAACGTGCCGTTGGTGCCGCCAAACCCGAACGAGTTGGACAGTACGACATCAATGTCCATGTTACGCGCGGTGTGTGGCACGAAGTCGAGATCGCAGCCTTCGTCCGGCTCATCAAGGTTGATGGTCGGCGGCGCCACCTGACTGTTGATCGCCAGCACGCTGAAGATCGCCTCGACCGCCCCCGCTGCACCCAACAGGTGACCGGTCATGGACTTGGTGGAGCTGACCGCCAGTTTGTAGGCGTGATCACCGAACACCGACTTGATCGCGTTGGCTTCGGCAAGGTCGCCGGCCGGGGTCGAAGTGCCGTGGGCGTTGATGTATTGCACTTGATCGACGTTGATCTTCGCGTCGCGCAGCGCATTGGTGATGCAACGTGCAGCACCGGCGCCATCGGCGGGTGGCGAGGTCATGTGGAACGCATCGCCACTGGTGCCGAAGCCGATCAGTTCGGCGTAGATGGTCGCACCACGGGCCTTGGCGTGCTCGAGCTCTTCAAGCACCAGCGCACCGGCACCGTCGGACAGTACGAAACCGTCACGGCCCTTGTCCCATGGTCGGCTGGCGCGGGTCGGTTCGTCGTTGCGGGTCGACAGTGCGCGGGAGGCGCCGAAGCCGCCCATGCCCAGACCGCACGCAGCCATTTCGGCACCGCCGGCAATCATCACGTCGGCTTCGTCGTACATGATGTTGCGGGCCGCCATGCCGATGCAATGCGTACCGGTGGTACACGCTGTGGCGATGGCGTAGTTGGGCCCCTGTGCACCCAGGTGGATGGACAGGAAACCGGAAATCATATTGATGATCGAGCCAGGCACAAAGAACGGAGAAATCCGGCGCGGACCGGTCTCGTGCAGGGTGCGGCTGGTTTCTTCGATGTTGGTCAGACCGCCGATACCCGAACCCATGGCCACGCCAATGCGTTCACGGTTGGCATCGGTGACTTCCAGGCCGGCATTGCGTACGGCTTGAAAGCCGGCCGCCAGACCGTACTGAATGAACAGGTCGAGCTTGCGCGCTTCCTTGACCGACAGGTATTCCTCGACATTGAAGCCCTTTACCGAGCCGCCAAAGCGGGTGGAATAGGCAGAAAGGTCGGTGTGTTCGATCAGACCAATGCCACTGCGGCCAGCCAGAATGCCCTGCCAACTGCTCGGCACATCCGTGCCCAGTGGCGACAACATACCCATACCGGTGACTACGACGCGTCTACGCGACACAGCACTCTCCTTTTTCAAATGACGATTTTGCATCAGGCCTAAAGAAAAAACCGCACGCCATGATGGCAGTGCGGTTTTTCCATGACAGCAAGCAACGATTACAAACTATTACGCCTGGTGGCTAGTAACGTAGTCGATTGCAGCTTGTACAGTAGTGATCTTCTCAGCTTCTTCGTCAGGGATTTCGGTCTCGAATTCCTCTTCCAGAGCCATCACCAGCTCAACGGTGTCAAGGGAGTCGGCACCCAGGTCTTCTACGAAGGAAGCGGTGTTTACCACTTCTTCTTCTTTAACACCCAGTTGCTCGGCAACGATTTTCTTGACGCGCTCTTCGATGGTGCTCATACCTTGTTTTCACTCCTAATGGACAAATTCAGGCAGCTGGCCAGTGGGTAAGTGTATAGAAAGACTTTTCAGCTTTTCAACTGAAAGCTTCACTCCTCAAACCCTGCGGCCCTCTGCCTATAAATAGATTGCAGCTTTATAACGGATTTTAGACAGCTCGTATGACATTTTTTTGAAGCAATCCGTCACATTTGAATTACATGTACATCCCGCCGTTAACCGGGATTGTAGCCCCGGTCACGTATGCCGCACCGTCGGATGCAAGAAAAGCGACCACGGACGCGATCTCTTGAGCTTGCCCCAGACGGCCCAGCGGAATCTGCGTCTGCAAGGCTTCACGCTGTGCTTCAGGCAGCTCGCGCGTCATATCGGTGTCGATGAACCCTGGGGTTACCGAGTTGACCGTAATCGAACGCGAACCGACTTCACGCGCCATGGCACGGCTGAAACCTTCCAGACCGGCCTTGGCGGCTGCATAGTTTACTTGGCCAGCGTTGCCCATGGCACCCACCACCGAGCCAATACTGATAATTCGACCCCAACGCGCCTTGGTCATGCCACGCAGAACGCCCTTGGACAGGCGATACAGACTGTTCAAGTTGGTATCGATCACGTCGTACCACTCGTCGTCTTTCATGCGCATCATCAGGTTATCGCGGGTGATGCCGGCATTGTTGACCAGGATCGCGACCGGAGCACCGAATTGCTCCTGGATGTTCGCCAGCACTGCGGTGACCGATTCGTCACTGGTGACGTTCAGCTCGAAACCTGCGCCCTGAATGCCATTCTCTTTCAGGGTCGCAGCAATGCGCTCGGCGCCCGAAGCGGAAGTCGCGGTGCCGACAACGATGGCGCCCTGACGACCCAGTTCCAGTGCGATAGCCTGGCCGATACCACGGCTTGCGCCGGTGACCAGTGCAACTTTACCTTGCAGACTCATGCAAGCTTCTCCTGATTCAGACAATCGCTGCACGAGCGGCAGCGAAAGCGTCTGGGGTATTGAGGTTGGAAGTCGAAACGCCTTCGGCGCAACGTTTGTTCAGACCGGCCAGCACTTTGCCAGGGCCGCATTCGACCAGATTGGTCGCGCCTTTGGCTGCCAGAGTCTGTACGGACTCGACCCAGCGAACCGGCTTGTAGAGCTGCTCCAGCAGATCGCGCTTGAGGGTTTCCAGATCCGCCGGCACCTGAGCGCTGACGTTCTGTACCACAGGGATCTGCGGCGCCTGCCAGTCGATGGCAGCGATGGATTCGGCGAAACGCTCGGCAGCCGGACGCATCAGCTCACAGTGCGACGGCACGCTGACCGGCAGCGGCATCGCACGCTTGGCGCCACGAGCCTTGCAGCCTTCGATGGCGCGCTCAACGGCAGCCTTGGCACCGGCGATCACCACCTGGCCCGGGGAGTTGAAGTTCACCGCGCTGACCACTTCGCCTTGCGCCGCTTCGGCACAGGCTGCCAGCACGTCGGCATCTTCCAGACCGAGGATGGCAGCCATGCCGCCCTGCCCGGCCGGAACGGCTTCCTGCATCAGCTGGCCACGGCGCTCGACGAGTTTTACCGCGTCCGCCAGGCTCAGGCTGCCGGCAGCAACCAGCGCGCTGTATTCACCCAGGCTGTGACCGGCAACAAATGCCGGGCGCGCACCACCTTCAGCCAGCCACAGACGCCACAGGGCGATCGAAGCGGTCAGAATGGCCGGCTGGGTTTTGTCGGTTTGATTGAGCAGCTCTTCCGGACCTTGCTGGGTCAGCGCCCACAGGTCGTAGCCCAGAGCATCGGATGCTTCTTTGAAAGTTTCGAGGATCAGCGGATGTTGCGCGCCCAGCTCGGCCAGCATGCCGAGGGACTGCGAACCCTGTCCTGGAAAGACGAATGCGAGGGAAGCAGACATGTAACAAGCCCCTAATGATCTTGTCGTCGGAAAAATGGCATCCCGCTAGAGGGACGCAAGAAACTGACAGTTGGATGGCCCTTTGAACCGGGCGGTCACATTTAAGCATTGTCCGACGAAAACGCCTAAGACAACAAATCCTCCAGACGGCCGTGCAGGCGTTCGGGAAGATTCTCCTGAATCTCGATCAGTGCTCGCTGAATGGCGCTCTGAAACCCCTGAACTCCAGCCGAACCGTGACTTTTCACGACAATTCCCTGCAAGCCGAGGAAGCTTGCGCCGTTGTGTCGCGCCGGCGCCAGATCAGCCTGCAGACGCTTCATCAATGGCAACGCCAAAGCACCGACAGCACGGGAAGCCAGATTTTTCTTGAACAAGGCCTCGATACGCGCGGCAATCATCGTCGCCAGGCCCTCGCTTGATTTGAGCAGGATATTGCCGACGAAACCGTCGCAAACCACTACATCCGCCTCACCGCGATACAAACCGTCGCCTTCAATGAAACCGATGTAATTGATGCCTCTGGCGGCCTGCAACAAAGTCGCAGCGAGCTTGACCTGCTGATTGCCCTTGATGTCTTCGGTGCCGATATTCAGCAACGCGACACGCGGGCGGGCAATACCCAGAGTTTGCGCGGCCACGGAACCCATCACCGCGAACTGCAACAAGTGCTCGGCACTGCAATCGACATTGGCGCCGAGATCGAGCAACTGGCAGTAGCCCTTCTGCGTAGGAATCGCGGCCACCATGGCCGGACGATCAATCCCCGGCAGGGTCTTGAGCACAAATCGCGACAGCGCCATCAGCGCACCGGTATTGCCGGCACTGACACAGGCCTGAACCTTGCCATCACGCAGCAATTCGAGAGCGACACGCATCGACGAATCCGGCTTGCCACGCAAAGCCTGGGCTGGTTTTTCGTCCATGGTGATGACTTCGGACGCCGGAACAATCGTCAGGCGCGCGCGATCGGCAGCCGACTGGCCGGTGATCAATTCTTCAAGGAGGGAGGGTTGACCGACGAGGGTCAGGTGCAGCGAGGGCGTAGCAGAAAGGCAAGCAAGGCTGGCCTGAACAATGCTGCGGGGACCGAAGTCCCCGCCCATTGCGTCAATCGCGATGACTTGAGCGGACAAGTGATTACTCGTCAGCGCCCTTGTCGATCACTTTACGACCACGGTATACGCCTTCTGGCGATACGTGGTGACGCAGGTGAACTTCACCGGTGGTTTTTTCTACAGACAGGGTGCTAGCCTCGAGAGCGTCGTGCGAACGGCGCATGTCACGGGCAGAGCGGGATTTTTTGTTCTGCTGAACAGCCATAATTGATTAACTCCTAAACGTTTGGGTCACGCTTTAACTGCGCCAATACACTGAACGGGTTGGACCGCGTTACCTCGTCCTCGCTCGGTTCGGGCTCATCTGCTCCCGCCGGCTGCTGGCATTCTTCCGGATGATGAGCAGGCACAATGGGCAAGGCGAGCAGAAGCTCCTCCTCGATCAGTGACTGCAGATCCAAAGGATCTTCGCCCAGTTCCAGCACGTCATAACCTTTCGGTAACGACTGGGTATTCGCACCCTCCTTCACCACGGCGTAACTGCATTCGCTGTGGATCGGCAGGGTGACCAGCTCAAGACAACGCTGACAAACCATTTTGACTTCGGTGTCGATAAAGCTGTGGATCACCACAGATTTACGTTCATCTCGTTCAAAAACTAATTTGGCCTGCACCGTACCGACATCGTCGGAAAGCGGGTCGCAGAGTCTCTTCAAATCGGCCAGCAGCAGTTCACCTTGAAGGGTGGTGCCACGGTCAGCCAATTTGCGCGGGTCAACGTGAGGTGGAATCGGGTCATTCAACATAGGCGCAGCATTATAGGGATGCACCCACCCATGTCAAAGGAAATTGTGCCCTGTCCGTCACTTGCAAGCCTCCGCTAGAATCTGCAGCCTGCCTCTGGAGACGCGAATGCTGCCTTTATTACTCGCTTCAAGCTCGACCTATCGTCGGGAATTGCTCAGCCGCCTGCGCCTGCCGTTCGTCTGCAGCTCGCCGGATATCGATGAAAGCCATCGCCCGGGAGAATCGGCAATCGAACTGGTCAAACGCCTCGCCGAACAGAAAGCCCGGGCACTGGCCGACAACCACCCCATCCATCTGATCATCGGCTCCGATCAGGTTGCCGTACTCGGCGACCGCATCATCGGCAAGCCGCACACCTTCGAAAACGCTCGCGACCAACTGATGGCCGCCAGCGGCGCCAGCGTGACCTTCCTCACCGGCCTGGCCCTGCTCAACAGCCAGACCGGCCACTGCCAGGTCGACTGCGTGCCTTTCACCGTACACATGCGCGTACTGGATCAGGCCCGCGTCGAGCGCTACCTGCACGCCGAGCAACCCTACGACTGCGCCGGCAGCTTCAAGGCGGAAGGGCTGGGCGTAAGCCTGTTCCAGTCCACCGAAGGCCCCGACGCCACCAGCCTGATCGGCCTGCCGCTGATTCGCCTGATCGACATGCTGCTGGCGGAAGGCGTACAGATTCCCTGACCCACAAAAAACCGGCCACGAAGGCCGGTTTTTTATGCATCAAGCGATCAGCGCAGCGACGGACCGTGGAAACCCATCCACATTGCCAACTGCTCGGCCACACTGGCGCCCAATTTTTTCGAGAAGCGGTCGAACGGCGATTCCTGAACGGTAAAGTCCACCAGTTCCTTTTCGCCAATCACGTCACGCGCCACCGAACTGGCATTGCCCAGACCATCGATCAACCCCAGCGGCAGCGCCTGCTCGCCGGACCAGACCAGCCCGGAGAACAGCTCCGGATGCTCCTTGTCCTTCAGGCGATCGCCACGCCCTTGCTTGACGCTGCTGATGAACTGCTTGTGCGTGGTATCCAGCACACTCTGCCAGAACGCGGTTTCTTCCGGCTTCTGCGGCTGGAACGGGTCAAGGAACGACTTGTGCTCGCCAGAGGTGTAAGTGCGACGCTCGACGCCCAGCTTCTCCATGGTGCCGACAAAGCCGTAACCCGCCGCTGTCACACCGATAGAGCCCACAAGACTCGCCTTGTCGGCGTAGATCTGATCCGCAGCGCTGGCAATGTAATAAGCCCCGGACGCACCGAGGTCGGAAATCACCGCATACACCTTGGTATCCGGATGCAGGCCGCGCAGGCGCTTGATCTCGTCATACACATAACCCGACTGCACCGGACTGCCGCCCGGGCTGTTGATGCGCAGGATCACGCCCTTGACCTTCTTGTCCTCGAACGCGGCGCGCAGACTGCCGACGATATTGTCGGCGCTGGCCGGCTCCTTGTCGGCAATCATGCCGGTGATATCGATGAGCGCCGTGTAATTCGAGCTGCGGGTGGCGCTCTTTTCCATGTCCATCAACGGCGTGAACAGGAGCAGCGCGACAAACAGATAAACAAACGTCAGCAGCTTGAAGAAGACCCCCCAACGCCTGGAACGACGCTGCTCTTGCACACTCGCCAGCAGAGTTTTTTCCAGCAGCTTCCAGCTTTTCGCATCACCGTCGTCGGCAGTTGCCTTGGCCGGTGCTTTCCATTCGTCGGTCATGCCATCCACCCCAGCAAAAACGTATTAAGCCCGCTGCGCCAGCCAGGCGTGCAATTCAGAAAACCGGTCAATCGACAGTCGTGGTTCAAACTGCTGCAGCGACTCGATCGATTGCGCGCCATAACTGACCGCCACCGAATCCATCCCCGCGTTACGCGCCATCAACAGATCGAAGGACGAATCGCCGACCATCAGCGCCTGTGCGGCACGCACACCACAATGCGCAAGGATCTGCTCCAGCATCAGAGGGTGCGGTTTGCTGGCAGTTTCATCGGCAGCACGGGTGATATCGAAATAATCTTCCCAGCCATTGGCCTTCAGCACCCGATCCAGCCCGCGACGATTCTTGCCGGTCGCGACCGCCAGGTGATAACCCTGCTCGCGAAAGGACGCCATCGACTCGACTACACCTTCGAACAACGGCGAAGGCACGGCTTCCGCGGCGATGTAGTGATCGGCGTAATACTCGCGGAACAAGGTCATTTCGGCATCGCTGATTTCCGGATACAGCGTGCGGATCGCCTCGGGCAAGCCCAGACCGATGATGCCCTTCACGGCAAAATCATCGCGCAGCTCGAAACCGGAACGCCCGGATGCCGAGTGCATTGCCTCGACAATCCGATGAATGGAATCGGCCAGCGTGCCGTCCCAATCGAAAATCAGCAGTTTGTAATCAGATGGGCGCACTCAATCGCTCCACAGTCTTGGCCCACATTTCATCGACCGGGGCCTGCAACTTGAGTTCACCGCCATCAGGCAGCGGCACGGTCAGCATGTAGGCGTGCAGAAACAGGCGCTTGCCGCCCAGATCACGGATTTCCTTGCTGAAATTGTCATCGCCGTATTTGGTGTCACCCGCAATGCAGTGCCCGGCGTGCAACGTGTGAACACGGATCTGGTGCGTGCGACCGGTGATCGGCTTGGCTTCGATCAGAGTGGCAAAATCGCCGAAGCGACGCAGGACCTTGAACACGGTCACCGACTCCTTGCCCTCCTCCTCGTCGACCTCGACCATGCGCTCACCGGAGCGCAGATTGCTCTTGCCGAGCGCCGCACGGACTTGCTTGATCGAGGTCGCCCAGTTGCCGCGAACCAGTGCCATGTAGCGCTTGTCGACACCGTCACCGCGCAACGCGGCATGCAAGTGACGCAACATGCTGCGCTTCTTGGCGATCATCAGCAGGCCGGAGGTGTCGCGATCGAGACGGTGGACCAGCTCGAGCTCCTTGGCATCGGGGCGCAACTGACGAAAGGCTTCGATAACGCCGTAATTCAGGCCGCTGCCACCGTGAACCGCAATGCCGGCGGGCTTGTTGATCACGATCAGGGCTTTGTCTTCGTAGACAATCGAGGCTTCCAGACGCTGCAACAGGCCCTGGGCCAAAGGCACCGGCTCGTCACGCTCGGGCACGCGAACCGGCGGCACGCGCACGATATCGCCGGCCTGCAGCTTGTATTCGGGCTTGATCCGACCTTTGTTAACTCGCACTTCGCCTTTGCGCAAAATGCGGTAAATCAAGGTCTTGGGCACGCCTTTGAGCCGGGCGAGAAGAAAATTGTCGATTCGTTGGCCGGCATATTCCGGCGAGACCTCAAGCAATTGAACGCCTGGAGTCGAAGGGGCAGTAGTCGTCATGCCGCGGATGATAACAATTTTTATGGATTTGAAGCACTTAATCATTGCTGCTATAGTCGCGAACGCCGCCAAAAGCGGCCTGGACAGCGGAACCACGGTCAAAAACCGGCCCTGACCAACGCAATTCACCAGGACGCGAGGCCGTCCTACGGGGCTTTCGCTACGTAACGGTGGAGTTTGCAGCTGTAACAAGCGCAGGTGACATGAGGCCTGAATCACGCCGCAAAGCAGAGTTCTGACTCGCCACGCGAGCCATATTCACGGCCAGTTCACAAAGTGCAGTCAGCCGCGGATGACCCCGAGCGAAAGCGCCGGAAACACCGCCTGAATTAGCCATGATGCGTGACTTCCCCTTTCGGAGCTCACGGTAAATGCCAACCCGCTGCGGATTCTGCGCGCGGCAGCACCCGAATTATCAGGGATACGTGTAGGGTGGAGATGCACAACCGCTGGACTGTGTAGCAACAGGCTTTATCAAGACGCTTCATCTCGTCCACAGCCACGGTTGATTCCTCCTCCTGACTGAGTGCTTAAGTAGCCACAGCAAGCAGGACGCGTACGTCGCGATAACGGCCCAATTGGCCGGACATCGCTGGACACGGGAATGGCCAACCACTCCCGACGCACCTGACACCGACCGTGAGAAGTCGTGTGTGCCGAACGCCGTTTCCGGCAGCCCGGAAACCGACGGTACTACATGAAAAGAATGCTGATTAACGCAACTCAACCCGAAGAGTTGCGTGTTGCACTGGTAGATGGCCAGCGCCTCTACGACCTGGACATCGAATCCGGTGCACGCGAGCAGAAAAAGGCCAACATCTATAAAGGCCGTATCACTCGCATCGAACCAAGCCTTGAGGCTGCCTTTGTCGATTTCGGCTCCGAGCGCCACGGCTTCCTGCCCCTCAAAGAAATCTCCCGCGAATACTTCAAGAAAGCCCCTGAAGGCCGCGTCAACATCAAGGACGTCCTGAGCGAAGGCCAGGAAGTCATCGTTCAGGTCGAAAAAGAAGAACGTGGCAACAAGGGCGCAGCCCTGACCACCTTCATCAGCCTGGCCGGTCGTTACCTCGTTCTGATGCCGAACAACCCGCGTGCCGGCGGTATCTCCCGTCGCATCGAAGGCGAAGAGCGCAACGAACTGCGTGAAGCCCTGAACGGTCTGGTCGCTCCGGCCGACATGGGTCTGATCGTGCGCACTGCAGGCCTGGGCCGCAGCAGCGAAGAAATGCAGTGGGACCTCGATTACCTGCTGCAACTCTGGACCGCGATCAAGGAAGCCTCGCTGGATCGTTCCGCGCCATTCCTGATCTACCAGGAAAGCAACGTCATCATCCGCGCCATCCGCGACTACCTGCGCCAGGACATCGGCGAAGTGCTGATCGACAGCGTTGAAGCCCAGGACGAAGCCCTGACCTTCATCCGCCAGGTGATGCCGCAGTACGCCAGCAAGATCAAGCTGTACGAAGACAGCGTTCCGCTGTTCAACCGCTTCCAGATCGAAAGCCAGATCGAGACCGCTTTCCAGCGCGTCGTCGAACTGCCTTCCGGCGGCTCCATCGTCATCGATCCGACCGAAGCCCTGGTGTCCATCGACATCAACTCGGCGCGCGCCACCAAAGGCAGTGACATCGAAGAAACCGCCCTGCAGACCAACCTTGAAGCGGCCGAAGAAATCGCCCGTCAGTTGCGCCTGCGCGACATCGGCGGCCTGATCGTCATCGACTTCATCGACATGACCCCTGCCAAGAACCAGCGCGCCGTGGAAGAGAAAGTCCGCGAATGCCTGGAAGCCGACCGCGCCCGTGTACAGATCGGCCGCATCTCGCGCTTCGGCCTGCTGGAAATGTCCCGTCAGCGCCTGCGTCCTTCGCTCGGCGAAAGCAGCGGCATCGTCTGCCCGCGCTGCAGCGGCACCGGCATCATCCGTGACGTCGAATCGCTGTCCCTGGCCATCCTGCGCCTGATCGAAGAAGAAGCCCTGAAAGACCGCACCGCCGAAGTTCGCGCGCAAGTGCCGATCCCGGTGGCCGCGTTCCTGCTCAACGAAAAACGCAACTCGATCACCAAGATCGAACTGCGCACCCGCGCCCGCATCGTCATCCTGCCGAACGATCACCTCGAAACCCCGCATTTCGAAGTTCAGCGTCTGCGTGACGACAGCCCGGAAGCCGCGACCAACCAGTCCAGCTACGAAATCGCTGCCGCTGCCGCCGAAGTCGAAGACGTCCAGCCAGCCGCCGCGACCCGCACCCTGGTTCGCCAGGAAGCCGCGGTCAAGACCGCTCCGGCCCGTGCCAACGCTCCGGTTCCGACCGAAGTCGCCGCTCCGGCCCCGGCACCAACTCCGGTTGCCGCACCAGAGCCAAGCCTGTTCAAAGGCCTGGTGAAGTCGCTGGTCAGCCTGTTCGCCACCAAGGAAGAGCCAGTTGCTCCGGTTGTGGTTGAAAAACCGGCCACCGAGCGTCCGGCCCGTAACGAAGAACGTCGCAACGGTCGTCAGCAGAGCCGCAACCGTAACGGTCGCCGCGATGAAGAACGCAAGCCGCGCGAAGAACGTGCTCCACGTGAAGAACGCGCACCGCGTGAGCCACGTGAAGAGCGTCAGCCTCGTGAAGCCCGCGAACTGCGCGAGCCACGCGAGTCCCGTGACGAAGCACCGGCCGCCCGCGAAGAACGCGCACCACGCGCCCCTCGTGAAGAACGCGCACCACGTGCTCCACGTGAAGATCGCAAGCCGCGTGGCGAGCGTGAAGAACGCGTACGTGAACTGCGTGAACCTCTGGATGCCGCACCAGCCGCTGCTGCCGCTGTTGCTGTAGCCGCCACTGAAGAGCGTCCGGCTCGTCAGCCGCGTGAAGAGCGTGCACCACGTCCACCGCGTGAAGAGCGTCAACCGCGTGCCGAACAAGCCGCTGCTGCCGTGGCTGAAGAAGAAGTGAACACCAGCGAAGAGCAACTGCCGGAAGACGGTTCGGAGAACGCCGAAGGCGATCGTCCACGCCGCCGCTCCCGTGGTCAGCGTCGTCGCAGCAACCGTCGCGAGCGTCAGCGTGATGCCAACGGCAACGTGATCGAAGGTTCGGAAGAATCCGCCGAGAACGCTGAAACCGCCGAGCCGAGCACTGCCGATCTGGCTGCCGGCCTGGCCGTTACTGCCGCTGTTGCCAGCACCGTGATCAGCGCTCCGGCCGAAGCTCAGGCCCACGAGCAAGCTGAACGCGCCACCGCTGCAACGCTGGAAACCGCTCCAGTAGAAGCACCGGTTGTTGAAGCCACCACTCCGGTAGAAGTAGTTGCTGCTCCGGAAGTCGAAGTGGCGCCGGTTCGCGAAGCTCAGCCTCAGGTTGAAGTCGCTGCCGAACCTGCTTTCGTCGCCCAGGCGCCTGTTGCAGTGGCAGAGCCGGTTGTCGAAACCGTCGCTGAAACCGTGACCGAAACCGTGCGTGAAGTTCGTGAAGAACAGACCGCTTTCAACTGGGTCGCCGAGCCGGCCGTCGCTGAAACACCAGCGCCAGTGGTTGAAGCGCCTGTTGTTGAAGAAGCCAAGGCTGCCGAGCCAGTGGTTGTTGCTGAACCGGCACCGGTCGTTGAAGCTCCGGTCGTAGAAGCGCCAGTTGTAGCCGAAGCACCAGCCCCTGTGGTTGAAGCGGCTCCAGTCAGCGCCCTGACGCCAAGCGGCCGTGCGCCGAACGACCCGCGTGAAGTGCGTCGTCGCAAGCGTGAAGAAGAGCGTCTGCAGAAGGAAGCCGAACTGGCTGCCGCTGCCGCCGCCGCTCCAGCCGTTGCCGAAGTGGTCGAGGCAGCCCCTGCTCCGGTCGCTGAAGAAGCTGCCGTAGAAGTGATTGCCGAAGCACCGCGCTCCGTACAGGAAGCGGTCGAGCACCACGAACAGGCCCAGGAAAAAGAACACGAGCCTAAACCTCTCGTCTGATTCCGAGCGCCAATGAAAAGCCCCGCCTGGTGATCCAGGCGGGGCTTTTTTATGCCTCGCGGTTTGTATCAGGTCTGTGCAAAAACCAGCGCGTGAGGCACATCGATATCCCACAGCACGCCAGGATCATCCACGGCAACCTCGACCACCCGCCCCTGCTTGAACAAAGGTCTGGCCCCGCGATCACCGGACAATGCCATCAGTCCGTGCCCAAACGAGCGACCAAATCCGACCGGATGCCCAAACTCGCCACCCTGCACCGGAACACTGACTGCATCGTCGGCAATCGCCGCCACTACCTGCTCAATGCTCGATGGCAGGATAAACGGCATATCACCCAGCACAATCAGCCAACCATCGGCATCCGGGCAAGCCGCCACACCCGCCGCGATGCTGTCGCCCATCCCCGTAGACTCGATCGAAACAATGTCGCATCCATAAGCCTGCGCCATCCGCATCGCCTGTGGCCGTGCTTCGGTCGTCACCAGTACTCGCTGGTCGAGACTCGCCGGCAGATTCACCAGTGTCTGCTCAATCACCGAACGCACCGCTCCGTCGCGCCCGGTGCAATCGGCCAGCAGCTTGTCCTTGTCGGCACCCGCCACTTCGCGAAAGCGGCTGCCCTCGCCTGCCGCCAGCACAATCACTCCGATGGATCGACTCATGCGCGCTCTGCCTTCTTCTGCTTCAACTCGACACCATTCTTGATCGCGACGATTTCCGCCAGCAACGACAACGCGATTTCCGCCGGGGAATGACTGCCGATCGGCAGACCGATCGGCCCGTGCAATCGAGCGATGGCCGCTTGCGACAAGCCTAGCTCAGCCAGGTATTCCCGGCGTTTGAGGCTGTTGACGCGCGAGCCCAGGGCGCCGACGTAAAACGCCCTGGAATCCAGCGCCGTCAGCAGCGCCATGTCGTCCAGACGCGGATCGTGCGTCAGGGCAACGATGGCGGTGCGCTCGTCGGTCTGAATGCTCAGCACCGCCTCATCCGGCATGCCGGGAACAAAGCGGCCATGCTGCTCTTCCCAGTCATACACGAACTCGGTGCGGGGATCGCAGATCAGCACTTCGAAATCCAGCAATCGCGCCATCTCGGCCACATAACGCGACAACTGACCGGCACCGATCAGCAGCAGGCGCCAACGCGGGCCGTAGATGGTACGCAAGGTCTTGCCGTCAAAAACCAATGCATCCGTTTTGCTGGCCGGCGAAAGAATCACTTCACCGCTTTCGAGGTTCAGTTCGCGAGCAACGATTTCATGAGCCTCACAACGCGCCAGCAATTCAGCGACCCACGCCGGATCGCCGACTCGCTCTTCTGTGAGGCGCAAAGTGCCGCCGCACGGCAGGCCGAACCGCGCCGCCTCCTCCCGGGTCACGCCATAGGTAATCAACTGCACCGGCGGCCCGTCGGCGGGAATCCGCCCGTCATGCAAGCGGGCGATCAGATCGTCTTCGACACAGCCGCCGGACACCGAACCGATCACCACGCCATCCTCACGCAACGCCAGCATCGCGCCGGGGGCCCGGGGCGCAGTGCCCCAGGTCTGCACGACAGTGAACAACACCACCCGCTGCCCGGCGCGGCGCCATTCCAGGACGCTACGCAGGACATTGAGATCGGCGCTGTCCATCACGCTTGCGCCTTTTGCCAGCCCTGCAACTGATAACGCACCGGCAGGCTGCGGATGCGCTGGCCGGTCGCGGCAAAGATCGCATTGCACAACGCCGGCGCAATCGGCGGCACGCCCGGCTCACCGACACCGCCCAACGGCACCTCGCCCGGCGGCGTCACCAGATGCACCGCGACTTCCTTCGGCGCCAGCGACATGCGCGCCACTTCATACATATGGAAGTTGTCCTGCTGCACCTTGCCGTCCTTGAAGCTGATCTCGCCCCAGACGGCATTGCCCAGGCCCATCACACAGGCGCCTTCGAACTGCGAACGGATCCGCTCCGGGTTGATCTGCGGCCCGCAATCCACGGCGATGTCGGCCTTGTGCACGATCAGCGTGCCGTCGTCCTTGACCTCAACTTCAATCACCGCCGCCACATAAGTCACGAAGCTGTAATGCACTGCCAGGCCGAGACCACGGCCCTTGGGCAATTTCCGCCCCCAACCGGCGGCCTTGGCCGCGGTTTCCAGCACGGTGCGCATGCGCCCGGTGTCGATCGGATAACGCTCGGGGGATTCGCCGTAGTTCCATTCTTCACTGAGCGTGCGCGGGTCGATCTGCCGATCCGGGCCGAGCAGCTTGATCTGGTACTTGAGCGGATCTTCCTTGGCCTTGTGTGCCAGTTCATCGACAAAACTCTGGATCGCGAAGCCATGAGGAATGTTCGACACCGAGCGGTACCAGCCGACCCGCGTATGGACCGTGGCTTCAGGGTTTTCCAGGCGCACGTTGGGAATCGCGTAAGCCATGTTGGTGAAGCCCATGCCCAGCTCGAACGCGGCTTCGTGATTCATGCCCGGCGCAAACAGCGCGGTGATGCTCGGCGCCACCGTGCGGTGCAGCCAGGCAGAAGGCAAACCGTCCTTGCCCACGCCGGCCTTGAGGTATTCGGCGGACACGGTGTGGAAATACGAGTTGTGGATGTCGTCTTCACGCGTCCACTGAATCCGCACAGCCTTGCCGGGAAATTCCTTGGCCAGAATGGCAGCTTCGACAACGAAATCCGGCTTGGACTTGCGACCGAAACCACCACCGAGCAGTGTCACGTTGAAGGTCACGTTATCGAACGGCAGACCGAGGCGCTCAGCGATCCGATCACGGGTGACCTGCGGCGCCTGGCTCGGCGCCCAGGCTTCGCACACGCCCTCTTTATAGCGAGCGATGGCCACCATCGGCTCCATCGGTGCCTGTGCCAGATGCGGCAAATAGTAGGAAGCTTCCAGGGTGCTGGCAGCGCTGCCGATGGCCTTTTCGATGTCGCCGGTGTTGCGCACCACTTTGCCCGGTTTCAGCGAAGCGGCTTCCAGCTCCTTGCGGTAGGCGATCGAGTCGTAACTGGCGTTCGGACCGTCGTCCCACTCGATCTTCAGCGCTTCACGGCCCTTCAATGCCGCCCAGGTATTGCTGGCCACCACGGCCACGCCGCCCAATGGCTGGAACTCCGAAGGCAACGGCCGCGGTTCGATCTGAATGACTTTCAGCACGCCCGGCACTTTCAGCGCGGCGCTGTCGTCCACTGACTTGACCTTGCCGCCGTACACCGCAGGTCGGGCAATCACGGCGTACAGCATGCCGTCGAAATGCACGTCGGCCCCGTACACGGCGCGACCATTGACGATGTCATCGCCGTCGATGGCCTTCGTCCCTTCCTTGCCGATGTAGCGGAATTCCGACGGCTGCTTGAGCCGCAGGCTTTCACGAGCCGGAACCGGCAACGCACTGGCGGCAGCAGCCAGCTCGCCATAACCCAGCTCGCGCCCGGACGGTGTGTGAATGACTTTGTGCAGTTGCGCGCGGCATTCGCCGACCGGCACCTTCCACTGCGCGGCAGCAGCCTGCTCCAGCATGGTCCGGGCAGCGGCACCGCAACGACGCATCGGCTCGTACCAGTGACGCATGCTGCGCGAGCCGTCGGTGTCCTGGTTGCCGAAACGCACTTCATCGCCCGGTGCCTGTTGCACTTTGACGTGGGCCCAATCGGCTTCCAGCTCATCGGCGACCACCATGGTCAGGCTGGTGCGCACGCCCTGGCCCATTTCCGAGCGGTTGCAGACCACGGTCACCGTGCCGTCGACAGCAATGCTGACGTAGACCTTCGGATCATCGATCCAGCCGTTGGGCATGCCATCGGCGCCGAACTTCTTCGGTTTGTCTTCAGCCAATGCATCCTGCCAGCCCCAGCTCGCGGCCAGCACCAGCGCCCCGGTGGCACCAACACCCTTGAGGAAACCCCGGCGACTCAGATTGCTCAGGGCGAAATCGTTCGGTAGACGGCTCATGCCTTGGCCTCCTTCAAGTGGGTGGAGGCCTGGCGGATGGCGGTCTTGATCCGGTTGTAGGTGCCGCAACGGCAGATGTTGCCAACCATCGCCTCTTCGATCTGCTCGTCGCTCGGGTTCGGGTTGGTCTTGAGCAACGCGGTGGCGGACATGATCTGCCCCCCCTGACAGAAACCGCACTGGGCCACGGCAGTGTCGAGCCAGGCTTGCTGGACGATCTGGCCAATCGGATCGGCATGCAGGTTGTCGATGGTCGTCACATTCTGCCCGGCCACCGAACCGATCGGCGTGATGCAGCTACGCACCGGCAATCCGTCGATATGAATGGTGCAGGCGCCGCACAGGCCCATGCCGCAGCCGAACTTGGTACCGTTGTAACCGGCGACGTCGCGGATCGCCCACAACAGAGGCATGTCCTCGGTGACATCGAGTGGATGGTCTTGGCCATTGAGTTTCAGGGTAATCATGGGCACGCCCGCATATTCATGGAGGTTATGGGGTCGAGCAATCTGCCGCCGGAAATCAGCGGTGGGTTCACGCAGATCGACTCAGGCTAATGAGGCTCTCTTGTGCCGACGAAAACGTCTGCACCGGGCCTTTGGTGGAGCAAAGGGGTTTATCGTTAGCTGGCTAAGTTAACCCGGGATTAACAAAAAAGCCCTGCACTTTTTAAATAGTGCAGGGCTTTGGATTGCGCCTTGAAAGCGTAGCCTCAATAACGGTTGGGCTCCATTTCCAGCTCGACATTGAAACGTTCTGCAATGTCTTTCTGGATACGTTGCGCCAGATCGAGCAGTTGCAGCCCGGTCGCCGCGCCGTAATTGACCAGCACCAGCGCCTGCAATTTATGCACGCCGGCATCGGCCTCACGGAAACCTTTCCAGCCTGCCCGTTCGATCAACCAGCCCGCCGCCAGCTTCATCTGCCCGTCCGGTTGCGCGTAGGCCACCAGATCCGGGTGCTGCGCCTTGATCTGCGCAACTACCGCCGCCGACACCAGCGGATTCTTGAAGAAACTGCCGGCATTGCCCAGCACCGCCGGGTCCGGCAGCTTCTCGCTGCGGATGCTGCAAATGGCGCGGCTGACATCTGTCGGCGTCGGCTGCTCGATGCCCTGCTCGCTCAGGCGCTGACGCACCGGGCCGTATTCCAGGTGCAGATGGGCGACCCGATTCAATGCAAAGCGCACCCGCAGGATCAACCAGCGACCCGGATGCTGTTTAAACACGCTGTCACGGTAGGCGAAGTTGCACTCTTCCAGACTGAAGTCGCGCAGCTCGCCGGTCTGACGATCCAGTGCCGTCAGGCCGGCGAACACGTCCTTGATCTCGACACCGTAGGCACCGATGTTCTGCATCGGCGCGGCGCCGACGGTGCCGGGGATCAGGCTGAGGTTTTCCAGCCCGGAAAAACCCAGCGCCAGCGTGTGCTGGACAAATGGATGCCACGGCTCACCCGCCTCGGCCTCGATCACCACGCGATTACCATCGTCGCTGATGACGCGGATACCACGGCTGGCCATGCGCAGCACCAGTGCCGGGATGTCCGCTGTCAGCAGCAGATTGCTGCCGCCACCGATGACCAGCAACGGCACATCGTGGGCGGCCGCATAAGCCAGGGCTTCGCGCACATCGGCGTCGTTGTGGGCTTCAGCAAACAATTGAGCGCGAACGTCCACGCCAAAGGTGTTGAACGGTTTCAGGGAAACCTGAGGGTGTACCAGCAAACTCATAACCGGCCCTTCACTTCGATCAGCAACCGGTCGCAGGCGCGCTCGATCAGATCCAGCACCTGCTCGAAACCCTGATCGCCGTCGTAATACGGATCCGGCACTTCATCGACTTCGCCTTCATAACGACGCAGGAACAGGTCCAGCTCGGCCTTGCCAGTGGACGGTTGCAACGCCTTGAGGTTGCGCAGGTTGCTGTTGTCCATGGCGAGAATCAGGTCGTAGCTGGCGAAATCGGCGCGGCTGACCTGCTGGGCGCGTTGCGCCGACAGGTCATAACCACGCAGTTTGGCCGCGGCCTGACTGCGTTTGTCCGGCGGATTGCCGACGTGCCAGTCGCCGGTGCCGGCGGAGGCCACTTCGACCTGAGCGTCCAGACCGGCCTCACGCAGCTTGGCGCGCATCACGCCCTCGGCGGTGGGCGAACGGCAGATGTTGCCCAGGCACACGAACAGAACGCGCATCAGGCCTCCAGCAGGCGACGGACGCGCTCGAGGTCTTCGGCGGTGTCGACTCCGGTTGGCGGCGCGATCAATGCGTCAGCCACGTGAATCCGCACGCCATGCCACAGGGCACGCAGCTGCTCGAGGGATTCGGTGTTTTCCAGCCAGCACGGGCCCCAGTTCACGAAGTCCTGAAGGAAACCGGCGCGGTAGGCATAGATGCCGATGTGGCGGCGATACGGCACGCCTTCCGGCAGCACGTCGCGGCTCTTGGCGAACGCGTCGCGGGCCCACGGCAACGTCGCGCGGCTGAAGGTCAGCGCCAGACCGTTGAGATCGCTGACGACCTTGACCACGTTCGGGTTGAACAGGGTTTCCACGTCCTCGATCGGCTCGGCCAGGGTGGCCATGCGCGCTTCGGTGTGGGCCGCCAGATTGGCGGCGACCTGATCGATCACGCTTGGCGGGATCAGCGGTTCGTCACCCTGGACGTTGACCACGATGGCATCCGGCTCCAGGCCCAGCTTCGCAGCCACTTCGGCCAGGCGGTCGGTGCCGGAGTTGTGATCTTCACGGGTCAGCACCACTTCGGCGCCGAATGCCTTGCAGGCCTCGACGATACGCGCATCGTCGGTAGCCACGACCACACGGCTGGCGCTGCTTTTGCTCGCCTGTTCCCAGACGTGCTGGATCATCGGCTTGCCGGCGATATCCAGCAGCGGTTTACCCGGCAGACGGGTCGAGGCGTAGCGCGACGGGATGACAACGGTGAAGGCTGTGGTCATTTATCCAGACGCTCGTCGGTGGTCAGGGTGCGGGCTTCGCTTTCCAGCATCACCGGGATGCCGTCACGGATCGGGTACGCCAGGCCGGCGCCCTTGCTGATCAGTTCGGTCTTGTCGGCGCTGAGCTTGAGCGGGCCTTTGCAGACCGGGCAGGCGAGGATGTCGAGCAATTTGGTGTCCATGAACATTCCCTGGATAAAAACGGTTTAAGGCAAAAGACGATCCGGCAACAGGCGCATCAGTTGCGTGTCGAACCAGGCCACGAAGGCCGGCGACGGCACGGCATCGACCGCCAGGTACCACCAGTCGGCGGCAGCGAAGGCGCGGCACTTCACCGCATCCTTTTCGGTCATCACCACTGGCAATGACGGCGTGAAACTCAAGGCCTGCACGCTGTATTCGGCGTGGTCGGCAAACGCGTGGGGCACAGGCCGCCAGTCTAGCGCTTCGAGGGTATTGAAGAAACGTTGTGGATTGCCGATCCCGGCGACCGCATGCAGCGACTGCCCGGCCGGAAAATGTTCGAGGGACTGGCGTTCGCCGCTGAGCAGATTGACCAGCGCCGTGGGCTGCAGGCGGAAAGCGAAACCGTCTTCGCGGTCCGACGCCGCGCCGTTGAACAGCACGCCATCGACGCTTTGCAGACGCTCGATCGGTTCACGCAATGGGCCGGCGGGCAGGCAGCGCTTGTTGCCCAGCCCACGGGCGGCGTCGATCAGCACCAGCTCAAGATCACGGGCCAGACGATAATGTTGCATGCCGTCATCGGACAGGATCAGGTCCAGCGGTTCACTGGCCAGCAAGGCTTTGACGGCAGCGCTGCGGTTCGGGTCGATCATCAGCGGCACACCGGTGCGCTGCACGATCAGCAGCGGCTCATCACCCGCAATGTCGGCGCCTTGATCGGCTTCGACCCGCCACGGCAATTGCGGCGGCTTGGCGCCGTAGCCGCGACTGACCACCCCGACCCGCAATCCGCTGCGCCGACAGTGTTCGATCAGCCACAGAATCATCGGCGTCTTGCCGGTGCCACCCACCGTGATATTGCCGACCACGATCACCGGCACCGGCGACTGATAGATCTCGCCCTC
Organism: Pseudomonas sp. MWU12-2029; assembly: GCF_023242425.1. Classification (NCBI taxonomy): domain Bacteria; kingdom Pseudomonadati; phylum Pseudomonadota; class Gammaproteobacteria; order Pseudomonadales; family Pseudomonadaceae; genus Pseudomonas; species Pseudomonas sp. MWU12-2029. The sequence goes on along the minus strand of NZ_JALJDY010000007.1, from coordinate 81,218 downwards.
GCCGTCGAGAAAACGCTGACGCTTGCCAGCCACCACGCGGCGATACAGCCACTCCAGCGGCCGCAACAGCGTCAGGGCCGGATGCCCCTGATACCACGCGGCGAGCAGACGATCGGACATGGCCATCAGGATTTGGGCGCCGCCTCGACCGTGGTCATGCGCAAATGGCTGAAACCGAGCTTGCCGGCCGCGTCCATGGCGGTGATCACGGATTGGTGCTGAGTCTTGCCATCGGCACTGATCGACAACGGCATATTGGTGTCACCGTTGGCTTCTTTCTGCATGGCTTCCATCAGGGTCGCCAGGTCGTTCTTCGGCAGAATCTTGTTGTTCACCGAGAACACGCCTTCAGCGCTGATGGCAACGTCCAGTTGCTTGACCTGCTGATCCTCGGCCGGCGAACCGCTGACAGCTTCCGGCAGATCGACGCGCAGCTGGGTTTCGCGGGTAAAGGTGGTGGTCACGACGAAAAACAGCAGCAGAATGAACACCACGTCGATCAGCGACGCGAGGTTGATATCGATGGTTTCCCGGGGCTTGCGACGGAATTTCACGCTTTGCCCCCGGCCAGATCGACGTCACGGTCGCCCTGCACCACTTCTACCAGTTTGATTGCTTCCTGCTCCATGCCGACCACCAGTTCATCGATGCGGCGTTGCAGGAAACGGTGGAAGAACACGGACGGGATACCGACCATCAGGCCCGCCGCCGTGGTGATCAGCGCCTTGGAGATACCTCCGGCCAATACCGAAGCGTTGGTGGTCATGCCGGAGCCGGTGAAAGCGCTGAAAATATCGATCATGCCCAGCACCGTGCCCAACAGACCCAGCAACGGCGACATGGCGGCGATGGTGCCCAGCGCATTGACGTAGCGTTCCAGCTCGTGGATGACCCGGGCGGCGGCTTCTTCAATGCACTCTTTCATGATCTCGCGACCATGCTTGGAGTTGGCCAGGCCCGCAGCGAGGATTTCACCCAGCGGCGAGTTGGCGCGCAATTCCTTGAGTTTTTCCTTGTTGAGCTGCTTGTCCTTGATCCAGACCCAGACCTGACCCAGCAGATGCTCAGGGGTGACGCGACTGGCGCGCAGCGTCCACAGGCGTTCGGCGACGATCGCCATGGCGGCGATGGAACTCAGAATGATCGGCAACATCATCCAGCCGCCGGATTTGACCAATTCCCACACAGTGACAGCCCCCTCGAAAAAGTGCGCCACTTTACCATACCGGTTCGCGATAAAGACCCGTCCCCCCGACGACCGTGCGCTGCCTGTGCTCAACGGTACTCCGCACCCGGCAGCGGCGGGTCGCGCCAGAAGCGGCGTTGCTGACGCATCGACCGGGCCGGCTGGAATCGGCCCAGTTGCAGATGAATGGCACCCTGCTCGGCGCTGTCATGGATGCGCAGACCCAGCTTGCGGTAACGAGCAATGACCGTCGGATGCGGATGCCCGAACGAGTTGCCCTGCCCTCGGGAGATCAGCACGTCCCGGGGCTGCAAAACCTTGAGCAACGCCATCGAGGAAGAACTGCGGCTGCCATGGTGCGGAGCCTGCAGCCACTGGGTCGGAACCGCCAGCGCGCTGTTGAGCAAATCCCGTTCGGCAGCGACGTCGATATCGCCGGTCAGCAGCAGTCGCTCGCCGCTGGCCTCGACCTGCAGGACACAGGAACGCTGATTGCTGTCATGGGCATCGGCCCATTGCCATAGATGGAAGGCAACGCCGTCCCACTGCCATTGCTGACCGCTTTCACAGGTTTCAGCGTTCAGCGCTTCGGGCAGCCCCGGTGGATCGCCGCTGATCACCCGACTGACCGGCAAGCCTTTTGCCACGGCCATTGCCCCACCGGCATGGTCGGCGTCGGCATGGCTGAGCAGCATCAGATCGAGTCGCTCCACACCCAGTTTGTGCAAGGCTGGCAGTACCACTCGCTCGCCGACATCGAAATCGCCGAAGCGCGGCCCGGTGTCGTACAGCAACGTGTGGTGGCGGGTGCGGATCAAAATCGCCAGACCTTGGCCGACGTCGAGCTGCCAGACATCCGCCACGCCTTCGGCCAGCCGCTCCCGGGGCGGGAATGCCAGCACCAGCAGTAACGGCCAGCCCAGGGGACGCATGGGAATACCTCGGGGCAGCAATAACAACGCGGCACCGATGCAACCCAGCGCCAGGATCCATCCCGGCATCGATGGCGCCACCCACGCCGGCCAGCGCCCGGCGATCAGGGCCAGGGCATGGAACAACCCGTCGACCAGCCCGCCGGCCAGCCACAACAGGCCTTCGCCGACATAGGGAATCGGCAACAACAAAGTGCCCAGTAATGCCGGCGGCAGCACCGCAAAACTGATCCACGGCACCGCCAGCAGATTGGCCAATGGTCCGCTGAGACTGATCGGCAGGCCCAGGATCAGCAGCACCGGGCACAAACCGATCGCGATCAACCATTGCGCCCGCGTCCAGGTCTGCCACCAGCGCCACGGCCCCAGACGACCGCCGAAGGTAAAAATCAGCACTGCCACCGCAGTGAAGGACAACCATAGCCCTGGGCGCAGAACCGCCAGCGGCTCCATCAGCAGCACAACATTGAAGGCCAGCAACAACGGCCACCAGGCACCGAGATGGCGAAAGCGCAATCGCCACAGCAACACCAGCGCAACCATTACGCAGGCTCGTCGCACCGGCACATCGAACCCGGCCAGCAACCCGTAACCCAGCGCCGCCACGAACGCCAGACCACAGGCCCACGGCAGCCATGGCCAACGCAATGGCCACACACCGAATCGCGCCAGCCCGGCGACCAGCCCGTACATCACCGCCGCCAGCAGACCAATGTGCTGTCCGGAAATCACCAGCAGGTGCACGGTGCCGGTGTCCTGCAGGATCTGCCAGTCCTCGCGACCGAGCCCCGAGCCATCGCCCAGCACCAATGCCGCCAGCGCCGCGCCCCGGCCCTGTGTATCCACCTCCAGCAGACGCTGTCGGATGCCGTCCCGCCAGGCCCACTGCGCCTCCGCCAGCCGACGGCCGTCCTTAACTGTGCCGGTGGCACCGATGCGTTGCGCCAACAGCCAGGCCTCGTAATCGAAGGCATCGGGATTGAGCAGCCCGCCGGGACGTTTGAGTTTGACCGCCAACCGCCAGCGCTCGCCGCTGTTGACCGCTGGCCCGTCATACCAGGCCAAACGCATCAGCGAAGGCAGTTTCCCGTGACGCGAACGGGCATCGGCCAACTCAAAGCGCACAACCCCGTCGCCGCTCTGCGGCAGGCCGACTATCCGTCCTTCCACCCAGCGCGTCTCGCCGTCCAGCTCCACCGGCAGTCGATCATCCAGCGCCCACTGCGCACCGATGCACGACCAGGCGAAGCCGAACAGCAAAAATGCCAGCGGATAACTGCGAAACGGTAACAACATCAGTGCCACCACCGGCAGCCACAGCATCCACCCGACCGGCGGCAAGGCCGGCAAAAAAACCGGGGCCAGCAGAGCGACTGCCAGCGCCATCATCCCTGTGCGCATACGCCCGTCCTTGAGAGTCCCCTCTTCAGGCATAGCCCCTGTGGGGCACAGGCGTCGTCAACAATTGTCACAAAGTCTGAATGGGCGCTTCGTAGAATCCAGACATACTTGCCGCCTTAACCGACCGAGAAGCCTTATGCCCCGGCGCTTATTCAAACGTTACATGCCCGACCCGACGAGCATCAGGGAACACAAATCCTTACGCTTTCTCGGCAAGTTGCTGCATGACCCGAACCTCTGGCACCTGAACCGGCACTCGGTGGCCCGGGCCATGGCCGTCGGCATTTTTGCGGCTTTCCTGCCGATTCCCGCGCAGATGCTGGTGGCCGCCGCACTGGCCATCACCGTGCGCGGCAACATGCCGATTGCCGTCAGTCTGGTCTGGCTGACCAATCCGGTCACCATGCCGCCGGTGTTCTACTGCACCTACAAAGTCGGGGCGTGGCTGATGGACATCCCCGCCCGCACCCTGCCGGACTCATTGACCTGGGAGTGGATCAGTGGCGAACTCTCGACCCTGTGGCAACCGTTCCTGCTCGGTTCGGTGGTGGTCGGGCTGGCGCTGGGTGCCCTCGCCTATTGCCTGGTAATGATGTACTGGCGCTGGTGGGTCGCCCGGCAATGGGCGCGACGCAAGAAAAGTCGCCAGTCCTGAATGCAAAACGGCCTCCGCAGTGGGAGGCCGTTTTTTATTGCAGCGCCGGAGGGATCAGGTACGCATGCCGCGACCGCTTACCAGCAATCGCGCACAACCGAAGTACAGCACCACGGTCGCCACCAGCATGAAGGTGATCGCGATACCGATGCGGATATCCGACACACCGAGGATGCCGTAACGGAAGGCGTTGACCATGTGCAGCACCGGGTTCGCCAGCGACACGGTCTGCCAGAACGGCGGCAGCAAGGTGATCGAATAGAACACGCCACCGAGGTAGGTCAGCGGGGTCAGCACGAACGTCGGGATGATCGAAATATCATCGAAGTTGCGCGCAAACACGGCGTTGATGAAACCCAGCAGCGAGAAGATCGTCGCCGTCAGCACCACCACCAGCACGGTAACGCCCAGGTGATGCACCTGCAGGCTGGTGAAGAACAGCGACAGGATCGTCACGATGATGCCGACCATCAGGCCACGCAGTACACCGCCGAGGGTGTAACCGATCAGGATGGTGTGCGGCGACACCGGCGACACCATCAGTTCTTCGATGGAACGCTGGAACTTGCTGCCGAAGAAACTCGACACCACGTTGCCGTAGGAGTTGGTGATCACCGACATCATGATCAGCCCCGGCACGATGTACTCCATGTAACTGAAGCCCCCCATGCCGCCGATCTGCTTGCCGATCAGGTTGCCGAAGATCACGAAGTACAGAACCATGGTGATCGCCGGCGGCAGCAGGGTCTGCGGCCAGATCCGGGTGAAGCGCCGGACCTCGCGGTAAACAATGGTGTTGAGGGCGACGAGGTTGGGGCGCAGTTCGGAACTCATACCGCCACCTTCGACAGATTTTTCTCCACCAGGGACACGAACAGCTCCTCGAGGCGATTGGTTTTATTGCGCAGGCTCAGCACTTCGATGTTCTGCAGGGCCAGTTGGCCGAACAGCGCAGTGATGCCCATGGATTTGTCGACCTGCACTTCCAGGGTATGCGCATCCACCAGACGGGCCGGATAACCAGCCAGTTGCGGTGCAACCGCCAGATCGCTCTTCAGGTCGAGCAGGAAGGTCTCCACATGCAGTTGCCCGAGCAACTGACGCATGCTGGTGTTCTCGACGATGGTGCCGTGGTCGATGATGCCGATGTTGCGGCACAACTGCTCAGCCTCTTCCAGGTAATGGGTGGTGAGGATGATGGTGATGCCTTTCTGGTTCAGTTCGGTGAGGAACGTCCACATCGAGCGGCGCAGTTCGATGTCGACGCCAGCAGTCGGTTCGTCGAGGATCAGCAGGCGCGGCTCGTGCACCAGTGCCCGAGCGATCATCAGACGGCGCTTCATGCCGCCGGACAACGAACGCGACGGCACATCGCGCTTGTCCCACAGGCCGAGCTGGGTCAGGTACTGCTCGGCGCGTTCCTTGGCGATTTTCGCCGGGATGCCGTAGTAGCCGGCCTGGGTGACGACGATGTCGAAAGTCTTTTCGAACTGGTTGAAGTTGAATTCCTGGGGCACCACGCCGATCGAGCGCTTGAGCGCCGCGGGGTTCTTGTCCAGGTCGTGACCGAAGATATTCACCGTGCCGCTGGTCTTGTTCACCAGGGTCGAGAGAATGCCGATGGTCGTGGATTTGCCGGCGCCGTTGGGGCCGAGCAAGGCGAAGAAGTCACCTTCGGCGACGTCCAGATCGATACCACTCAAGGCCTGGAACCCGTTGCCGTAGGTTTTGGTTAGCTGCCGGATGGACAGAGCGGAACTCATATCGGATTACGCACCAAGAAGAGAAAAAAGGACTGAATGACGGCGGGCGGCGAGGGAGACAACCGCGGCGCACAAGCGCAATGGTGCTTGCCGCCGCCGCACAAGTACAGTCAAGTGTGTCGATAGTAGGTATTAAGTCAACGCGGTCATGACGGCTTTCTGATAAGCCGGACGCTGCTTCAGTCGCGCGTACCAGGCCTCCAGATGAGGCATCGGCGCACGCTCGATCGGCATCTCGAACCAGGCATAAATGAAACTGCCGAGCGGAATGTCGCCCATGCCGATTTCACTGCCGGACAGATAAGGCTGGTTTTTCAGGGCCTGATCGGCCATGGCCAGCAAGCCTTCGCATTCCTTGATCGCGGCATGGATCGCCGGCCAGTCCTGCTTGTCCGCCGGGGTGCGCAGAACGCCCCAGAACACCGTGCGGAAAGGACCGGCGAAACTGGACGTGGTCCAGTCCATCCACTTGTCGGCGATGGCGCGGGTCTGCAGATCCGCCGGATACCACGGAGTGTTCGCCGCATGCCTGGCCAACAGGTAGCGAACGATGGCATTGGACTCCCACAACACAAAACCGTCGTCTTCGATCACCGGCACCCGACCGTTCGGGTTCATCGCCCGGTACTCCGGCGTATCGACCACGCCGAACGCGCCACCGGCATCGATCGCCTCATAGGCCAGCCCGAGTTCTTCGGCGGCCCACAACGGTTTTCTGACATTCGACGAATTCTTGCGACCCCAGATCTTCAGCATGACCGCCTCTTTTCCATTGAGTGGGCGAGCAGCATACGCCGGATCAGCGGCTGCCGACATCACCGCGCAGGTCACTGGACAGTGGCGTCTGCTGATCGTTGAACAGGTGCGGATAGCATTTCTGCAGATGTTCGAAGAAAAAGGATTCCGGTACATCGGCGAACTGGCCGTGATCGACCAGGTACTCCATCAGCAGCGCGCCATCGCTGTTGTACGGGTGGAAAACGCTGTCGTTCATGCCGTCGAATTCCAGCGGCGCAACGTTGAACATTTCGCAGAGTTTCTGGTTGAACGCGGGGGTGGCTTTCACCCAACGATCGTTGAGAAACAGCTCGGTATAACCATGCATGGCGAACACTTCGCTTCTCAGCAGTTCAAGCAGACGCGGTGTCGACAGGTGATTTTTCACATCCGCCAGACCGATGCGTGCGGGGATCCCGCAATGGCGCGCGCAACCGGCGAGCAGCGTGGCCTTGGGCACGCAATAACTTTCGCCCGCCGCCAGCGCGTAGCTGCCGCGCAAGGTCTGAGGGTCACGGCTGAAGGTGTACATGTTGTAACGCACCGCCTCGCGCACGGCGTAATAAAGACTGATCGCTTGCGCGCGCGGGTCGCGGCTGGCACCACGGTGCCGTTCTGCGAACTCCACCACCGAGGGGTGGTCACTATCGATGAAGCGGCCGGGGCTCAGATACTCGCGCATGACGACATTCTCCTGGGTGAACCCGGAGTCTAGCGAGAGGATCAGCACAGAGATAACGACGTTTCGGCCAAACATGGACGCAAAGCCGCGGAGTCTGCGAACGATTTCCTACGCGTGTTGCCCACCGAAACTACAAAAGCCATCCAGGGTTTCCCACGATTTAGATCAACTTGTTCTGACCGCCCCGTTTTGCAGATGCCGTCTAAGCTCTGGAGGGTCGTTCGCCCTGGTTCACGGAGGATTGAATATGCTGTTGTTGTGGATACTGGTTCTGATCGTCGGCGTGGCGTATCTGGCCCACCGGCGCATCGCCCCGCTGCCGGCACTGGGCATCGTCGCGGCCTATTTGCTGGCGATGGGGATTTTCAGCCACGCGCCAGGTTGGTTGCTGCTGATCTTCTGGGTCGTACTGGCCATCGTCGCGGCTCCGTTGCTGCTGCCGGATCTGCGCCGCAAACACTTCAGCGCGCCGCTGTTCAGCTGGTTCCAGAAAACCCTGCCACCGATGTCACAAACTGAGCGCGATGCGATCGATGCAGGTACGGTGTGGTGGGACGGCGAACTGTTCAGCGGTCGTCCTGACTGGGACAAACTGCTGTCCTATCCCAAGGCGCAACTGAGCGACGAGGAACAGGCCTTCATCGACGGCCCGACCGAAGAACTCTGCGCGATGGTTACCGACTGGCAGATCGGCCAGTCGATGGACTTGCCGGCCGAAGCCTGGACCCACATCAAGGAACACGGTTTCTTCGCCCTGATCATTCCCAAGGAATTCGGCGGCAAGGGCTTTTCCGCCTACGCCCACTCCCAGGTCGCGATGAAGCTGGCAACCCGCAGCGGCGACCTCGCTTCTACCGTGATGGTGCCCAACTCCCTCGGCCCGGCCGAACTGTTGCTGCACTACGGCACCGACGAACAACGCAATCATTACCTGCCACGACTGGCCCGGGGCGACGATATTCCGTGCTTCGCGCTGACCGGCCCGCTCGCGGGTTCCGACGCCGGCGCCATGCCCGACACCGGGATCATCTGTAAGGGTGAATGGGAAGGCCAGGAAACCCTCGGCCTGCGCCTGAACTGGGAAAAACGCTACATCACCCTTGGCCCGGTCGCGACCCTGCTCGGCCTCGCCTTCAAGGCCTATGACCCGGATCACCTGCTCGGCGACAAGGAAGACCTGGGCATCAGCCTCGCGCTGATCCCTACCGACACTCCCGGCGTGGAAATCGGCCGCCGCCACCTGCCGCTGGGCGCCGCGTTCATGAACGGCCCCAACTCCGGCAAGGACGTGTTCATTCCGCTGGACTTCCTCATCGGCGGCCAGGACATGCTCGGCAAGGGCTGGATGATGCTGATGAACTGCCTGTCGGTCGGGCGTTCGATTTCGCTGCCGGCGGTGGGTACCGGTGCGGCCAAGTTCACCAGTCTGGTCACCGGGCAATATGCGCAGATTCGTGAGCAGTTCAATGTTCCGCTCTCGGCATTCGAGGGCATCCAGGAAGCCATGGCGCGCATCGGCGGCAACGCGTGGATGATGGACGCTGCGCGGATGCTGACCGCCAACGCGGTTGATCTGGGCGAGAAGCCCTCGGTGCTGTCGGCGATCCTCAAGTATCACCTCACCGAACGCGGTCGCGAGTGCATCAGCCACGCCATGGACGTGCACGGCGGCAAGGCGATCATCATGGGCCCGAACAACTACCTGGGCCGCAGCTGGAATGGCGCACCGATCTTCATCACCGTGGAAGGCGCGAACATTCTTTCGCGCAACCTGATGATCTTCGGTCAGGGCGCGATTCGCTGCCATCCGTTCGTACTGAAAGAAATGGCCCTCGCCGGACGCGAGGACAAGGATCAGGCCCTCAAGGAGTTCGATGGACTGCTGCTCAAACACATCGGTTTTGCCGTGAGTAACGCCGCCAGCACGCTGGTGCTGAACCTTGGTTTCGGACATTTCGAACATGCGCCGGGCGACAAGCTCAGCCAGGGTTACTTCCGTGCCCTCAACCGTCAGGCTGCCGCATTTGCCATGCTGGCCGACCTGAGCATGATGCTGCTGGGCGGCGAACTGAAACGCCGCGAGCGGCTGTCGGCTCGTCTGGGCGATGTGCTGAGCAACCTGTATCTCGCCTCGGCGGCGCTCAAGCGTTACCACGACCTCGATTCCCCGGCGTACATGGAGCCGCTGTTCAGATGGGCCATGGAGGAAAGCCTCGGCCAGTCGGAAAAGGCCCTTGATGAACTGCTGACCAACTTCCCGAACCGGGTTTTCGGCTGTCTGTTGCGAGTGATCGTGTTCCCGTTCGGTCGTCGTCACAAAGGTCCTTCGGACAGACTCGGTGCCGAAGTGGCAGCGGTCATCGGTCGGGCCAAGGGCGATCCGGCGCTGGAAGAACTGCTCGCCGGTTGCTATCGCCCGCAATCGGCGGACGATGCGGTCGGTGCACTGCAACACGCCTGCGATCAGTTGAACGCTGCGCAACCGTTGCACAAGAAACTGCACACCTCACTCAAGAGCGGCCAGGTCAAACCGGTCGCCGGCGAACACGCCATCGATGCGGCGCTGGAAGCCGGGGTGTTGCAGGCAGTGGAAGCACAAACCCTGCGCGACGCCGAAGCGGCGCGGCGCAAGGTGATCGATGTCGATGACTTCGACAAAGAGGAACTGAAACCGGCGGACGGCAAAATCCGCTGATCCCTTCAATCAGTGAAAAACGGGCGCAGGGGCTTTATACTCCCGCGCCCGTTTTGCTCTTGAGGACTTATCTCGTGTCCAACGTCGTTGCCGATCATCTGGTTTTGCTCGACCACCTGCGCAGTATCCTGGTCGCCGTAGGTGAGGCCGATCAGGTTCCCGAAGAAAGCCATGCCCTGTTCCTGGAGCGTTTCGACGAACTGCTGGCGTCACTGCCGATCGAGCCGATCGAAAGCCAATACCTGGGCCAGGACATCCTGACTCAAGTGATTACCCGTTACCCGCAGATTGCCCACCTGATCCCGCGGGATCTGCTGTGGTTCTTCGCCGGCGACTGCCTGCACTACCTGTCCGATGAAGAAATCGACATGTATCAGGCACTGGAAGAACGTCGCTACGAAGCTGAACAGAACGACGAACCGTTCGACTGGAATCAGGAAAAACAGCTGCTGGCGATGTCCGCCCAGGACAGCAAGCACTGATTTTCGCCAGACAATGAAAAGGCCCGCATGGTGATCCATGCGGGCCTTTTTTTTGCGCCGCCGTTACAGCAGCCCTTCACCCTCCGGCAATTCGTACTCGGCCAGCGATTTTGCAGCGTTGGGTTTTCCCGGCTTGCTCAATGTCGGCTCTTTCTCCAGGCACTCCACCAGATAGTCGATGAACACCCGCAGCTTCGGCGGCAGATAACGCGTTGGCGAATGCAGCAACCACAGTCCGCCATGGTAGGACGCCAGGAATGTCCAGTCCGGCAGAACCTGCACGACCAGACCCTGTTCGAGGGCATAACGAGCGGTGAAATACGGCAGGCTGCCGATACCGATGTGCTGCAACACAGCGCCCAGACGCACGCCGGTGTGATTGGCGGCATACCGACCACGCACGCCGACCGTCACTGCCTTACTGCCCTTCTTGAATTTCCAGCGCGCATCACTCGGGGTTTCTCCCAGATAGATGCAGCTGTGATTGAGCAAATCATGGGGATGAGTCGGTGTGCCATGCTCGGCCAGATATTGCGGCGTCGCGCAGAGCAAATGGTCGATGGTCAGCAATTGCCGCCCGACCAGCCCTGCCGGCGGCCGCTCCGTGATGCGAATCGCCAGGTCGACATGATCGTCGATCAGGTCCACTTGCCGGTCTTCCAGCAGCAACTCCACATCAACCTTCGGATAACGGCGTAGAAACTCCGGCATATGCGGATGAATCACGAAGCGCCCGACCGCTTTCGGAACGCTGACCCGCACCAGGCCTTCGGCTTCGTGGGTGAACTGACCGCTGATTTCCATCACCGACCGGGCCGCGCTGACCATCTCCTGACAGCGTTTGAACACTTCTTCCCCGCCGTCGCTCAAGCGCAGTTTGCGCGTGGTGCGTTGCAGCAGCCGCGTGGCCAGTGCCTTCTCCAGTCGGGAAATACTGCGGCTGACCGCCGAGGGCGAAGAGCCCAATTGACGAGCGGCTTCGGAGAAGCTGCCGGTCTCCACGACCTTGACGAAAATCGCCATTTCACCGAGCAACGGCAGAGGAAGATTTATGCTCACAGCGCAACAGTCCTTTGATGTTTGAACGGATTATCACGTTATTGCACGATTCATATAATTAAAAAAGAAACTTTAATAAGGGCATGGAATATGACGCTTCGCCTCTTTTTCCATAGTGATGACCTCAAGGCCAATGTGGAAGTCCTCGACTGCACGCCCCACGAGAACGAATTCGCTGTGGTGCTGCGCGCCACTCTGTTTCACCCGCAAGGTGGCGGGCAGCCTTGCGATACGGGCTGGATCGGCGACAGCCAGGTCATGCGTGTCGTACAGGAACCGGACCGGATCATTCATTTCGTCGACCAGCCGGTGCCACTGGGCATGACCCAGATCCGCATCGATGAGGAACGTCGCCGCTTCAACACCCGCATGCATTCCGCCGGGCATTTGATCGGCCACTTTGTCCAGGCCATGGGCTGGATGCCGATCAAGGCACACCACTGGCCGGACGAAGGCCGGGTGCAATTCAAGCCCGGGGATTGTGCTCAGGAAGTCGATGCGCAAACCGTTCAATACGGCATCGGGCAATGGATCGAACACGATCTGCCCCGCCTGACGTCCCTACGCGAAGGCGCGCGGGAAATCGGCTTCGGTGAACTGCCAGCCTACGGCTGCGGTGGCACCCATGTACGCAGCCTGAAGGATCTGGGCACAGTCACGATCGCGTCCCTTTCGCAGAAGAAGGGCACGCTGTCCGTCCACTACAACGTGGATTGAGGATTTCGGACGCTGCCGGTTGCAGCGTCCGACGCCGGGGGAACCGCATTCGCCGGTTCCGTTGACTACTCGTTAGATGGACCTGAAACCATGATGCTTGACGTCGAGCGTCTCGATGAGACGTGCATAAAAAAACTGGCCAACGAAGAAGTCCTCGCCATCCGCGTCAAAGGCTTTCTGCCTGAAGACCAGGCGATCCGGATTGGCGACAAGATCCTCGAGCCCGGCTTCGAGGGTTACATCAACGCCCCCAGCATTGGCCGCATCGGCATGGCGTTCTATGAGGCGGAAAACCAGCCGTTGCTGATCGAGGATTACTTCGAACGCGCCACCGGCAACATAGCCGAACTGCGCAATCGCTGCGCGCCGTATTCCTCGCCGATCGATACCCTGCGCTGCATGCTCGACGAATCCTGGCCGGCAGGCGCCCATCTGGAAAACCTGTACGGGCGCAAGATGTACGTCGGCCTGTCACGGGTGGTCAAACCCGGCGTCTGCTTCCTCGCCCACCACGACATCTTCGCCAAGGATGCGCCGGAGAGTTTCCAGGCCCGCAGCCTCGAGGCGCAATTCGCCTGCAACGTCTACCTGAACATGCCGACCGAGGGCGGCGCGCTGCAGATGTGGGAAGACGACATTTCACCGGACCGCTTCGACGAAATGCGCGGCGACAGCTACGGCATCGACCCGGCACTGCTCGGCCCACCCGCCCTTGAAGTGCGCCCGGAACCGGGGGATTTCATCATGTTCAATTCGCGTCGCATGCACTCGGTAACGCCGGGCGTGGCAGATCCGCGCTTGAGCCTTTCGTTTTTTGTCGGCTATCGCGGCAATGCATCACCCCTGACTTTCTGGAGCTGAAATGACATCGAATTACCTGGGCGAGTTTCTGGCGCTGGCCACCATTCATTTTCTGGCCGTGGTCGCTCCCGGTCCGGACTTCGCCGTGACCATCCGCCAGAGTGTGCGTTTCGGGCGGCTGGTCGGCATCTGCACGGCACTGGGCATCGGCGCGGGGATTTCCGTGCACGTGCTGTATACCCTGCTGGGCGTCGGCGCCTTGATGCACACCACGCCGTGGCTCCTGACGGTGGCCAAGGTCGTGGGCGGCGCCTACATTTTCTACCTCGGTATCAGCCTGATCCGCAGCAAACCCAAGACAACGCTGGAAGGCGAAAAGACCAGCGATGAACCACTGGTCGAGCAATCGCTGTTCAAGGCGTTTTCCACCGGTTTCCTGACCAACGCCACCAACCCCAAGGCCACGCTGTTTTTCCTGGCGATCTTCACCACGATCATCAGCGCCAGCACGCCGCTGGAAATCCAGGCCCTGTACGGACTGTGGATGTGCAGCGTGAACGCTTTGTGGTTCGTGATCGTTGCGCTGTTCTTTTCGAGCAGCAAAGTGCGGCTGTTGTTTATGCGCATGGGTCATTGGTTCGAGCGCAGCATGGGAGTGATTTTGATCCTGTTTGCCGGGCGACTGGTGTTGTCGATGTAAACACGCTGATCGGAGAAGCCCGTTCCAGACAGATTGGACGGGTTTTTTCGATTCTGCGCCGCTTTTGCATTTCTGTGCGACGCGTCCCACTTCGGGGGCTCCCCTATCACTCGCTTGCAGTGTTAGTTTGCGAAACCGTCTGACACATCTATCAGACACTTCCTACTTACCACCTGCAAAGGAATGCCCTTAGCAATGGATTTTTCACTCAAGCAACTGGCCGCATCGACCCTGATTCTGGCCAGCCTTTCGTCCGTGACACTGCCCGCCCACGCCAACATCACACCGCAGCAAAGCGCGACCATCCTCAAGACATACAGCGATACAAAGGTCAGTGATTTCCGCCAGTTCCTCGGCGAAGTGGCCAAGAGCGACCTGAGCAAGACCGACGACCTGCGCCCTTCCATCAGCGCGTTTCTCGACAACAAGACACTGACCGCTGAACAGCAAAACGAAATCTATCGCCTGCTGGGCCTCTACACCCGGGCGAAATACGGCAAGGCAGCCCTGGAAACTCTGCGCGAACTGGTCGAAATCCCGACCGATCGCAAAGAAGGTGTTGCCCAGCACGAGAATCCTGAATTCATCAAGATCGCCGCCAAGATCAAGGACCTGGCCGAGTCCTTTGGTTTGAACTACCGAAACATCGACAACCGCGTCTACGAAATTTCTCTCGACGGCAGCGGCAAGGAAGTCGTGGGCATTCACGCGCACGCCGATGTGGTGCCGGTAACGCCGGAAAACTGGGTGCTGAAAGACGGCACCAAACTCGACCCGTTCAAGGTCACATTGATCGGCGACCGCATGTACGGCCGTGGCACCGAGGACGACAAAAACGGCATCGTGGTGACGCTGTATGCCATGAAGGTGATCAAGGAAGAAAAGCTGCCGCTGGCCCGCAATTTCAAACTGCTGGTGGACACCACCGAAGAAACCACCGGCGACGCGATTCCTTACTACTTTGAACGCAACCCGACGCCGGAGTACAACCTGGCGCTGGATGGCGGCTACCCGGTGGTGATCGCCGAGAAAGGCTACGGCACGGTCATGGCCAAATTTGCCAAGCGCAAGGCCGAGGGCAAAGGCGCGGAGCTGATCTCGATGACCGGCGGCATGGCAACCAACCAGATTCCATCGGTTTCGGTCGTGACTCTGGTGACAGACAAGCCTGCCGAGCTGGCCGCCAGTCTGCAAAAAGCCGGTAACGAATACGCCAAACAACATGGCGGCGATTTCGAAGTAAATGCCAAGGTCGATGGCAAGGATGTGAAACTCAGCGTAACCGGCGTTTCCGCGCATTCGTCCGAACCGGAATCCGGCGTCAACCCGGTCGCCCGCATGCTGGACTTCATCCACAGTGTGGATGGCAAGATCGCGCTTAAACACAACCACATCACCGATGCCGCCCGTTACGCCGCCGACAACTGGGGCCTGGACTACAAGGGTGGCAAGCTGGGCGTCGGTTTCGCCGATGACTTCATGGGCCCGCTGACCACCTCGTTGACCTACGTCGGGATGGACGACAAGACCTTCAAACTCGCGGTCAACCTGCGTGTACCAAAGGGCAAGTCGCCGGAAGTGCTCAAGACCGAAATCGCCGACAAACTGGCGGCATGGAGCAAGAAAACCCACGTCGCAGTCAACTTCGATTACTCGATCGCCGAGCCGATGTACCGCAACCCTGAAGGCGAGTGGGTCAAGGCACTGCTGGCCGTGTCCACCGAAAACCTGGGTATGAAACACGAGTTCGGCACCTCTGCCGGCGCCACCTCGGTGCATGAACTGCCCAACGGTGTGCAATTCGGTCTGGCCCGACCTGAGGTCAAATACACCGGTCACACCGACGGCGAGTTCAAGACCGTTGACCAGTTCCTGCTGGACCTGCAGATCGTTACCGAAATGATGGGCCGCATCGGGCAACTGCCGAAGCTTTGATCGCGACACTGGCCCGCCAAGGTGGCGGGCCCACAAAAAAAAGGACCGTGAGGTCCTTTTTTGTTGCGCGACAAATAACGCACAAACAAAAACGCCGCTCATTACTGAGCGGCGTTTTTGTTGAATATGGAGCGGGAAACGAGACTCGAACTCGCGACCCCGACCTTGGCAAGGTCGTGCTCTACCAACTGAGCTATTCCCGCAATGGCGTCCCCTAGGGGACTCGAACCCCTGTTACCGCCGTGAAAGGGCGGTGTCCTAGGCCACTAGACGAAGGGGACAGGCTACAACTTTCACTAATAAAAACGCCGCTCATTGCGGAGCGGCGCTTCTTGAATTTGGAGCGGGAAACGAGACTCGAACTCGCGACCCCGACCTTGGCAAGGTCGTGCTCTACCAACTGAGCTATTCCCGCAAATGGCGTCCCCTAGGGGACTCGAACCCCTGTTACCGCCGTGAAAGGGCGGTGTCCTAGGCCACTAGACGAAGGGGACACGCTACCCGGAACACATGGTGTGTGTTTCGGTGTCCAGATCCGCATCCGAAGACTTGGTTCTGGTTTCACTCAGCACCGCCCGAAAGCACTGCCGTTTAAAATTGGAGCGGGAAACGAGACTCGAACTCGCGACCCCGACCTTGGCAAGGTCGTGCTCTACCAACTGAGCTATTCCCGCATTGGCGTCCCCTAGGGGACTCGAACCCCTGTTACCGCCGTGAAAGGGCGGTGTCCTAGGCCACTAGACGAAGGGGACACACTACAACATTCACTCCCTGCCGCGTTTCGCTGTGTGCTTTACGCTGCAAGTGGCGCGCATTCTATGGATGGATTGGAAGGTCGTCAACCCCCTGATATAAATTTATTTAAATCAATGACTTCGCCCTGCTTTACGAGCCGATTCGGACTTTTCCGTCGCCCGACGATTGACGCCTATATTCCGCCACTCGCCAAGGCGTTATAGTCCACGGCACAGGTGATGGCAATCTGTACCCCAAGGGCCAGCATTTATATAAGCAGGCTTGCGGCCGATACAGATGAAGCTTCGCTGATCCAACCCGTCGAGCGGCGCTAGGCTCACATATGCCGAGCTACTACACTCGCACGCGAACCCTATAAAGAGGTCTTACCGGTGACACCACTCATGATCACCCTGCTAGTCATAGCCGGGATCGCAATCTTGATCGCCATTGGCTACATGAACCATGTGGTGGAAAACACCAAACTGGAGAAGGCCCGCACCAAGGTCGAACTCAACGACCGCCTGCGCCGTTGTGGCGAACTGACCGAAACCTTCCCCGGCCAGTTCATGACCCCGGCCCTCAAGCTGTTGATGACCCGCCTGGAACTGAACGTCTGCCAGCGTCTGCTGAATCTGGAAAAAACCAGCGCCACCACCAAGGCCCGCATCACCGAACTGAGCGCCCTCGTCGCCCAGGGCGAATCGATCCCGGTCAACAACCCGCCGGCGCCGATCCAGACCGAAGCCAAGGCCAAAGACGTGCGCTTCCTCCTCGAAGCCCTCCACGGCCAGATCACCCGCGCCGCCCAGGACGGCTTCCTGCCACCGAACGAAGCCAAACACTGGATCCGTGAAGTGCGCCATATCCTGGTGCTGCTGCACATCGAGTTCTTCAACAACCTCGGCCAGCACGCCCTGCAACAAAACCAGCCCGGCCAGGCCCGGCTCGCCTTCGAACGCGGCGTGCAATACCTGCGCAAACAGCAGGACCCGCAGATCTACGCCGAACAACTCCAATACCTGGAAAAACTCCTGGCCCGCGCCAACGCCCAGGTCATGGACAAGATCGCCCCGGTCGAAGGCGAAGAAAACCAGCTGACTGCCGGCCTCAAGGATGTCGAAGCGGATGCGGACTGGAAGAAAAAAGTGATTTACGACTGAGTGCAGTCAGAGAGAGAAGCCACCGAGAGGTGGCTTTTTTATTGGCTTCAAAGCAGAAGATCAAAAGCACCCCTCACCCTAACCCTCTCCCTAAGGGAGAGGGGACTGACCGAGTTGTTTGGGAGAGGTACGCCGACGTGAAATACCGAGTTGAACTCGGGTTTTAAAACGCGTGCAACTCGACTCCTGCAGCACCTTCTTCTGTTTCTTCTGTTTCTTCTGCTTCTTCTGCTCTGGCTTTGGCTTTGGCTCTCCACCACTCAACACGATGAGCGTTAGCTCGAGTACCGCTTTTGACGTACCGGCCCCATCGGAAGGCTGAGTGGAGGGATTTATCCGGGGGTAGGCGCGCAGCGCCGTTTGGCGAAGCCAAACACATCGAGAGGAGGTGCAGCGAAGCAAACCGTAGGCGATGCCCCCGGATGAATCCCGGAACGAAGGAACACCGAGCCTCAGCGAGGGGCCGAACGCAGGGGCCAAGCCTTTTGCTTACTTTTCGGCGTTTGGAAAAGTGAGCCGCTGTAAGAGCGGAACCGCCAGCGGTAACACCCGAAGCAACGGATATTCACCCAAACCACCCCAAAACCTGGTCGGCCCAAAGGCCGCCAAGGCCAACCCCAAATCAAAGCCTGAAGTGCCCCACCATCCCCCGCAACTCACTCCCCAACTGCGCCAGCTCAACACTGGAAGCCGCATTCCCGCGCATCGCAATCGACGACTGATCCGCACTCGCCCGAATACTGGTCACACTGCGATTGATCTCCTCGGCCACCGAACTCTGTTCCTCGGCCGCCGCCGCAATCTGCTGATTCATCTGCTGAATCAACGAAACCGCCGCCGCAATACTCCCCAGCGCACTTTCGGTCTGCAGTGCATCACTGACCGCCAGTTTCACCAGCTCGCCACTGCTCTGAATCTGCTGCACTGACGAATGCGCCGCCGAGCGCAAGGCACTGACCAGCCGCTCGATCTCTTCGGTCGACTGCTGCGTACGCCGGGCCAGCGCCCGCACCTCGTCGGCAACCACCGCAAAGCCCCTGCCCTGCTCGCCCGCCCGCGCCGCTTCGATCGCGGCGTTGAGCGCCAGCAGATTGGTCTGCTCGGCGACGCTTTTGATGACTTCGAGCACCGTGCCGATGTTCTGGATTTCTGCGCTCAGGCTTTCGATGCTCGAACTGGCCGACGTCGCCGAATCCGCCAGTTGCTCGATCCGCGCCATGCTCTGGCGCACCACCTGCTGACCGCTCTCGACCTTGTCGTCGGCAGTCTGCGCCGCAAGTGCGGCTTCTTCGGCATTGCGCGCCACATCATGGACGGTGGCGGTCATCTGGTTCATGGCCGTGGCAACCTGCTCGGTTTCCTCTTTCTGGCTGCTGACTTCCAGGTTGGTCTGTTCAGTCACCGCCGACAGCGATTGCGCGGAACTGGCCAACTGTTCGATACCCGCCTGCAACCCGCTGACGATGCTGCTGAGGCCCGCGCCCATCTGCTGCATGGACTGCATCAACTGGCCGATCTCGTCTCGACGAGTCACTTCCACCGTTGCACTCAAGTCACCGGCGGCGATCCGCTGAGCGACAAGCATCACGCTGCGCAACGGCGCGACGATCAACCGGGTGATCACCCAGGCCGCAATCAGCCCGACTAGCAATGCCATTGCCGACGAGCCGATGATCAGCACCGAGTTCTTCTTCAACTCACCCTGCATCGCGACGTCCTGGGCGACATAGGCCTGATCGACCCGCTCCACCACCTCAGCGGCACGCTGATGCAGTTGCTCGTAGACGGTTTTTTCCTGAGCCAGAAGCCCGGTGTACTCGGCGAGCTTGTCGTTGAAACCGGCGATGTGCCCTGACACCTCGTTGAGCACCGTCAGATAACCTTCGTCCTTGACCGTGGACTTCAGTTGTTCGGCTTGTGCCTGGGCCTGGGCGGCCTGTTCGATGTTGCCCTTGGCGCTGTCGTCGCCCTTGCGACTCTGATCCAGACGCACCCGCGCTTCGTTCATGGCTTGCAGCATCAGGCGCGAAACCTGGCTGACCTGACTGGCCTGCTCGATGAACTGCGCTCCGTCCTTGCCCTCGCTGTCTTTCAGCGTGTAGGCGCCGTCATCGGCAAGCCCGGCCTGCAGGACGTCGAGATTGTTGGCGACACTGGACACCGACCAACTGGCCATTTCCAGCGCCAGATCCTTGGCCTGGGTCAGCGACACGAACTCATCGAACGCCTTGCGATAAGCGCCCAGCGACTGCTGGACGTCGCTCATGACCGACTCATTGCCCGGCGATTGGGCCTTGAGCTGATCAGCCATGGTGATCAGGCCATCCACACCCTCGTGCAAGGCATCGGCGATTTTCGGATTGCCGTGCAGGGCATAATCCTGCTCCAGCAGACGCACTTTCAGCAGGCCGCTGTTGAGCGAGGACATCTGTTTGAGCCCGTCGAAGCGCTGACTGATGGTTTGCAGGGACCAGACGCCGATGGCCGCCACCAAGGCAGTCAACAGCAATACCAGCACAAACCCGATACCCAGTTTTTTCGCCATACCGAGGTTGGCAAAACGTCCTTGCACGGCCGAAATCATTGCGCGTAGTCCCCTGCCAAAGTCTGTTGCCGAAGAGTCGCAACGGCCAAGAACCAGCACAAGACTCTGGCGTCGGAATAATGGCAAAAAGCTAGGCCTGCGTCGTTTTCAGAACACTTGAGGTCGATCCACGGCCGTACTGCGAAAGAACTGCCGCGCCCTCGGATCGCAAGCATAGGCCACATTGATCCGCTGCCAGTCACTGGCTTCGCCACTGGGACTGTAAGAAGACGCGCATGACAATTGCACACCATGACGCGAGGCCTGCCTGCGCAGGTGTTCATCATTCGCCAGCGGCGAACGGGCCCAGATGAACAGCCCGCCGGTGGGTTTGCCGAACACCTCCCAATCGGCATCCTCCAGCGCCTGCAGGGCCGCCGCGCGATCGATATTGAGCCGCTGGCGCTGACGCTGCACCAGTTTGCGATACGCACCGCTGGCCAGCAGCGCCGCCAGAACGGCCTCGCTGAACCTTGAAGTGCCCATGCAACTGATCATCTTGATCCGCGCCAGTTGCTCGATCACCTCGTGACTGGCCGACACGAAGCCTGCCCGCAACGAGCTGCTCAGCGTCTTGGAAAAACTGCCGACGTAAATCACCCGTCCGTCTTCATCCAGTGCTGCCAGGCGCGTGCCGCTGCCGTTATGCAGATCAGCGTAGACGTCATCTTCGATCAGCCGCAGGTCGTAGGTTTTGCTCAATTGCAGAATGCGCCGCGCCGCTGCCGGCGCCAGACAGCTCCCCGTGGGGTTGTGGTGGTGACTGTTGATGAACAGCGCCGCCGGCCGGAACTGCCGCAACAACGCCTCGAGCGCCTCGAGGTCAGGCCCGCCAGGCGTGCGGCGAACCTCCAGCATGCGCACGCCGTGCAGCCGCAAGAGATCGAACAGCGGCGCATACCCCGGCGTTTCCACCACCACACAATCCCCCGCCCGGAACAGCGTGCGCACGATCAGATCAAGCCCGTGGCTCGCGCCGGCCGTTGTCAGCACAGCGTCCTCATCGGCGGTGATATCGAGCATTCCCAATCGTTTGACAATCTGTTCGCGCAGCGCGGGGAGCCCGAGGGGGGTATTGTAGTTGAACAGGCTGGCCATGTCGGTGCGGGCCACCTGACGGATCGCATAGGCGAGATCATCGGACTCTCGCCAGCTCTCGGGCAAAACCCCGTCGCCCAGTTTCAACCCGCCGCGCCATTGCGGATCCGTATCACAGCCATGGCGCTCGCCCTCGAAAGCCGGACTGTCGAAAGACTTGCAACACGCCGGCAATGTGCTTGCGACCATGAACCCCGCCCCTTGCCGCGAGGCAAGAACGCCCTGTGCCACCAGACGCTCGCAAGCCTCCATGACGTACGACTGGCTGAGCAGATTCAATCGCGCAATCTGTCGAATGGATGGCAGGCGCGTGGCAGGCGGCACCTGTTCCTGCACGATCCACTCGATCAATCCGTCAACAATCTGCTGTACGACCGGCACCATTGCCTGTCGGTCAATTCTCAATTCCATGAGTGCACAAACTCCTGTCCGTTTTGCCCGCAGCAGTAAATCACAGCCGCGCCGGTCAGGCTGTGCGACAAAACCGCCAAAAGCCACTGTTCTAACTATTTGAAACACATTGTTTATCAATGACATGGAACCTGGCACAGACGAAAAGACCCGCCGTCGGGCGGGTCTTTTCCTGCATCAACAGATGCCTTTTCAGAACGCGGTCACGCCACCGTCCACGGCCAGTGAATGGCCAGTGGTGAATGCTGCGCCATCGCTGCACAGGTACAGCACCGCGCTGGCAATTTCCTCGACCTTGCCGATGCGACCCACCGGATGCATGGCGTTGGCGAACTCGCCTTTCTTCGGGTCGGCCTCGTAGGCGCGACGGAACATGTCGGTATCGATCACCGCCGGGCAAACCGCGTTGACGCGGATTTTCTTCTTGGCGTACTCGATGGCGGCCGACTTGGTCAGACCGATCACCGCATGTTTGGAGGCGGCGTAGATGCTCATCTTCGGCGCAGCACCCAGCCCGGCCACCGACGCGGTGTTGACGATCGCCCCGCCGCCCTGAGCCAGCAGCAACGGCAACTGGTACTTCATGCACAGCCAGACGCCCTTGACGTTGACGCCCATGATCGCGTCGAACTCATCCATCGAGCCCTCGGCCAGTTTGCCTTTCTCGATTTCGATCCCGGCGTTGTTGAAGGCATAGTCGAGACGGCCGTAGGTCTTGATCACCTCGTCCATCAGATTTTTTACTTCGCTTTCGACGGTCACGTTGCAGCGCACGAAGGTCGCTTCGCCGCCGGCTGTACGAATCAGCGCCACTGTGCCCTCGCCCCCGGCGGCATCCAGATCGGCGACCACCACTTTCAGGCCTTCGGCGGCGAATGCCTGGGCGGTCGCGCGGCCGATACCGTTGGCGGCGCCAGTGACGACGGCGACCTGACCGGAAAACGTCATGCTCATTGTTATGTCCTCGAATGCGGGGGATTGATGAAGGCAGCATAGCCACAGCCACCTCCCCGGCGGCAGCACTATCAGACGGCCGTTTGACCGCCCATGAATCGCAGTGATGAACCCGTTCGGGCCACTATCACCCTGCTTGATCGGCCTGCATTCGCCTCGTCAGCCAACCTTGCGGCATCGCCGAGGACGGTCTATCAACAAGGCTTCATCCCGTTGAGTGCCTGTCATGACTAACCAGACCAATCGCCAGTTCCTGCTCGCCAAACGCCCGGTGGGCGCCGCCACCCGCGAGACCTTCACCTATCAGGAAGTACCGGTCGGCGAGCCGGCGGCGGGGCAGATTCTGGTCAAGAACGAATACCTGTCCCTCGACCCGGCCATGCGCGGCTGGATGAACGAGGGCAAGTCCTACATCCCGCCGGTAGGTATCGGTGAAGTCATGCGCGCACTGGGCGTAGGCAAAGTCGTCGCGTCAAACAATCCGGGGTTTGCCGTCGGCGACTACGTCAACGGTGCCATTGGCGTGCAGGATTACTTCATCGGCGAGCCAAGAGGTTTCTACAAGGTCGATCCAAAACTGGCACCGCTGCCGGTTTATCTGTCCGCATTGGGCATGACCGGCATGACCGCCTACTTCGCCCTGCTCGATGTCGGCGCACCGAAGGCCGGCGACACCGTGGTGTTGTCCGGTGCGGCAGGCGCGGTCGGCAGCATCGCCGGACAGATCGCCAAGATCAAAGGCTGCCGGGTGGTCGGTATTGCCGGCGGCGCGGACAAGTGCAAGTTCCTGATCGATGAACTGGGCTTCGACGGCGCCATCGACTACAAGAGCGAAGACGTGTTGGCCGGCCTTAAACGCGAATGCCCGAAAGGCGTGGACGTGTATTTCGACAACGTCGGCGGCGATATCCTCGACGCGGTGCTGAGCCGCCTGAACTTCAAGGCCCGCGTGGTGATCTGCGGCGCCATCAGCCAGTACAACAACAAGGAAGCGGTAAAAGGCCCGGCCAACTACCTGTCGCTGCTGGTCAACCGCGCGCGGATGGAAGGTTTCGTGGTGATGGACTACGCGGCGCAATACGCCAGTGCCGCCCAGGAAATGGCCGGCTGGATGGCCAAGGGTCAGCTCAAGAGCAAGGAAGACATCGTCGAAGGCCTGGAAACCTTCCCGGAGACCCTGGGCAAACTGTTCAGTGGCGAGAACTTCGGCAAGCTGGTGTTGAAGGTCTGAAAACAAATCTGAAAACAAAGAGGGAGCCATCAGGCTCCCTTCTTTGCATCTTCAGCTGTTCGTTCAGGCCAGTTCGGCAACCACCGCAGCCAGGGCCTTGGCCGGATCCGCCGCCTGGCTGATCGGACGGCCGATCACCAGATAATCGGAACCGGCATCCAGCGCCTGACGCGGGGTCAGGATGCGACGCTGATCGTCCTGGGCACTGCCGGCCGGACGAATGCCCGGCGTCACCAACTGCAGCGACGG
This sequence comes from Pseudomonas sp. MWU12-2029, assembly GCF_023242425.1. NCBI lineage: Bacteria > Pseudomonadati > Pseudomonadota > Gammaproteobacteria > Pseudomonadales > Pseudomonadaceae > Pseudomonas > Pseudomonas sp. MWU12-2029. The sequence continues at coordinate 57,008 of NZ_JALJDY010000007.1, read as the reverse complement.
ATGCGCGGTTTTCAACGCCGTGGCTTCCAGCGCCGAGCACACCAGACCGTCCATCCCGGCCTTCTCGGCCAGCGCTGCCAGGCGCAGCACCTGCTCCTGCGGCTCGATGTCCAGACCGATACCCGCCAGATCCTCACGCTCCATGCTGGTCAACACGGTCACGCCAATCAGCAACGGCTGCGGGCCGCTGCGCTTGTCCAGCTCTTCACGGCAGGCCGCCATCATGCGCAGACCGCCGGAGCAGTGAACGTTGACCATCCACACGCCCATCTCGGCAGCGGCCTTGACCGCCATCGCCGTGGTGTTTGGGATGTCGTGAAATTTCAGGTCGAGGAACACTTCAAAACCCTTGTCGCGCAGGGTGCCGACGATTTCCGAGGCACAGCTGGTGAACAGTTCCTTGCCCACTTTGACCCGGCACAGTTTCGGGTCCAACTGGTCGGCCAGCTTCAGTGCGGCGTCACGGGTGGGGAAATCCAGGGCGACGATGATAGGAGTCTGGCAGGCGGACATGGATGGGCTCTCAGGCAAGTCGAAATCGGCGCGCATTGTAGCGGAACCGGCGGCGGCGCGGCACCCGATGATCGGTAAATCGTCGCGCCGGACGTGATCAGCATAGCCTTGCAGGGTATTGTGTCGAAGCCGATACACAACCGACACGCCGACAACATGCGTCCGCGCTAGCCTCGCCAGCCGCAACATGTCCTTACAGCAGCCCTTCCCGCCTCACGGCCGGACGCCTATGCTGAAACCACAACCTCGCAGCCTATCTTTGTGGTTGGCGGCTTACTGGCAGATGAACAGCCTCATGCACAACTCCCAAGTCTCCGTGAATGAAGAGCAGAAAGACGACAAGCGCTGGAGCATCCGCGCCCTGATCGTCGACGATGATGTGCCGATCCGTGAACTGATGATCGACTACCTGGCCCGTTTCAACATTCACGCCAGCGGTGTCACCGACGGCGCAGCCATGCGCCAGGCGATGCAGGCCGAACATTTCGATGTGGTGGTGCTCGATCTGATGCTGCCCGGCGAAGACGGTCTGTCGCTGTGCCGCTGGCTGCGCGCCGAATCGGACATCCCGATCCTGATGCTCACCGCCCGTTGCGAGCCTACCGACCGCATCATCGGCCTGGAACTGGGTGCCGATGATTACATGGCCAAACCGTTCGAACCCCGGGAACTGGTGGCGCGGATCCAGACGATTCTGCGCAGGGTGCGCGACGACCGCACGGAACAGCGTGCGAACATTCGCTTCGACAACTGGCGCCTGAACAGCGTCCTGCGCCAGTTGATCGCCGACGATGGCCTGGTGGTGCCGCTGTCCAACGCCGAATTCCGCCTGCTCTGGGTGTTCATCGAACGACCGCGCCGGGTGCTCAGCCGCGAACAGTTGCTGGACGCTGCCCGTGGCCGCTCGATCGAAGCCTTCGACCGCAGTATCGACCTGCTGGTCTCGCGTTTGCGGCAAAAACTCGGTGACGACCCGAAAGCCCCGCAGTTGATCAAGACCGTACGCGGCGAAGGTTACCTGTTCGACGCCAGGGACATCGGCTGATGCGGGGGCGCTTCGACACGCTGTTCGGCCGCCTGTTCGGCGTGCTGTTCGTGGCGATCGTCCTGGCGCACTTGCTGGCTTTCGCCTGGTTCCACCATTACGGCCCGCCTCCGCCCCCTCCGCCGCCGGAATTTTCCCAGGGCGTCGAAGGGCAACGTCCGCCGCCGGATCCGCGCTTCGCCCATCGACCGCCGCGCCCCTGGTTCGGCGGGCCGCTGGTGCCACTGACCTTTCAGTTCATCTCGCTGATGATCGCTGCATGGTACGGCGCCAAACTCCTGAGCCGGCCGATCCAGCGTCTGAGCGACGCCGCCGAACGCCTCAGCGAAAACCTCGACAGCCCGCCGCTGGAAGAGTCCGGCCCGCGAGAGGCCCGGCAGGCGGCCCATACCTTCAACCTGATGCAGCAGCGGATTCGCGAACAGGTTCAGCAGCGCGCACGCATGCTCGGTGCCGTGTCCCATGACCTGCGCACGCCACTGTCGCGGCTGAAACTGCGCCTGGAAAAGATCGACGACGACAAACTCCAGGGCCAGATGCGTCAGGATCTGAACGACATGATCGGCATGCTCGACGCCACCCTCACCTACCTGCACGAACAACGCACCAGCGAAGCACTGCAGATGATGGACGTGCAGGCGCTGGTCGAATCCCTATGCGAGAACGCCCAGGATCAGGGCGCCGACGTGCAGGTCAGCGGCCATTGCGCACCACTGGCGGTTCAGCCGATGGCCCTGCGCTCGTGCATCAACAACCTGATGGACAACGCCTTGCGCTACGCCGGGCAAGCACACATCGAACTGCAGGATCAACGCGAACACCTGCTGATCCGCGTGATCGACCACGGCCCGGGCATCGCCGCGGACAAACGCGAAGCCGTGTTCGAGCCGTTTTTCCGCCTGGAAGGCTCGCGCAACCGCAACTCCGGCGGCGTCGGCCTGGGCATGACCATCGCCCGGGAAGCCGCGCAACGCCAGGGTGGCCAGTTGAACCTCGAAGAGACACCTGGCGGTGGCCTCACCGCCGTGATTCGCCTGCCACGACTGTAAACCCGACTGTGTACCGTCCGGTACAAAACCCACATACCTGCGACACCTCACGCCTTGAGTCTGCAAGCGCCGGTTCATGAACCGGTTTTCCATTACAAGGAGTGAGCCCATGATCGGTAGCGTCAGCAACTACACGAGCTATACCAGCACCAGCAGCACTTCCACACAAAACGCCCGCAGCCAGCAACTGCAAAAGGAACTGTTCGCCAAACTCGACAGCAACGGCGACGGCGCGGTGGATCAGGACGAACTGAACAGCGCCCTGTCGCAAAAATCCAGTGACGGGTTGCTGGTCAGCCTGAGCAAACAATTCGGCGACCTGGACAGCGACAGCAACGGCAGCCTCAGCGCCGAAGAAATGGCCGCCATGGCCCCACCGCCACCACCCGACCACAACCAGGCCCCCAACACCGACCTCGCCGACGCCCTGATCAAAGCCCTCGACACCGACGGCGACGGCGCCATCAGCGGCGACGAACTGAGCAGCGGCCTGACCAGCGCCGGCAGCACCGCCGACAGCAGCAAAATCTTCTCGGCCTTGGACAAGAACAAGGACGGCGTCGTCAGCCAGGACGAACTCACCGCCAGCCTCACCCCGCCACCGCCACCACCCCGGGTTTCCAGTGACGAACTGTTCAGCCAGCTCGATGCGGACGGTGACGGCAATGTGACGGCGACCGAGTTGAGCAGCACGCTGCAAGCCAGCGACAGCACCTCATCCTCCAACAGCGACAGCAGCGCGGCGCTGCTCAAGGTGCTGGATAGCGACAGCAGTGGTGGCGTGAGCAGTGATGAGTTGAAGGCCGCGTTACAGGCAGGACGCCAGCGTCCGAGCGATGAACAGACCGCCAGTACCACTCAAACCACGACCGAAGCGTTGAACCGGATGATTGCCAATCTGAGCAAGCAGTATTCGCTCGGTAGTACGGCGTCGGTGGGCAAGTATTTGAATGTGGCGACTTGAGATTGGGTGAGGATTTGAGGGACGACTGAGGTTGGCTGGGTGAGTGACTTGCTTTGATTTAGCGGTGTGTCATCAAAGCGGCCCTCACTAAAAGCGTGTTGGACGCTAATGGCGGACTTGTTGTGTACCTTGCCGGTGAACCCAAAAATGATGATGGTGGCCTGCTGACCTTTGATTGGACGGTAGCTAACGAGGCAAGTGCGCTTGCCTCGAATTACACACCGGCACGCCAGCTGAAGATCGTCACATCTCTCAAAGCCATGTCGGACAAGATATCCGAAGAACAGCGAATGTTCATTCGGCGACTGCAGGCTAAGAAGTTCGCTGAGATCAGCTATATCGATGATGACCTTGTGACCGGCGGCAATATCGAGGATGAGCAAGTCGAGGTGGCCCCAGCCATAATTGCCTGCGGGATTCAGGATGAAACGCCGCATCGGCGCTCTGCGAACCATATCCACTATTGGACGACGATCCGGGACAGACACGATGGCCCGGTTTCGTGTGCGATCGCTTCGCTTGGTTCGGCAGGTAATGTGAACGCGGGGTCACTACCCAGCTTTTGTCCGAGCTGAAGCCGAAAAAGCGCTGATGATGGGCATCGCTGGTGGCCTGCGAGGGAAGATGACCTTGGGTGAAGCCATCGTACCGGAACGCGTTGTGTATTACGAAAGCGCTGCCGCGTTGGCAGATAGTGTCCTGGCGGCGCAACCTGAAATGCAACGGCCTGGAATGGCGACACTTCAGGATCTCAGCACCTGCTTCTCTTCTCCTTCACTCTCCGACCGCTTGCAGGAGCGCGCAAAGGCGCTCGGTGTGAGCTTGCCGAAAGAGTTCGCAGCTGGTGAAGTCGCACCAAAATTCAAAGCTTCCACTGCAACGATCGTGTCTGGGGAAAAACTCATCAGAGACTCCGAGTTCTTCGCACGGCTGCGACAGATCCACGATAAAGCCTGCGTCGCAGAAATGGAGGCTTATGGCGTCGTGGTGCCTGCGAGAAACAAAACGTTCCGGTCTTGGTCGTCCGAGGATTCAGCGATTTCGGCGACGACAAAAAAGGATGATCTTTTCCATAACGTCGCGTCCGACGCTGCTGCCATTGTGGTCGTTGACTACATCATTCACGGCTGGAGCCGGCTTCAAGGTCACTGAATAGCCAGGTCCGAAATGTCGAACGCCCCTAGACGGGGCGCTCGGTTCGAATGTACGTCGATTGCGGATCTTCCGCCACCACCCATACCTAAGTGTCGATGGTGGCATCTGCCTCTAGTCAGGCGCCCTCAACCCTTTCGTACGAAAATGAAGGATGGAGGGGTGAATGCATCTGCGTTCTTATTGTCCCGACCTTCATACACCCACTCCCCCTCAAACGCCTGCGGGCCTGCGACGATAAGAGCATTCTCAGGATTCTTTAGAACATCGCCCATCGGGCGCGCCTCTTCAGGCATGAAGCCGACGAGTTTAGCCTCCGAGGTGTTCTCCACATGCAGCTTTCCTTCTTCTGTCAGACAGCCTCGAAGCACGCCCAGTCCGGTGTTGTGAACCAACAGTGTCTCCCACTTTACGTCCATGCATCTCTCCTTAATGTTCGTGGTGTACGTCTACCAAGGCATGTTGCCCTGCCGCCGCCCATCGCTGGAACACCATTCGTCCAAGTTAGTAGGCAACGAGACCATCCGATATTCGTTAGGTGCAAGCATGACCTTGTAGACCGGAATGTTGATGTCACGACAGATCTTCAAGATCTTGAGCGCATCATAATCCGAAATTCTCGCTCCGAGATGAACCGCCTTCAGAGGTGCCGCAACGTTAATGCCTTTACCATCACGACTGCCTGGCACAACCAAGCGCCACTCTCGCTCATATTGCCAGTCGATCGCCTTACACAACGAAGCAGCAATACCATAAAGCTTGTTATAGCCATCGCCCCGGCGCTTAGCCCTAAGGATGTGCGTGATATCAAACAATTGCTTTGAGTACGCCACAGGCCAAAGCGAGGTTGTCGACATTCTGCTTCGATTTTGCCCCGTGAAGTCGTACTCCATTGCGAATCCAGTGTGGTTGAGACCATAGTGGCTCCACATCAGTACTGAGTCGACACGTTCGCTCAAGCTGCAAATTTTGTAGCTGCTTTTAAATTCGTCGATGAGGGTAGGGAGCTGCCCAGCTTGGTGATTCGGCGCCAGAATCCTAACTTCGTGAAGCCATTGATCAACGTTCAAGAGGCATGGTTCTTGGGCCGATGCCAGTGCTACTACTGCTGCAATGGGGTCATCGGACGCAAGAGCAGTAGTGACCTGGTCATCACTGAAGCCAAGCTCATCGAGCTTTTCCCACACGGCGAGCTTTCGGTAGTCAACCCAGAAGGCTGTGTCGTAGGGGTCGTTAAATTTTTTGGCTACGCTCAGGAAAAGGGTTTTCTCAGCCAGATTCTCCAGAGGCAAGTCACTGCAGGCTCTGATTTTGAACAGCCGATTGGGCGTATTCTGATGCCGGTTATAGATCAGCTTCAGGATGTCCATCTCACCAACAGTGGCCGATGAAAGATTCCAAATCAGATCCCTTACCCATTCCCTTTCCACACGATTTCCTTTGTCTACGTGTCTCGCTTGAGCCGAAAAAATTACCACATCTAGAGCCACGTTCTCCCTCACCGCTGGCACCCCCTAGGCGAACTCGGTTTTTGAAACACATAAGTCCACTCCTACCTAAGCACCAGCACCCACTTTCGCTTTCCACCACTCAACACGATGAGCGTTAGCTCAAGTACCGCTTTTGACGTACCGGCCCCGTTGAGAGGCTGAGTGGAGGGATTTATCCGGGGGTGGGCGCGAAGCGCCGTTTGGCGAAGCCAAACACATCGAGAGGAGGTGCAGCGAAGCAAACCGGAGGCGATGCCCCCGGATGAATCCCGGAGCGAAGGGACGCCGAGCCACAGCGAGGCGCCGAACGTTGGGGCCAAGCCTTTTGGTTCCTTTTTGGCGTCTGAAAAAGGGACTCGCCGTAAGGGCGAAACCGCCAGCCGCAACACCCGAAGAAACGGATATTCACCCAAAACAACCCAAAGCCTGGCCGGCCCAAAGGCCGCCAAGGCCGCCAAGGCCCACCGTCAACGCCGATCCTCAACCCGCCCCTGACTCTTGCTCCAATCCGTCAACAAACTATAAGCCACCGCCAACAGCGTAGGCCCGATAAACAACCCGATAAACCCGAACGCAATCAACCCGCCAAACACCCCGAGCAACACAATCACCAGCGGCAGATTCCCGCCACGGCTGATCAGGTACGGCTTGAGCACGTTGTCCACGCCACTGATGATGAACGTCCCCCAGATCCCGAGAAACACCGCCATCCCGTACTCACCCTTCCAGGCCAGCCAGGCCGTGGCCGGAATCCACACCAGCGGCGGCCCCATCGGAATCAGGCTGAGCAGGAACGTCACGATCCCCAGCACCAAAGCCCCCGGCACCCCGGCAATCAGGAACCCGATCAAAGCCAGGATCGCCTGCGCCGCCGCTGTACCGATCACCCCGTTCACTACCCGCTGTACGGTGCCGGCCACCAGTTCGATGTAATACCCGGCACGATCGCCGATCAACCGCTCCAGCAGACTGTGCACGAACGCCGCCAGCCGCGGCCCGTCACGGTAGAAAAAGAACACGAAGACAATGCTCAGGGTCAGCTCGAGAATCCCGCCGCCGATCTGCGCACTGCGCGCCAGCAGCCAGTTGCCCACCTGCCCCAGATAAGGCTTGAGCGACACCATCAACGCCGCCCCCTGCTGATCGACACTGTTCCAGAAACCGACCAGCCGCTCCCCCACCAGCGGAATCGTGCCAAGCCAGGCCGGCGCTTCCGGCAGACCGTCAACCTGCACATCCTTGATGAACACCGTGGCATCGCGCACGTGATCAGCCAGGTTGAACCCCAGCCATACCAGCGGTGCCGCCACCAGCAGCATCCAGCCCAGGGTCAGGATACTTGCCGCCAGTGATTCGCGTCCGCCGAGCCAGCGCGTCAACAGACGCATCAGCGGCCAACTGGCGAACGCCAGCACCGCGCCCCAGAACAGCGCCGACCAGAACGGCGCCATCACCCAGAAACTGGCGCCGAACAACACCAGCAACAGGATCTGCACCAGCAGACGATCATTATTGGGCATGTGAAATCTCGAAAAAGTCAGTCAGGCAAAGAGTAGGCGAACACGCCGGGCGTGTCCGCCGCAGACACCTTATCGCAACAGATCGATGCGCAGGCCGGCACCTTCGACATTGCCGGTCTCCATGCGTGCGGCCCGCACACCCTGCGTGATCAACGCCTGACGCCAGACTTCGGCCTTGGGCCCGGAAACCGTCACCCGCAACGTCGTGTCGAGGTTCAGGCCACGGGACAGCAGACGCAGCCAGGTGTCGTCCGGATCGCCAGCCAGCTTCGGCAATTTCAGCTCGCCGGTGTCTTTCAACTGGCGCAACAGGGTCGCGGACGTCGGCAGCAACTCCCCCAACGGCGTGGAGGCCTCGAACTGCTCGACATGCAGATAGGCTTTGCGATTGCCGCGAGTGATGCTGTAGAGCGCCACCAGCGTGTTGTCACGAGGTGCCGCCAGTCTCAGCAGCAGATAGGCCTGTTGCTCGTCGGCACCGTACAGCTTGGCATTGCCGAACACTTCGTTGGCCCACAGGCTGCTTTCGCCGCAATCCCTGGCCTGACACCAGAACAACAGTTCGGCGTCCTGTTTTTGCAGGGCCTCGCGGGCGACGGTGAAGGCTTCATTGGCGGAATGTTCGGGCGGCAGTTCGTAGGTGACCGAGGTGGTCTGCCCACGGGCGCCGACCTGGCCGTCGAAACGCAGCTGGCCGCTGATCTTGCGGATCGAGCCCATCGGGTAGATCCGCTCCAGCGTCGCGGCCGGGCGATAGTCGACGATCTGCGCATCGGCCAGACGCGGCACGATCGGCAGATCCTGACTGCCCGGCAGGTCGGCAGCGAGCAACACGGGACTGAAACAGCACAGCGCCAGCAGACTGAAAGATCGCATGGACAGGCTCATCGGATCGGCATGGCCGGGGCGCCTTTCTGGCTATTCGGGTTCGCAGCGGTGTAGAAATCCATTGTGGTTGTCTCCCATTTCAACCCGCCCAGCCTCGACAGTTGCCCGGGGCAAGTCAAGGAATGGCGAAGAACCGATTGAAACAGTCTGCGACAAGGACCGCACCCGACTCGTCGTTCAGGTGCAGATGGTGCCCGCCCGGCAGCTGTTCCCGGCTAAAGGGTAGACGCTCCAGCAGCTCGGGGTGTTTGGCCAGCATACCGTCGGCCGCCACCACCAATTGCGTCGGACAGGCAATGCGCTGGATGAAGGCCATCGCCTGTTCCTGGGTCAGACGCAGCGGCGATGGCAGGGTCAGACGGTTGTCGGTGCGCCAGGTGTAACCCCCGGGCACCGGCATCAGGCCACGTTGCGCCAGCAGTTCGGCGGCTTCACGGCTGACCGCCACCAGACCTTTCATGCGCACTTCAATGGCCCGGTCGAGGGTCGCGTAGACCGGTTTGCGCTTTTCCCGCAAATCAAGCTGTGCCTGCAGCGCCATGCCCATGCGTTCGGCGGCGTTTTCGCCTTTATCTGTAGGAGGAATCACACCGTCGATCAATGCCAGATGGGTGATGCGCTCCGGTAACGACCCCGCCAGCACCAGCGAAACAATCGCCCCCAGCGAATGCCCGAGCAGGCCGAAGCGCTGCCAGCCCAGCTGTTCGGCGACTTGCAGCACGTCATGGGCGTAGTCCCACAGCGCGTAACCCGCGCCGACCGGACGATGCCCCGAATAACCATGACCGGCCATGTCCAGCGCAACAATGCGCAAGCCTTTGAGCTTCGGCGCCAGGCGAGCGAAGCTGTTGGCGTTATCCAGCCAGCCATGCAGTGCAATCACCGGCAACCCGTCTTCCGGGCCGAAAATGTGTGCCGCCAGCTCGATATGCGGCAGGCTCAGGCGCACTTCTTCGACCGTCGGGCTCATGCGCAATCCTTGTGCTGGCGGTTTTCCCAGCGAGTGAACAGGTTTTTCAACAACTGCGCAGTGTCCTGCGGCCGCTCAAGAGGAAACATGTGACCGCCAGGCACGGTCAGTGATTCGCCCTGTGGCAGACGGCCGACGAACCGGGTGTGATGGTTCATCACCACGCGACTCTTGTGCCCGCGCACTACCGCCAGAGGCACCTGAAGCTGTCGGGTTCGTCCGGGGCTGGTGTGCGGCACACCGCGATAAATACTGATCTCGGTGGCAGGATCGAAACGCAGGCGCAACTTGTCGCCAACCTTGTGTAAGCCATGTTGCAGGTAGGCGTCGAAGCATTCTGGATCGAATCCACGGAACAGGGTCTTGCCGGCAAAATAGCTGCGAGCGCTGTCGAGGTCGGCGAATTCTTCGCGTCGTCCCAATGTGCGACCGGCCGGAGTGAGTTTATCGATGAAGCCAAAACGCTTCGCTGCGCGGATCACCCAGCGATCGGTGCGGGTCAGCACCGGCGAATCGAGCATCACCACCCCGCGATACAGCTCAGGGCAGCGCAGTGCGGCGTGCAGGTGCAGCATTCCGCCGAAGGAATGGCCAACGCCCCACACCGGCTCGTCCTGTTGTTGCAGGTGGTGAATCAGCTCGTCGACCAGGTGGTACCAGTTGTCACCCGCCGGGAAACGCGGATCGTGGGCATGCTGCTCCAGATGCGTCACCCGGAACTCGGGCGCCAGCGCCGAGAACAGCTTGCCGTAGGTGCCGGAAGGGAAACCATTGGCGTGGGCGAAGAAGATCGGTTGCGACATACGGGCAAATCCATGGGCGGTAAACGTGGCGTTGATTGTCCGTAAGACCGCGTTCCACAGCAATGACCGTAACTGCCAGGAATGATGACAGTCCGGTCAAGGCTATGACGGATCGGTCAGCGTGCCGGCGGTTGCTCGCCCAGCGGCACCACGGCCATGGTCAGCCGCGACACGCAACTGGCCTTGCCTTCATCGCTGGTCAGGCGGATGTCCCAGACATGGGTCGTGCGACCGATGTGAATCGGCTTGGCCACCGCCGTCACCCGTCCGCTGCGCAGGCCGCGCAGGTGGTTGGCGTTGATCTCCAGCCCCACGCAATAGAACTTGCTGGCATCGATGCACAGGTAACTGGCCATCGAGCCGACGGTCTCGGCCAGCACCACCGAGGCGCCGCCGTGCAGAAGGCCGTAAGGCTGATGGGTGCGATGGTCGATGACCATGCTGGCCGTCAGCGATTCCTCGTCGAAGGACTCGAAGCGGATGTCCAGCACTTCGCCGATGGTGTTTTTCTGGATTGCGTTCAACTGCTCGATGTTCGGAGTGGTGCGCCACAAGGTCATCGCAGGCTTCCTTTGTTGTTTTGATCGACGCTCAATCCTGCCACAGCACCGCCTCGCTGCGCTCGCTCCATTCTTCGAAGCGCGCGCCGTAAGTGTCTTCGATGACGTTGCGTTTGATCTTCAGGGTCGGCGTGAGAAAGCCGTTTTCCACCGCCCAACTGTCCTTGACCACCACCAGACGGCGCAGCCGTTCGTGCTTGTCGAGGACCGCGTTGACTTCCTCCAGCAGCTTTTCCAGGCTCGAATGCAGTTGCGGCCGTGCGTCTTCATGCCCGGCTGCCGAGATCACACACAACCCCAGCGGTGCACTCAGACCATCGCCGACCACGCAGACCTGCTCGATCCTTGTATGCACGGCGAGACGGTTTTCAATTGGCGCCGGGGCGACATATTTGCCCTTGCTGGTCTTGAAGATTTCCTTGAGTCGCCCGGTCAGGCGCAAACGGCCTTCGGCATCCTGTTCGCCCTTGTCGCCGGTGCGCAGGAAACCGTCTTCGGTGAGGGTCTCGGCGGTTTTCTGCGGCTCCTTGAAATAGCCCAGCATGTTGGCCTGGCTGCGCACCTGCACTTCGCCGGACTCGTCGATTCGCACCTCGACGTCAGGACATGGCCGGCCGATCCAGCCTTCCTTGTATTGCCCCGGCAGGCAGATATGCGAATAGCCGCAGCTCTCGGTCATGCCGTAGACCTCCAGCACGTCGAGCCCGAGCTTCTGATACCAGCGCAACAGTGTCAGCGGCACCGGCGCCGCTCCGGACAGCGCTACGCGCAAGGCATCCAGCCCCAAGCCGGCCAGCACCTTGTGGCCGATCCGTTTGCCGATGAAAGGCAGACCGAGGAGGAAATACAGGCGTTTCGCCGGGATCTTGCTGTAGACGCCCATCTGGAATTTGGTCCAGATCCTCGGCACGCCGAACATCGCCGTCGGCCGCGCCCTCCTCAAATCGTCGAGAAAAGTATCGAGACTCTCGGCAAAGAACACCGTCTGCCCGGTATAGATCGACGCCAGTTCGACGAACATCCGTTCAGCCACATGACACAGCGGCAAATAGGAAAGCAGTCGGTCGTTTTCATTGAGGCCGAACAACTGCGTGCCACGGGTGGTGGCGAAACCGAGATTGGCAAAGCTGTGCATCACGCCTTTGGGCAGGCCGGTGGTGCCGGAGGTGTAGATGATGGTCGCCAGTTGCTCGGTAGCAGGTCGCGGATCGTCCTGGATCGGTGAATAGCGTTGCAGGTCGCCCCAGTTGAAATCGAACTCGCCTGGTGGGTGCAGCGGCAGGCTGATAGTCGGCAAACCCGCCGGCACACCGGTCGACATCCCCGGCCAGTCATCCAGTTTGCCGATGAACGCCAGCACGCTTTCGGAATGGCTGAGGACCTGATTGACCGAGTCGGCAGTGAGGTTGGGATAGAGCGGCACGGAAACATGCCCGGCCATCCAGATCGCCAGGTCGGCGATGATCCAGTGCGCACAGTTTTTCGAGATCAGGGCAATGTGGCTGCCCTGGGGCAACTCACGGGAGCGCAGCCAGTGCGCAGCGCAGCGGGCCTGATGGCCGACGTCGGCCCAGGTCAGCGTCTCGACCTGCCCGCCGCCAATGGGCTGCACCAGAAAGCGTTGGCGCGGGTGCCGGGCCTCGCGCTCGTAGAACACGTCCAGCGGCAATCGAAAAGCAGCAGACATGCGACTCGCTCCTTTCTTTTTGGGATGGAGCAAGCGTAGTCAACCAAGCAAGTGCTTGGTTGACTATTTCATACAAAAAATTTCACGGATGCTTGAGGCTGTTGAGCGTCATCGAACCGATCAGCAACTCGCTGTGCTCAAGCTCGGCGAGCCCGGCGGTGCTGACCTTTTCCGGCGGATAACCCGCGCCGTGTTGCAGGTAGCTGAGCAGATGCCCGACCAGCGGATTGTGGCTGACCAGCAGCACGTTGCTCACCGACACCAGTTGCTCGGCGACGCGGTCCGGATCGACTTCCGGTGTCAGCCATTCGACCGTGCGGATCTCCGGCTCGAAACCCAGCGCCTCGCGCACCAGCTGCGCAGTCTGCTGCGCACGCAAGTACGGGCTGGCGTAGATCGCCGTCAGTGGCTGGCCCATCAACCGGGCGGCGCTGCTGAGCACTTCCTTGCGGCCGTGAGCGGTAAGTTCCCGCTCCGAATCGGGGCGCGAGCCGTAGGGCTCGGCCTCACCGTGACGCAATACCCAGAGTTTCATAGCTTGGGTTCCTCATCCCGGGCCGGATGCGGTGCCGGCGCGACGACGTGTGGCGCTTCACCTTCCGGGGTACGCGGCGCCGGCCAGTCGGCGAACGGCCAGGGTTTCTGGTCGCTGTGGAAGCTGCCGAACCGGCCGATCTGGGCCAGGAACTGGCTCAGGCTGTCGCCGAAATTCATCAGACCGGCGCTCGGAGCGCCATAAATCAAACGATAGATCAACTGCACCAGCACCACCGCGCCGAGGATGAACTGCGCCACCTGCCAGACCACGATGTAGACGATCATCCACAACACCCGCAGCAGGATGGATTCGTACTTGGCTTCGGTTTTCGGATCGTTCATGTCTAGCTCCCCTGCCCTGAAACAAAAGGCAATCAGTTGAAACCACTGGTGGAAATGAAGTCGACGTCGGTCTTCGGCTCGGCGCGCATCAACAGGCCGATCACCTGTTCCAGCGTGCGCCCTTCGAACAGGATCGCGTGGAGCCCGGCGACCAGCGGCATGTACACGCCAACCTCCTGGGCTTTGGCCTTGAGCACTTTCAGGGTGTTGACCCCTTCGGCCACTTCACCGAGGCGCGATACCGCTTCGTCGAGGCTCAAACCCTGACCGAGGGCGAAACCGACCTGATAGTTGCGGCTTTTCGGCGACGAGCAGGTGACGATCAGGTCGCCGACCCCGGCCAGACCGAGGAAAGTCATCGGGTTGGCACCCTGATTCACCGCAAACCGGGTCATCTCGGCTAGGGCGCGAGTGATCAGCATGCTCTTGGTGTTTTCGCCCATCTCCAGCGCCACCGCCATGCCGGCAATGATCGCGTAGACGTTTTTCAGCGCGCCGCCCAGCTCCACGCCGAAGCGGTCGGCACTGGCGTAGACGCGGAAGGTGCGGCCATGCAGCGCGGCCTGGACCTCCTTGCACAGTTCTTCGTCCTCGCTGGCGACCACCGTGGCGGTCAGCGCGTGCTCAGCGATTTCCCGTGCCAGGTTCGGCCCGGACAGTACGCCGATGCGCGCCTGCGGGGCGATTTCTTCGAGGATCTGGCTCATCAGTTTGAAGGTGTGGGCTTCGATTCCCTTGGTCAGGCTGACCAGCATCTTGCCGCTCAGACGCTCGGCATGCGCCGCCAGTACCGTGCGCAGCGCGCTGGATGGCAATGCCACAAAACACAATTCACAGGCATCGAGGGTTTCCTGCAGGTCGGTGACGGCCGTCACGCCCGGCAGAATCTTGATGCCCTTGAGATAACGCGGGTTCTCGCGATTGACCCGGATGGCCTCGGCCTGCTCGGGGTCACGCATCCACTGCCGGACTTGATGGCCGTTCTCGGCCAACAGATTGGCCACGGCGGTACCGAAACTTCCGCCTCCCAGGACCGCAATCGGGCGCTGTTCAGTCATATGTAATCCGTTAATCCATACCAGTGGCGATGCGGGCATTATACGGAGCGGCCCCTTCTCGGACAGCCCCGGCGTCAATTACCCGCACTTGTAGGAAGAAGACCAATAAAACCGAGGAAAATGCCCGCAACGTGACTGGAAAAGTCACTGTCCTCGGTTAACATGCGCGCCAATTCTTTGCTATCAAGGCTGCGTCGTGTTTTCTGGCACTCCCTCCCCGCGTTCGTCCCTGCTGCTGGCGCTGCTGTTCAGCCCGATGTTGCTGGCGGACGACCTGTTTCTCGACAGCGAGGCCTTGCCCCAGATCCTCACGGCCACGCGCCTGAAACAGTCGCCGGCGGAAGTCCCCGGCAGCATGACCGTGATCGACAGCGAACTGATCAACGCCAGCGGCGCCCGGGACATCAGCGAACTGCTGCGCCTGGTGCCCGGGATGATGGTCGGTAACATCAGCGGCAATCAGGCGGTGGTGAACTATCACGGCACCAACGCCACCGAAGCACGGCGCATGCAGGTGCTGATCGACGGCCGCTCGGTGTACCGCGCCGGTCTGGCCACGGTGGACTGGAGCGACATCCCGGTGGCCATGGAAGATATCGAACGCATCGAAGTCTTTCGCGGGCCGAACACCGTCAGCTATGGCGCCAACGCGCTGATGGCAGTGGTCAACATCATCACCCGCAACCCGGCCGACAGCCACGGCACACGGCTGAAAATCACCCGTGGCCAACGGGGTATCAACGACTTCTATGCCAGCCAGGGAACGGGCTGGAATGGCGGCGACCTGCGTCTGTCGCTGTCCGGCCAGGAAGATGACGGTTTCGACAGCGACCGCACCGGCGCCGATTACCGTGACAGCCGCCGCTTGAACCGCTTCAGCCTCGCGGTCAGCCAGACCCTCAGCGACAACCAGAGCGTGGACTGGCAGCTCAACGCCAAGGACGGAACCAACCAGCGGCCCTATACCTACCGCCCGGTGTTCTCGGGGATTACCGCTGCCGGGAATAATTCCGACGTGATCGCCAAGGATTACGCCGGCTCGGTGCGCTGGAACCTGGACATCAACCCCGACCACAGCCTTTATGTACAAGGCTCTGCGCAACACTGGGATCGCCAGCAAACCTGGCGCGCCTGTGATGCCGAGGTGTCGTTCAGTCCGCAACTCACGGAGCTGTGGCAACTCAATCCGAACTACACCGAGCAACTGGCGCGCAACATCACCCGCTACACCGGCCCCGGTGCTGCACCCGGCACGCCAACGGAAATGGCCCTGGCCAATCAGGTGCTCGATCAATGGCGCAACGGCGCCAGCCGGACGCTGTGCGGCGACATCGACCAGAGTGCCCGGGAGTCGCGCTATGACCTGGAATTGCAGGACACCCTCAGCCTGTCCGACAGTCTGCGTCTGGTCAGCGGCCTGAACTATCGTTACGACCGGGCCGATTCCGAGACCTATTTCAACGGAACCCTGGACGACACCACGTGGCGCGCCTTTGGCCAACTGGAATGGCGCGCCAGCGAGCACTGGCTGTTGCAGGGCGGCGCCATGTTTGAAAACACTCAGTTGATCGGCAGTTCGCTGACGCCCAGGTTTGCCGTCAATTACCTGATCAACCCGCGCCACAGCCTGCGTGCGGTGTACTCGGAAGCGATCCGTTCGCCGGACATGTTCGAGAACAACGTCAACTGGAGTTATCAGGTGACCAACCTGCGCCCGTCCGCCTATGGCCAGTCTTCGGCCCGCTACTTCGTCAAGACCCGGGGCCCCGGCGATCTGGACCAGGAGCACATGCGCTCGCGGGAACTCGGCTACAACGGCTTTTTCCCGGAATGGGGCGTGGCGCTGGACGTGAAGCTGTTCTACGACGAAATCACCGGGATGATCAGCGAGCCGCTGCGCAACAATCAGTACATCGCCAGCAACGCCAACGACTCGCGCTTTCGCGGCACCGAAACCCAGTTGGACTGGCGCTTGAGTACGGCCGATCGACTGCGCCTGACTTACGCCTACGTCGACGCCGAGGCGAGCAACCCGCTGGACCAACAGTTCACCGCGCGCAACAGTGGCTCGGCCGGCTGGCTGCGCGATTGGGGCCAGGGCTGGAACAGTGCCCTCTTCTATTACGGTGACAACGCACTCAACGGCTATCGCTTCGAGCGGGTCGACACGCGCATCGCCAAACGCATCCCGCTGGGCAAGGCCCAACTGCAACTGGCCGGCGTGCTGCAACAGCGTCTGGACAATGAGCCGACCACCTTCGTCGACAACAATTACGACGAACGCCGGGTGATGTACTTCAGCGCCGAGCTGGAGTTCTAGATGCGTTACGCCATGTCACGGAAGATGCCAACGGCCGCCCAATGGCTGGCCGGACTGTGTCTGTTCCTGACAGCCTGGCTGCACGGCGTGGCGGTGCAGGCGGCCGACATTCTGCTGACCGGCGCCGAGGAAAGCCCAGGCGTGCAATCGTTCGTCCAGGCCCTGAGCGAACTGCGTCCCACCGATCGCGTACATTTCCAGCCACTGGCGAGTCTGCCGGCGCCGGGCAAGTTGCCGTCCAGTCTGCGCCTTATCCTGCTCGATCTGCCCAGCCTTGACTGGCGCATGCAGGAACCCCAAGGACCGGCGACGTTGGTCCTGCGCATCAGCCGCCTGCAGGCCCGTCAACGCTTCGGCACCGCACAACCGCCGCACTTGAGCCTGCTGTGGAGCGATCCGCCACTGAGTCGTCAGTTGCAACTGATCCGGCGGATCCTGCCCCAAGCTCAGCGGGTCGGCGTGCTGTTCGATCAGCACAGCGAATTCCTGCTCAAGGAACTGCAATCGGCCGCCCGGCCGCTGAATCTGCAAATCGTCCCGCAGCGCTGGGACAACACCCACGACAGCCGCCCCTTGCAGACCGTGCTGAAAAACAGCGATGTGTTGCTGGGCCTCGACGACCCCGACCTGTACAACCCGAGAACCGCGAAGAACCTGTTGCTCAGCAGTTATTCGCGGCAACTGGCGCTGATCGGTCCGAACGTCTCGTTCGTGCGCGCCGGCAGCCTCGCCAGTACTTACAGCGACCAGAGTGACTGGCTGACGGTGCTCGACGAATTGCTCGACCGCCCACCGGCCGCCTGGCCGAGAGCGCTCTATCCCGAGCGTTTTAAAGTATCAAGCAATGCGCAGGTGGCTCGTTCATTAGGAATTGAACCGATAAACGAAACGTCTGTTGCCGAAGAGCTGGCCGAAGGAGAGCGCCGCCCATGATTTTCCGCCGTTGGGACATCAATACCCGCACCCAGTTGATCAGCCTGGGCCCTGCGCTATTGCTGACCTTGCTGTTGATCAGTTTTTTCACCTTCGTGCGCATCCAGGATTTGCGCCAGGAGCTGAATCACACCGGCCAACTGATCGCCAACCAGCTCGCGCCCGCTACCGAGTACGGAGTGATTTCCGGCAACAACGAAGTATTGGAAAGCCTGCTGAAAGCCACACTGGCCACGCCAAATGTGCGCTTTCTCGAAATCCAGGACAGCGCCAACCGGATTCTGGCGTATGTCGAACAACCGTCGGACACCCACAAGCGCCCGCATCAGGTCGAAGTGTTCCAGTCGCCAGTGCGGCTGCAACGGATTGCCTTGCACAATGATTTCTTTCAGGACGGCAAGACCAACAATGGCGGTGCCAGCGAGGATTATCTGGGGCGGGTGATCGTCGGCCTGTCCAACGATGCGTTCAGCCAGCGCCAACAGGAAATCCTGCTCAAGGCCGGGATCCTGGCGCTGTTCGCCCTGCTCTTCACCTTCGTTCTGGCGCGGCGCCTGGCCGGCAGCCTGTCGCAGCCGATCCGCGACATTGGCAATGCGGTCAAGGCGATTCAGGACGGCGACTACAAGACGCCGTTGCCGATTGTCGATGACACCGAGCTGGGGGCCTTGTCGCAGCACATCAACAATCTGGCCCAGGCACTGGAACAGGCCAGTCGCGAACAGCACCAGGCCATGGCGCAGCTGATCCAGACCCGCGAAGAGGCGGAAAAGGCCAACAACGCCAAGTCGGACTTCCTGGCCATGATGAGCCATGAACTGCGCACGCCAATGAACGGTGTCCTGGGCATGCTGCAGTTGCTGGAAACCACCGAGATGACCGAGGAGCAGATCGAGTACGCGGCGCTGGCTTCCGAGTCCACCGAGCATTTGCTCAAGGTGATCAACGACATTCTGGATTTCTCGCGCATCGAGCGTTCGGAACTGGAGCTGGAGCACATTCCGTTCAACCTCGCCGACCTGATCGGCGCTTGTGCGCAATCGTTCCAGCACAGCGCGGCACAGCGTGGCCTGGAGTTGCAACTGCGGATTCCCGAAGACCTGCGCGGCTTGCAGGTGCAGGGCGATCCGACGCGGATCCGGCAGATTCTGGTCAATCTGGTGGGCAATGCGCTGAAATTCACCGAACAGGGGCGCGTCAGCATCGAGGCGCAGTGGCAGTCGCTGGATCACGAATTGCTGTGGTTCACCTGCTCGGTGCGCGACAGCGGCATCGGGATTTCTTCGGAAAGCCTGGAATTGATGTTCAACGCGTTCCAGCAGGCTGACAGCTCGATCTCGCGTCGTTATGGCGGGACCGGCCTTGGCCTGCCGATCGCCCGCACCCTGGCCGAACGCATGGGCGGCACCTTGCGCGCGCAAAGCGAAGAAGGTCGCGGCTCGGTATTTACCCTGGAAATTCCGCTGGCTCTATATAAGCAGGCATTGCCGATGCTGGCAGCGCCGCGCGCAATCGATGGCAATGCTCACGGCGAAGGCCGCAATGTCCTGCTGGTGGAGGACAACCCGGTCAACCAGACCGTGATCGAGGCCATGCTGCGCAGCCTGGGCTTCACTGTCAGCGTTGCCACCGATGGCATGCAGGCTGTACGCAGTGCCGGAGGCAGTCGTTACGAAGCGATCCTGATGGACTGCCGTTTGCCGATCATCGACGGTTACGAAGCGACCCGACAGATACGCCGCCTGCCCGGCTGCGGCCATGTGCCGATCATCGCCCTGACGGCCAACGCGTTGCAGGGCGACCGGGAAAACTGCCTGTCGGCGGGCATGAACGATTACCTGGCCAAGCCATTCAAACGCAATGACCTGCAGCAGATTCTGCAGCGCTGGGTGCAGTAGAGAGGCCCTTTCGAGCATCTGCGACTGGCGTGAAAAGCGAAAGTGCGGCAGTCTTAGGCACCCGAACGAGCCTCAAAAGGGGCTTGAATAAAAATTTCAGTGCACAAGTGTACATTCATGTCCTTGGTGCTGTGACTTTCACCACAACGCAATAGTCTATGAGTAGGCTGCCGGTTCGAGGCATGAACGCGTCAATCGGTCGGGAAGATTTGCCCCACCTGCCGCATGGGATTATTGAGGAGCTCGCATGACCAAACAAAACGCCTTTACTCGGGAAGACCTGCTGCGCTGCAGTCGCGGTGAGCTGTTCGGCCCAGGTAACGCGCAACTGCCCGCCCCGAACATGCTGATGGTGGATCGCATCACCCTGATCAGCGAAGAAGGCGGCAAGTACGGCAAAGGTGAATTGGTCGCCGAGCTGGATATCAACCCTGACCTGTGGTTCTTCGCTTGCCACTTCGAGGGCGATCCGGTGATGCCGGGCTGCCTGGGTCTGGACGCCATGTGGCAACTGGTCGGTTTCTTCCTGGGCTGGCAAGGCCTGCCGGGCCGCGGCCGTGCGCTGGGTTCGGGCGAAGTGAAATTCTTCGGCCAGGTCCTGCCGACCGCCAAGAAAGTCACCTACAACATTCATATCAAACGCGTCCTCAAGGGCAAGCTGAACCTGGCCATCGCCGACGGTTCGGTGACTGTCGACGGTCGCGAAATCTACACCGCCGAAGGCCTTCGCGTCGGCGTGTTCACCTCCACTGACAACTTCTAAGGGTTATTCGCATGCGCCGCGTCGTTATCACTGGTCTGGGCATCGTTTCGTGCCTGGGCAATGACAAAGAGACCGTCTCCGCTAACCTGCGTGCAAGCCGCCCTGGCATCCGGTTCAACCCGGAATACGCCGAAATGGGTCTGCGTAGCCAGGTTTCCGGCTCCATCGACCTCAACCTTGAAGAACTGATCGATCGCAAGATCTATCGTTTCGTCGGCCACGCAGCGGCTTACGCCTACCTGGCCATGAAAGACGCCATCACCGATTCCGGTCTGACCGAAGAGCAGGTGTCCAACCCGCGTACCGGTCTGATCGCAGGTTCCGGTGGTGCATCGACCCTGAACCAGATGGAAGCGCTGGACATCCTGCGCGAGAAAGGCGTCAAGCGCGTTGGCCCATACCGTGTAACGCGGACCATGAGCAGCACCGTTTCGGCGTGCCTGGCCACGCCGTTCAAGATCAAGGGCCTGAACTACTCCATCGCCTCTGCCTGCGCCACCAGTGCTCACTGCATCGGTACCGCCATGGAACAGATCCAGATGGGCAAGCAGGACATCGTGTTCGCCGGGGGCGGTGAAGAGGAGCACTGGAGCCAGTCGTTCCTGTTCGACGCAATGGGCGCCCTGTCCAGCAAGCGCAACGACACCCCGGAAAAAGCCTCCCGTGCCTACGACGCCGACCGTGACGGTTTCGTCATCGCTGGCGGTGGCGGCATGGTCGTGGTCGAGGAGCTGGAACACGCTCTGGCCCGTGGCGCGAAGATCTACGCGGAAATCGTCGGCTACGGCGCGACTTCCGACGGCTACGACATGGTGGCTCCAAGCGGCGAAGGCGCCATCCGCTGCATGCAGCAGGCGCTGTCCACCGTCGACACCCCGATCGACTACCTGAACACCCACGGTACCTCGACTCCGGTCGGCGACGTCGCGGAAATGAAAGGTGTGCGTGAAGTGTTCGGCGACAAGGCCCCGGCCATCAGCTCCACCAAGAGCCTGTCGGGTCACTCCCTGGGCGCCGCCGGCGTTCACGAAGCGATCTACTGCATGCTGATGATGGAAGGCAACTTCATTGCCGGTTCCGCCAACATCGACGAACTGGACCCTGAAGTGGCCGATCTGCCGGTGCTGACCAAGACCCGCGAGAACGCCACCATCAACACCGTGATGAGCAACAGCTTCGGCTTCGGTGGCACCAACGCCACCCTCGTGCTGAAGCGCTGGGAAGGCAAGTAATTCCCTTCCGCTGAGCCGCACATGAAAACGCCCCGACTGGTTCGGGGCGTTTTTTTTCGTCTGGAGAAAAGCGCTTTTCAGCCGCGACAAGATGAAACTTCTGTCATGCAACTTACCGCCCTGCGACTGAATGTCGCGTATTCAAAGGGCTCCAGCGCTGTTGCAGATTTCGCAAGAATACATTGCACAAATCGAGCGTTTACTTAGCAGGCTAACAAATTTTATAAAAGAGTCCTGCACACGCCTTGCTGCAGATAACAGAGATTGGAGCTAGCAGATGACTGTAAAAGTAACTGAACGCGACGATTCACACATGTCCCATGAAGGCGTAGCCGCCGGCGTACGGATCTGGGATGTGCATCAACAAGACTTGCTGGTCGGCATGTTCCACAACGAGATCGACGCCCACAACTACAAGGCCGAACTGGAACTGCAAGAACGGCAGCGGGATCTGAAATCCGCCTGAACCGAAACCACAGCATTAAAAACGACAAACCCCGCCATTGGCGGGGTTTGTCGTTATGGGGTGTTTCAGGGCCGCTTCGCAGCCCGGCGGGACCCGCTTACCACATCAGATCGTCAGGGATCACATACGCCGCGTACGGATCATCCTCAGTACTGACCTCTTCGACCTTCTCGTTGAGCTGCACGATGCGCTGTGGATCGCGCTCCTGAATCTTCAGGGCCGCTTCACGAGGAATCACTTCATAGCCGCCGGCATGGTGCACGATTGCCAGCGAGCCGCTGCTGAGCTTGTTGCGCATCAGCGTGTTGACGGAGATGCGCTTGACCTTCTTGTCGTCGACGAAGTTGTAGTAGTCCTCGGTGGTCAGCTTCGGCAGACGCGAGACTTCGATCAACTGCTTGACCTGCGCCGCGCGGGCCTTGGCCTCGGCCTTCTCCTGCTGCTGACGGTTCAGCTCCTGGTCGCGCTTGACCTTCTCGGCCATGGCTTCCTGGGCAGCACGCTGCTGGGAGTCATCCAGTTCGATCTGGCCTTTGTGGGCCAGGCGCTGTTGCTTCTGTTTGTCTTTGCTGACCTGTTTGGCCTGCTTTTGGTTGACCAGTCCTGCCTTGAGCAACTGGTCGCGAAGGGAAAGGCTCATTGATGCTTACTCACTTGGGCAACGGCTCAGCCGCAGCTGGGCAAATTCTTTTCCTGACGTTTGGCTTCACCCCACAGGGCGTCCAACTCTTCGAGGGTGCAATCTTCCATGGGGCGGTGGGTGTCGCGCAATGCCTGTTCGATAAAACGGAAGCGTCGTTCGAACTTGCCATTGGCGCCACGCAGTGCGGTTTCCGGATCGACCTTCAGATGCCGGGCCAGATTGACCACGGAAAACAGCAGGTCACCGATCTCGTCCGCCACCGCTTGCGGGTCATTTTCGGACATGGCTTCGAGCACTTCATCGAGCTCTTCGCGCACCTTGTCCAGCACCGGCAAGGCGTCCGGCCAGTCGAAACCGACCTGCCCGGCGCGCTTCTGCAATTTGGCCGAGCGGGACAAGGCCGGCAATGCAGCCGGCACATCGTCGAGCAGTGACAGTTGCTGCGGATCGGCGGATTTCTCGGCGCGTTCTTCGGCCTTGATCTCCTCCCAGCGCTGCTTGACCTGCTCTTCGCTCAGACGCGGCACATCCAGCGGTGCATAAAGATCGCCGGTCGGGAAGACATGCGGGTGACGACGAATCAGCTTGCGGGTAATGCTGTCGATCACACCGGCAAATTCGAACCGCCCTTCTTCCCGGGCCAGCTGGCTGTAATACACCACCTGAAACAACAGATCGCCCAACTCGCCCTGCAAGTGATCGAAGTCGCCGCGCTCGATGGCGTCGGCGACTTCGTAGGCCTCCTCGAGGGTGTGCGGGACGATGGTCGCGTAAGTCTGCTTGATGTCCCACGGGCAACCGTACTGCGGATCCCGCAGACGGTTCATCAGGTGCAACAGGTCTTCAAGGCTGTAGGTCGGTTTCATGGAGTCCGGTTACGCCGCGTCTCGATGATGTTCGGCAACTGGGAAATCCGCCCCAGCAACCGGCCCAGTGCGTCCAGCCCCGGAATCTCGATGGTCAGGGACATCAGCGCCGTGTTGTCCTCCTTGTTCGAACGGGTGTTGACCGCCAGCACGTTGATCCGCTCGTTGAGCAGCACCTGCGAAACGTCACGCAGCAGACCGGAACGGTCGTAGGCGCGGATGACGATGTCCACCGGATAGGTGAGCACCGGCACCGGGCCCCAGCTGACCTGGATGATCCGCTCCGGCTCGCGCCCGGCCAGTTGCAGCACCGAGGCGCAGTCCTGACGGTGAATGCTCACGCCACGCCCTTGAGTGATGTAACCGACGATCGCATCCCCCGGCAACGGCTGGCAGCAGCCGGCCATCTGGGTCATCAGGTTGCCGACGCCCTGGATCTGGATGTCGCCGCGCTTGCCCGGCTTGTAGCCGGTGGCCTTGCGTGGAATCAGTTCCAGCTGTTCGTTGCCGCGTTCCGGCTCGACCAGTTGCTGCGCCAGGTTGACCAGTTGCGCCAGACGCAGGTCGCCGGCCCCGAGGGCGGCGAACATGTCTTCGGCGGTTTTCATGTTGGCCTTCTCGGCCAGCTTGTCGAAATCCACCGCCGGCAGACCGAGGCGATTGAGCTCGCGTTCGATCAGGGTCTTGCCCGCCGCGACGTTCTGATCGCGAGCCTGCAGCTTGAACCAGTGAACGATCTTCGCCCGCGCCCGGGATGTGGTGACGTAACCGAGGTTCGGGTTCAGCCAGTCGCGGCTCGGCGTGCCGTGCTTGCTGGTGATGATCTCGACCTGCTCGCCGGTCTGCAGGCTGTAGTTGAGCGGCACGATGCGCCCGTTGATCTTCGCACCACGGCAGTTGTGACCGATTTCGGTGTGCACGCGGTAGGCGAAGTCCAGCGGCGTCGCGCCCTTCGGCAAGTCGATGGCGTGACCGTCCGGGGTGAAGATGTAGACCCGGTCCGGTTCGATATCGACCCGCAGCTGTTCTGCGAGGCCACCGATATCGCCCAGTTCTTCGTGCCACTCGAGCACCTGACGCAGCCAGGAGATTTTCTCTTCGTAGTGGTTCGAGCCGGATTTGACGTCGGTGCCCTTGTAGCGCCAGTGCGCGCAGACGCCGAGTTCGGCCTCTTCGTGCATCGAATGGGTACGGATCTGGACTTCCAGCACCTTGCCTTCCGGACCGATCACCGCCGTGTGCAGCGAGCGGTAGCCGTTCTCTTTCGGGTTGGCGATGTAGTCGTCGAACTCTTTCGGGATGTGCCGCCACAGGGTGTGGACGATGCCGAGCGCGGTGTAGCAGTCGCGCATTTCCGGCACCAGCACGCGCACCGCACGCACGTCGTAGATCTGGCTGAATTCCAGACCCTTGCGCTGCATTTTGCGCCAGATCGAATAGATGTGCTTGGCCCGGCCGCTGATGTCGGCGTCGACGCCGGTGGCCTGCAATTCGTCCTTGAGCTGGGTCATCACATCGGCGATGAAGCGCTCGCGGTCGAGCCGCCGCTCGTGCAGCAACTTGGCGATCTGTTTGTACTGGTCGGGTTCCAGGTAACGGAAGGACAAGTCCTCCAGTTCCCATTTGATATGACCGATGCCGAGACGGTGGGCGAGCGGCGCATAGATGTCGAAGACTTCCCGGGCGACCCGGTTGCGCTTCTCGTCATCGGCGGTTTTCACCGCACGGATCGCGCAGGTGCGTTCGGCGAGTTTGATCAGCGCGACGCGTACGTCGTCGACCATCGCCACCAGCATCTTGCGCAGGTTTTCCACCTGGCCCTGGGTGCCCATCACCATCGACTGGCGCGGGCTGAGACTGGCACTGATCGCGGCCATGCGCTGCACGCCGTCAATCAGTTTGGCGACCACCGGGCCGAAGCGCTGGCTGACTGCTGCCAGTTCGATCTGGCCTTCGCGCACGCCACGGTAAAGCACCGCCGCGACCAGCGAATCCTGATCGAGCTTGAGGTCGGCGAGAATCTCCGCGATCTCGAGGCCGGTGCTGAAACTGCCGCTGCCTTCGGACCAGAGATTCTTCGCCGCGTTGGACTGTTGCTCGGCCTGTCGAGCGTACTCACAGGCCTCCTTCAAGGCTTCGCGATCCAGTGCCAGATCGACACTGACCGCATGATCGAGCCAAGCCTCGAGATTGATACTGCCGTCGGTGTTGATCGGCTGGTGTGCTCTCACCTGTACCATCTTGCTTTACCTTCCCTACGACGCAGACTCAATGCGTCAAATCACTGACCTTGATTGCCCGTCCGCACTCGCGGGGCTAAGACGAGTGCTGCACAGGCGGACCAGTCGGATCAGACGAGCCATCCTAGCTCGCTTCAAATAACGCCATGGCCTCGACATGTGCCGTCTGAGGAAACATATCGAGAATCCCGGCACGTTTTAACCGGTAGCCCTGCTTGATCAATTCGACCGTATCGCGCGCCAGAGTTGCAGGGTTGCACGACACATACACCAACCGCTCGGCACCCAGGGTCGCGAGCTTGCGCACCACCTCGAAAGCACCGTCACGCGGTGGGTCCAAGAGTACCGCAGAAAAGCCGTTTCCGATCCATTCGGCATCGGTCAAAGGCTGAGATAAATCGGCCTGAAAAAACTTTGTGTTATGCAAATTGTTACTGGCAGCGTTGGCGGCGGCGCGATCGACCATGGTCTGCACACCTTCGACCGCCACCACTTCGCGCACGGTTTTGGCCAGCGGCAAGGCAAAGTTGCCGAGACCGCAGAACAGGTCGAGCACGCGCTCATCAGCGGTCGGTTTCAGCCACTCCAGCGCCTGGGCGACCATCGCTTCGTTGACCCCGGCATTGACCTGGATGAAATCCCCCGGCCGCCAGGCCAGTTCCAGATCCCACTGTTCCAGGCGATAGCCCAGCGACTGCGTGGCATCGACCGGCTGTGGTTCACCTTCGCCGTGCAGCCACAACTGCGCTTCATGGAATGCGCAGAAATCCTTGAGGATCGTCAGATCAGCCTCGGACAACGGCGCCATGTGACGCAGCAGAATGGCCAGGGACGAGCCACTGAACAACTCCACATGCCCCAACGCCTGAGGTTTGCTCAGGCGACGGAGCATCTCCGGCAAGCGGGTCATGATCGGCTGCAAGGGCTGTACCAGCACCGGGCATTCGTTGATCGCCACGATGTCCTGACTGCCGGCAGCGCGGAAACCGACTTCAAGGGTTTTGGCCTTGCTGTCCCAACGCACGGCAATACGGGCGCGGCGACGATAGCCGAATTCCGGACCGCTCAAGGGTGCGGCCCATTCCTCGGGCTCGACGCCGGCAACTCGTGAAAGCTGTTCGGCGAGCATGCGCTGTTTCAGGGCAAGCTGTTCGCCGTGGGGCAAATGCTGAACGCTGCAACCGCCGCAGCGACCGGCGTGCTGACAAGCTGCCGGGCGACGCAATTCGCTGGCGGTGAACACACGCTCGGTGCGCGCCTCGACCACTTTGCCGTGGGCGCCAAGCACCCGCGCTTCGACTTCTTCACCCGCCAGGGCGCCGAGAACGAACCAGGTTTTGCCTTCAAAAAACGCGATGCCGCGACCGTCATTGGCCAGCCGCTCGATCTTCAAGCGCTGCTTTTTGCCGGTCGGGAGTTGCGGGGCCTTGCTGCCGCCGGTGGGCTGGAAGCGCAGGCCTCTCTCGTGCTTGGCCATCAGTTGGCCGCGTCGAAAATGCCGGTCGACAGGTATCGGTCGCCACGGTCACAGATGATCGCGACGATCACCGCGTTTTCAACTTCTTTGGACAGGCGCAGCATCGCTGCTACCGCACCGCCCGAGGACACGCCACAGAAGATGCCTTCTTCCCGGGCCAGACGACGGGTGACGTCTTCGGCTTCGCTTTGCGCCATGTCGACGATGCGGTCGACACGATCAGCCTGATAAATCTTCGGCAGGTATTCCTGCGGCCAGCGGCGGATGCCGGGAATGGCCGAGCCTTCCATCGGTTGCAGGCCGATGATCTGCACGCTGTCGCTCTGCTCTTTCAGATAGCGCGACACGCCCATGATGGTCCCGGTGGTCCCCATGGAGCTGACGAAATGGGTAATGGTGCCCTGGGTCTGACGCCAGATTTCCGGGCCGGTGGTGGTGTAGTGCGCTTCGGGGTTGTCACCGTTGGCGAACTGATCCAGCACCTTGCCACGGCCTTCGGCTTCCATCCGCTGGGCCAGATCGCGAGCGCCTTCCATGCCCTCTTCCTGGCTGACCAGAATCAGCTCCGCGCCATAGGCAGTCATCGCCGCCTTGCGCTCGGCGCTGGAGTTGTCCGGCATGATCAGGATCATCTTGTAACCCTTGATCGCGGCAGCCATCGCCAGGGCGATCCCGGTGTTGCCCGAGGTCGCTTCGATCAGCGTATCGCCGGCGTGGATCTGCCCGCGCAACTCGGCACGGGTGATCATCGACAGCGCCGGACGATCCTTCACCGAACCCGCAGGGTTGTTCCCTTCGAGCTTGAGCAATAGGGTGTTGCTGGTGACACCGGGCAGGCGCTGCAAACGCACCAGCGGCGTGTTGCCGACGCAATCGGCGATGGTTGGGTACTGCAAGGTCATGGCGTTTTTCGCAATCCGGACAGCGGGGGCGCCTATCATACCGGCAAACCTGCGCGGCCCATATCACGCAAAGTGCGGTGCTTATGGTTTCTTGGAATAAGCAGCAAAAGTCGCGACGGTGGTACAACTTTTACTGCTCACACAATTCGCGGGTGACTCATGTCCACTGTGGGAGCTGGCTTGCCAGCGAAGGCGCCGGAATGGGCGGCGCTGTCATCCGCCACCAACCGCAGATTCAATCGCAATCCCGACTGGCCATTCTCGGCCCATAAAGTCCCGCCCTGGCGCTGCACCGCATTCCTCGCGATGCTCAACCCCAGACCGAAACCACCATCCCCCGGCCGCGAGCCGTCGAGTCGGGTGAACGGCGAGAAGATTCGCTCCAGATCCGCCTCGGCCACGCCGCCGCCCTCATCCTCCAGCCATAGATGCCAGTAATCCCCGTCACGCCTTCCATCCAGCCGCACGATGCCGCCGCTGGGCGAATGACGGATCGCATTGCGCAGGATGTTTTCCAGCGCCTGGGCCAGGGTATTGAGATTGCCGCGCACCCAGCACGATGCATCCACCGCACATTGCAACTGCCCTGTCGGACAGCAACTTTCGTAACAGGCGTTTTCCGTGAGCATTTCCCACAGGGCCTGGATCTGGATCGCTTCATCCGGCAACGGAGCACGCTCGGTTTCGAGCCAGGCCAGTTGCAGGGTGTCTTCGACCAGCCGCTGCATGCCATCGACTTCGCGGCCGATGCGTTCGCGCAACGGCAACAGTTCTTGCTCGCTTTCGCTGGCCACCCGCAGGCGGCTCAGGGGGGTGCGCAGTTCATGGGACAGGTCGCGCAGCAATTGCTGTTGCAGGGCAACGGTCGATTGCAGGCGTTCGGACATCGAATCGAAGGCCCGGGCCAGCTCGCCGAGTTCGTCCGGGCGCTGGGTGATGCCGCTCGACAGACGCACATTCAGTTGATCGGCGCGCCACGCGTTGGCCTGTTCGCGCAGGTTGTTCAACGGCACCACCAGCAAGCGATACAGGCCCACGCACAGCAACAGGGTGAACAGACCGGGAATCACGCCGTTGGTGATCACTCGCCAGAACACTCGGTACTTGCCCGGCAGGAAGCGTTCAGGCAGTTCGATGACCAGGCTGCCGGCGGCCGGTTCTGTGGGGAATGGCACGCGCAGCCACGGCCGACCTTTCTTGTGAATCGGCCAGTCGAGACCGCGCAGAAAGGTCAGGTGCTGGATTTCCTGTGCGTTCAGCGGATCACTGCTCAGCGACTGCAGGTTGCCGCCGATCACGCCAACCCAACCGGCCTCGCGCAATTCCATGCTTTGCAACCAGCGGTCAATGCCAACACGCTGATCGCGCTGCCACGCCTCCTCGGCTTCGGCGGCATAACGCGCCAATGTGCCGCGCGCCTCGTCGGAGAGGAACTGGTTGCGCTCCTCCATATAGCGGCCCCAGGACCAGCTCAACCAGATCATCAGCAGACAGAACGCCACCAGCAGACACGCCAGTTTCCAGAACAGCGAATGCCGGCCCGGCAGGTCAGACACCTTCATCGACGGCGCTCAGAACATAGCCCTTGCCCCACACTGTGCGCACTTCCCGCTCGGTGTAGCCAATCGATTTGAGTTTGCGGCGGATCTGGCTGATGTGCATGTCGAGGCTGCGGTCGTGGGCTGCGTAGCCGCGCTGGAGCACGTGCTGATAAAGGAAGGCCTTGCTCAGCACCTCGTCATCATTGCGATTGAGGGTTTCGAGCAAGCGATATTCACTGCGGGTCAGGCCGGCGGGCTGATTGAGGTAGGACACCTCGCACTGCTCATCGTCGAAGTGCAGACCGCCCGCCGCTACGGGCTCAGCGCTGATTGCCGGTCGCCGATCGAGGGCGACCCGCCGCAGGATCGCTTCGATCCGCACATGCAGCTCGGCCATGCTGAACGGCTTGGGCAGATAGTCGTCGGCCCCCAGACGGAAACCGCTGATGCGATCGGCTTCGGCCCCCAGCGCGGACATCAGCAGCACCGGCGTGGAATGACTCTGACGCAGTTGCGTCAGCACATTCAGGCCGTCGAGCCCCGGCAGCAGAATGTCCATCAACACCACATCGAACGGCTGGCGCCGGGCGATGCTCAGGCCTTCGCTGCCGCTCTGGCACCAGGTGACCTGGAAGCCGCTGCGCCCCAGTTGCTCGTGAACATAGGCACCGAGTACGGGATCGTCCTCGATGGAAAGAATGCGTGGCTGGCCAACAGAGACAGGAGTCATGACTATCTGCAAATAATTCTCAGTTGGGCGATTATTCAAGATTGCCCGCCGCCCGGCAACCCAAGGTTGACCTGCCGGACAAATGACCGGCATCGAAACGACCGATCACGACATGATTTTTCCCGGGAATGCCCGCAAGCAAATCGCTACACTGCGCCCATGCCGCGTGCCGGAAGCACGCAAGAGTCAATGATCAGCGGGATGCAGGAGATAGGCGTGCTCAAGAAACTGGGAATCAAAGGTCGCGTGTTGCTGCTGACCCTGTTGCCGACCAGCCTGATGGCGCTGGTGCTGGGCGGCTATTTCACCTGGACGCAGCAGTCCGACCTGCAGGCCCAATTGATGCAGCGCGGCGAAATGATCGCCGAGCAACTCGCTCCGCTGGTGGCGCCGGCCATGGGCCACGGCGATGCCGAACTGCTTGAGCGCATCGCCACCCAGTCCCTTGAACAGCCGGACGTGCGCGCGGTGACCTTCCTCGCGCCCGACCGCTCGCCGCTGGCCCACGCCGGCCCGACCATGCTCAACCAGGCCCCCAGCGGCGACAGCACACAATTGCTGCGGCGCAGCGGCAACGACGCCACCCGCTATCTGATGCCGGTCTTCGGCAAGCATCGCAACCTTGCCGGCGAACTGATCCCTGAAGAGTCCGACCGCCTGCTCGGCTGGGTCGAGCTGGAACTCTCACACAACGGCATGTTGCTGCGCGGTTACCGCAGCCTGTTCGCCAGCCTGCTGCTGATTGCGGCGGGACTGGCCGGCGCCGCATTGCTGGCGCTGCGCATGGGCCGCACGATCAATCGCCCGATCAGCCAGATCAAACAGGCAGTCGCGCAACTCAAGGACGGTCATCTGGAAACCCGCTTGCCGCCCCTCGGCAGTCAGGAGCTGGATGAACTGGCATCCGGCATCAACCGCATGGCCGGCACCCTGCAGAACGCCCGGGAAGAATTGCAGCACAGCGTCGATCAGGCCACCGAAGACGTGCGCCAGAACCTGGAGACCATCGAGATCCAGAACATCGAGCTGGACCTGGCCCGCAAAGAAGCCCTGGAAGCGAGCCGGATCAAGTCCGAGTTCCTCGCCAACATGAGCCACGAAATCCGCACGCCGCTCAACGGCATTCTCGGTTTCACCCACCTGTTGCAGAAAAGCGAGCTGACCCCGCGCCAGCTCGACTATCTGGGCACCATCGAAAAATCCGCCGACAGCCTGCTGGGGATCATCAACGAAATTCTCGACTTCTCGAAGATCGAGGCCGGCAAACTGGTGCTCGACCATATCCCGTTCAACCTGCGCGATCTGTTGCAGGACACCCTGACCATCCTCGCCCCTGCCGCCCACGCCAAGCAGCTGGAACTGGTGAGCCTGGTCTATCGCGACACGCCGCTGTCGCTGGTCGGTGATCCGCTGCGGCTCAAGCAGATCCTCACTAACCTGGTGAGCAACGCGATCAAGTTCACCCGCGAGGGCACCATCGTCGCCCGTGCCATGCTCGAAGAAGAACACGAAGACAGCGTGCAATTGCGCATCAGTATTCAGGACACCGGCATCGGCCTGTCGAACCAGGACGTGCGCGCGTTGTTCCAGGCGTTCAGCCAGGCTGACAACTCGCTGTCGCGCCAGCCCGGCGGCACCGGTCTCGGTCTGGTGATTTCCAAGCGTCTGATCGAACAGATGGGCGGCGAGATCGGCGTCGACAGCACCCCGGGCGAAGGCTCGGAATTCTGGATCAGCCTGAGCCTGCCCAAGACCCGCGACGATGCCGAAGACCTGCCCGCCGCGCCATTGCTCGGGCGCCGGGTGGCGGTGCTGGAAAACCACGAACTGGCGCGTCAGGCCTTGCAGCATCAACTGGAAGACTGCGGACTCGACGTCACGCCGTTCAATACCCTGGAAAGCCTGACCAATGGCGTCACCGGCGCCCATCAGACCGATCAGGCCATCGATCTGGCGGTGCTCGGCATCACCAGCAACGACATGCCGCCGGAACGCCTCAACCAGCACATCTGGGATCTCGAACACCTCGGCTGCCGGGTACTGGTGCTGTGCCCGACCACCGAACTGACACTGTTCCATCTCTCGGTGCCCAACCCGCACAGCCAGCTCCAGTCCAAACCGGCCTGCACCCGCAAGCTGCGCCGGGCACTGTCGGACATGGTCAACCCGCGCCAGACGCGCAGCGAACCCGGCGAACCGCTGTCGAGCCGCGCGCCGAAAGTGCTGTGTGTCGACGACAACCCGGCCAACCTGCTGCTGGTGCAGACATTGCTCGAAGACATGGGCGCCAAGGTGCTCGCCGTCGAAAGCGGTTACGCCGCGGTCAAGGCTGTGCAGAGCGAAGCCTTCGATCTGGTGCTGATGGACGTGCAGATGCCGGGCATGGACGGGCGCCAGAGCACCGAGACGATCCGCCAGTGGGAAAGCGAGCGCCATTGCACGCCGCTGCCGATCGTCGCCCTCACCGCCCACGCCATGGCCAACGAAAAACGCGCACTGCTGCAAAGCGGCATGGACGACTACCTGACCAAACCGATCAGCGAGCGGCAACTGGCGCAAGTAGTACTGAAGTGGACCGGCCTTGCGCTGCGCAATCAGGCACCGGACCGTGGCGGTGAAAGCCTGGTGGGGCATCAGGACCTGCCGGTACTGGATCACGAGGAAGGCTTGCGCCTGGCCGCCGGCAAGGCGGATCTGGCGGCGGACATGCTGGCCATGTTGCTGGCTTCGCTCGAGGCCGACCGTGAAGCCATTCGCACGGCCCGCGACAATCAGGATCAGAACGGCCTGCTCGAACGGGTACATCGCCTGCACGGCGCCACCCGCTATTGCGGCGTTCCACAATTGCGTGCCGCCTGCCAGCGCAGCGAAACCCTGCTCAAGCAGGAAGATCCCAAGGCCTCAACCGCACTGGATGAACTGGAGCGGGCGATCAATCGTCTGGCGGCGCAGGCGAAGATCAGCGCCTGATCCACGGCAATGCGGGTTAACGCCGACGCGGCTAAAGTGGTCGCGGGTGATTCGCGCCCGCGTCGATGCTTCAGGAGGATTGCATGCGCACGATCGTTTTCAGCAGCCAGACCTACGACCGCGACAGTTTCCTTGCCGTCGATTGCCCGGCCGGCATCGAACTGCACTTTCAACCGGCCCGACTGAGTCTCGACACGGCGCCACTGGCCGACCGGCACGAGGTGGTCTGCGCCTTCATCAACGACGACCTCAGCGCTCCCGTGCTGGAACGTCTGGCAGCCGGCGGAACCCGACTCATTGCCCTGCGCTCGGCGGGTTACAACCATGTCGACCTGAACGCCGCCAAACGCCTGGGGCTGGTGGTCGTGCGCGTTCCGGCCTACTCGCCCCACGCGGTGGCCGAACATGCAGTGGCACTGATTCTTGCGCTCAACCGCCGCCTGCACCGGGCCTACAACCGCACCCGTGAAGGCGATTTCAGCCTGCACGGCCTCACCGGTTTCGATCTGGTGGGCAAGACCGTCGGCATTGTCGGCACCGGCCAGATCGGCGCCACATTCGCGAAAATCATGCACGGTTTCGGCTGCGAGCTATTGGCCTTCGACCCATATCCGAACCCGGCCGTCGAAGCCCTGGGCGCGCGCTATCTCAGTCTGCCGCAACTGCTGGAACAATCGCAGATCATCAGCCTGCACTGCCCGCTCAACGAGCAAAGCAAGCACCTGATCAACCGTGATTCGCTGGCGCACATGCAGCCAGGCGCGATGCTGATCAACACCGGCCGCGGTGGCCTGGTGGACACGCCGGCGCTGATCGACGCCCTGAAGGACGGTCAGCTGGGTTATCTGGGGCTGGATGTTTACGAAGAAGAGGCGCAGCTGTTTTTCGAAGACCGCTCCGACCTGCCGTTACAGGACGACGTACTGGCGCGGCTGCTGACCTTCCCCAACGTGATCATTACCGCGCATCAGGCGTTCCTGACCCGCGAAGCATTGGGCGCGATTGCCGCTACCACCCTGCATAACATCGCGACCTGGGCGGCGGGATCACCGCAGAACCAGGTCGAGGGCTGAACGATCAGGCGTCAGGCAGGAGGCGGCGTCGGAGAAATCGCCACACACAGAATCAACAGACCGAGCCAGCCGAAGCCGATCAGTCGCTGCTGGAAGGAATGCCCCCGGCGCAGCAGGAACCAGACAAAGATCATCGGCATCAGGAACGCCATGATCTTCAACCAGCCTTCGACCGGACGCACGCCGTCGGCATTCAACCGAGGTTCGGCCGCTCGCTCGGCCTGTTGCCGGCGCCGGCGTCCGGCAGCGGCGGGCATGACTTTGGGTTCCGGGGCAGGCGCGGGGGCTGCGACGAAAGCTTCGGGAACCGCCTTGTTCCGGGGCAGACTGCCAAAAGAAATCGTTGATGCAACGGAGTTCGCCTTTGCCGGTACCTGCGCGCCCGCCATCGGAGCCCCGCAATGAACGCACGTCTTCGCTTCGGGACTGATGCTCCGCTTGCATTCATAACATTCGATCAGCGCCATGTTCCGTTCCTTAGAGATGAAGGCGGCAGTTTGCCACGACTGCGGTGTCGATTTGAACCGGATCGAAGGTCGCACGTGCGCGTTATTCTGCAATCAAGCCCGTGCTAGCATGTCGCGCATATTTGGAGGACCCATGGTCGAACACGATTTCCGCTACACCCTGATGAACCCGCAACACACCCTCACCGAATGTCGCGCCCTGGTACCGGGCCGTTATCAGGTCACCGGCAACGGTGGCTCGATCCGTATCGGTGACGTGCTGGTCGTGACCCTCAAAGGCAGCAAGGACTTGTCCATGCGCCTGACCGTCGACACCGTCCGCCATCTGATCAACCCGCCAGGTCAATGGACCGCGATGACCACCGGCCCGGTGTTCGGCGAACTGGCGATCCATACCTGGCAAGTCAACTGCGACAGCTGCGCCAAGGAGCTGAGCTTCGAATTCGCCGTGGACGCCAAGCTCGGCAAACCGGCAGAGAAACCGGCCGCCACGGCGCGCATCGCCGAGCTGGGCTGGAAAGCCGTCGGTGACAAGCACCTGTGCCCGAAATGCCAGGAGCCTGCATGATGAAACACCTGGCCCTGACCGCCGCTGTCGGCGCCGGCCTGATGGGCTGCGCCGCGGAGCCCGTGCAACTGCAACAGAACCGCAGCTACATTCTGGAATGGATCGGCGAGCGGCCACTGATGGATTACAGCCACCTGACCGTGACCCTCGGCGATGATGGCCGGGCCTATGGCAATGGTGGCTGCAACCACTGGTTCGCGCCCTACACCCTGGAAGGCGACCAGCTCAGCTTCGGCAAGATCGGCAAGACCCGCAAACTCTGCGCTCCAGCGCTGATGGAACAGGAACAGCGTTTCCTGCAGGCCCTGGAGAAAGTCGAGCGCTGGGACGTTTCGCCCATCGAGCAGATGCGCTTCTGGCCTGCCGAAGGCAAGCCATTGCGTTGGTGGCTGGAAGAAGGCTGAGCCTTCTGATCGTTCCCGCGCATCGCGTGGGAACGATCCTCAATTGCTCGCCTTCAACGCCTCAAGCTTCGCCATCACCCCCGCCGCCGTCTGCTCGCCCATCAACTGTTCCCGCACCTTGCCCTTGTTGTCGATGATGTAGGTCACCGGCAAGGCTTCGCTGCGCGGCAGTTCGAACAGATCCGCCGGATCCTGCGCCAGCACGGTGAACTTGATGCCGAGCTTCTCGCTGGCACCTTTCAGCTCTTCGCCCTGCACATTGTCGAAGTTGACCCCGAACACCCCGATCTTCTTGCCCTTGAGCTCTTCGGCCAGATGATTGAGTTCCGGGATTTCCGTGCGGCACGGACCGCACCATTCGGCCCAGTAATTGAGTACCACCCATTGCTTGTCCAGGCGCTCGGACGCGACTTTCTGCCCGTTCTGATCGATGCCGTAGTCGTTACCGCAGCCCCCCAGCATCAACGCCCCGATGATCGTCAATGCCGCTGCCAGTCGCCGTGTCATGTCATGTTCCTTGTGAAAAATTGAATGCGCCTGCGACCCATCGCCTCCCAAGGTTCTGGATTGCGCGCTGCACAGTTAGAATAGCCGCCACTCTACGCAAGAAGCGACCCGCCCATGACCGATCTGACGCTTTATCACAACCCGCGCTGCTCGAAATCCCGCGGTGCGCTCGAACTGCTCGAAGCCCGTGGCCTGACGCCAAACGTCGTGCGCTACCTCGAAACGCCGCTGGACGCCGCGCAAATCAAGGCCCTGCTCGACAAGCTGGGGATCAGCGCCCGGCAACTGCTGCGCACCGGCGAAGACGAATACAAGACCCTTAATCTGGCCGATGCCAGTCTCACCGAGAAACAATTGATTGAAGCCATCGCGGCGCATCCGAAGCTGATGGAGCGACCGATTCTCGAAGCCGGCGACAAGGCCGTCATCGGCCGCCCACCGGAGCAGATCCTGGAGCTGTTGCCGTGAGTGCGCCGTACATTCTGGTTCTGTATTACAGCCGCAGCGGTTCGACCAACGAGATGGCCCGGCAGATTGCCCGGGGTGTCGAGCAGGCCGGCCTCGAAGCGCGCCTGCGCACCGTGCCGGCGATCTCCACCGAGTGCGAAGCGGTATCGCCGGACATTCCGGATGAAGGCGCGCTGTACGCCACGCTGGATGACCTGAAGAACTGCGCCGGCCTGGCCCTCGGCAGCCCGACCCGTTTCGGCAACATGGCGGCGCCGCTCAAGTACTTCCTCGATGGCACCAGCAACCTGTGGCTGACCGGCGCGCTGGTCGGCAAACCGGCCGGCGTGTTCACGTCCACCGCCAGCCTGCATGGCGGCCAGGAAACCACCCTGCTGTCGATGATGCTGCCGCTGCTGCACCATGGCATGTTGATCACCGGCCTGCCCTACAGCGAATCGGCGCTGCTCGAAACCCAGGGCGGCGGCACGCCGTACGGCGCCAGCCATCACGCCGGGGCTGACGGCAAAAGCGGTCTCGATCAGCACGAAGTGGCGCTGTGCCGCGCACTGGGCGCACGTCTGGCCAAAACGGCCCAGAAGCTGGGGAACTGAGATGGCCCGAAAGCCGAAAGTCCTGCCTGCCGTCGAATGGCTGGAGCCACGGGTGCGGGCAATGCGGGTGATCAGTCTGCTGTGCTTTTTCGGCCTGGCCGGACTGCTCGCCGCGTATTACCTGGTGTTCGCCGACCTGCATGGCGCACGGCCGTGGGTGATTCTGCTGATCGAGCTGATCCCTTGGCTGGTGCTGGCACCGGGCATGATCATGGGCAGCGCACGGGCGCATTCATGGATGTGCTTTGTGGTGAACCTGTATTTCATCAAGGGCGCACTGGCGGCGTATGACCCGAGCCGCCAGCTGTTCGGCGTGCTGGAGATGATCGCCAGTCTGGCGGTGTTCTGCTCGGCGCTGCTGTATGTGCGCTGGCGGTATCAGTTGAACCGCAAGCTGGCCGGCGAAGGCGAAGTCTCCGTCGCCTGACAGCTGTCCCGAG
Organism: Pseudomonas sp. MWU12-2029; assembly: GCF_023242425.1. Lineage (NCBI taxonomy): Bacteria > Pseudomonadati > Pseudomonadota > Gammaproteobacteria > Pseudomonadales > Pseudomonadaceae > Pseudomonas > Pseudomonas sp. MWU12-2029. Next base: position 18,929 of record NZ_JALJDY010000007.1, on the reverse strand, counting down.
ATCGTTCCCACGTTTTGCGCGGGAACGATCACTCGGTCTCAATGGTTAACGGTGTAAGCCAGCATCATCGAAATCTGGCTCATCGGCCGCCCGCCACTCTCTTCATGCCACTGGTTGAACGCGTTCTGCACCGTGGCCAGATCCCGCAGACTGCTCGGCGCCTTGTCGACGATCTTCTGTGCATTCAACGCCGCGACCACATCGTAGCTCGGCACGAACGTGTCCTTGCCGACCATGCGCAGGAAGCGTGGCGCCGACAGGCCGCCCAATTGATGGCCGTGCTTTTTCAGGTAGGTCCACAGGCCGACGATATCGGTCACCGGCCAGTCGGCCAGCAACGCGCCGAAACTGCCCTTCTCTTTCTCGACATCCAGAATGAACTGCGCATTGCGCGGCACGCTTTTCAGTTTGCCCAGGTGACGGATGATCCGCGCGTCCTGCATCAACCGCTCAAGGTGCTCGGCGCTCATCAGCACCACTTTTTCCGGGTCGAACTTGAAGAACACTTCTTCGAAGGCCGGCCACTTGGCGTCCACCAGGCTGTGTTTGAGCCCGGCACGAAACACCCGCAGGGCCATGGTCGAGAGATAACGGTCGTCGCTGATCTGGCGCAATTGCGCCGGGGTCTTGGGAACGGGCAGATGGGCTTCCAGTTCAGCCGCCGAACCGAAGCGGTTCAGACAGTATTCGTGCAGCCACTTGTAGTCGCGCATGCCCTCTCCTAAAAAACGAATTGAAAACGGCGCCCGCGAGCGCCGTTTTTTTTTCAAGCGATCGGATCGCTTACAGGTTCACCACGTTAACGAATCGCGAAGCGGCGGTTTCATCAATCTTCAGGCTGGTGAAATCGAACAGGTTACGGTCGGCCAGTTGCGACGGGATCACGTTCTGCAGGCTGCGGAAAATGCTCTCGGTACGCCCCGGGGTCTTGCGCTCCCAGTCCACCAGCATTTCCTTGACCACCTGACGCTGCAGGTTTTCCTGGGAGCCGCAGAGGTTGCACGGGATGATCGGGAATTGCTTGAAGTCCGAGTAGGCCTGGATGTCTTTCTCGTTGCAGTAGGCCAGCGGACGGATCACCACATTGCGGCCGTCGTCGGCGCGCAGCTTCGGCGGCATCGCCTTGAGGGAGCCGTTGAAGAACATGTTGAGGAAGAACGTCTCGACGATGTCATCGCGGTGATGACCGAGGGCCATTTTGGTCGCACCGATTTCGTCGGCGAAGGTGTACAGCGTGCCGCGACGAAGGCGCGAGCACAGCGAACAGGTGGTCTTGCCTTCAGGAATCAGCTCCTTGACCACCGAGTACGTGTCTTTCTCGACGATGTGGTACTCGATGCCCAGCTCTTTCAGGTAGGCCGGCAGCACGTGCTCGGGGAAGCCCGGCTGCTTCTGGTCCATGTTCACGGCGACGATCTCGAACTTGATCGGTGCAACCTTCTGCAGGTGCATCAGCACGTCGAGCATGGTGTAGCTGTCCTTGCCTCCGGACAGGCAGACCATGACCTTGTCGCCGTCTTCGATCATGTTGAAGTCGGTGACTGCTTCGCCGGCCAGGCGGCGCAGGCGCTTTTGCAGTTTGTTCTGGTTGACCGTAAGAGTGCCCATGACGCGAAATCCGTGAGGTGTGACGAAAGGCGGGCATTTTACGCAAAAACACCGGGGTTGTGGCCACAGGTTGTCGCCCCCTCGAATGCCCGCTCGCACAGACCCCGACGCGATTACCCCGCCGGTTTACAGCGCGATTTGCTCTAAGACCCCAATACCTGTGCGGTTAAGACCTTCCTATACTGCGACATAAGGTCGCACGCAATCTGAAGACCTGTATTTGCTCGGCCACATTGGCCCGTAGGCGCTCCGCTGGGGGGCGATGGCAATAACGAGAGGAGTGACTGGCATGATCCATCACGTAGTGGGACTTTTTACCCACCCCGATCAGGAATGGAAGGAAATCCGTGGCGACCAAGAGGAAAGCATCAGCCACATGTACCTGACGCACACGTTGATTCTGGCGGCGATCCCCGCTATTTCGGCGTTTATCGGCACGACTCAGGTCGGCTGGGTCATCGGCAGCCGCGCCCCGGTGATGCTCACCGTCGAAAGCGCGTTGTGGATGACCATCATGTCGTACCTGGCGATGCTCGGCGGAGTCGCGGTCATGGGTGCCTTCGTGCACTGGATGGCCCGCACCTATGACGCCAACCCGAGCCTGGCCCGTTGCGTCGCGTTTGCCACCTACACCGCAACGCCGCTGTTCGTCGGCGGCCTGGCGGCGCTCTATCCGCATATGTGGCTGGGGATGATCGTCGGTACGGCGGCCATCTGCTACACGGTGTACCTGCTGTATGTGGGGTTGCCGACCTTCATGAACATTCCGTCTGACGAGGGTTTTCTGTTTTCCAGCTCGGTACTGGCGGTAGGTCTGGTGGTGCTGGTGGCTATCATGGCGTTTACCGTGATTGTCTGGGGACTGGGCGTGGGGCCTGTCTACACAAATTAGAGAGCCACCAATCAACTGGCTGCACCGCCGAGAAGAACAAGATCCGCCAACACAGGCCGCCGCAAGGCGGCCTTCTCATGCCAGGGAAAAGCGCCACGACCATTCGGCAGTTCGGCGATACGCAAGGCCGGACGGTTGCGGCATACTCCGACTCTCTGGAGATCCATCAAGCATGCCCGAGCAACTCAATACCCGCGTCGAAGACTGTTTCCAACTCGCTGAATCCTTTTTCAAACGTCCTTTCAAACGCCCCGTGGTGAGCCTCAAGCTGCGCGGGCAAAAAGCCGGGGTCGCACATCTGCACGAGAACCTGCTGCGCTTCAACCCGCAGCTGTACCGGGAGAACACCGAGCATTTCCTCAAGCAGACCGTGGCCCACGAAGTCGCGCACCTGATCGCCCATCAACTGTTCGGCGACCGCATCCAGCCCCATGGCGAGGAGTGGCAACTGATCATGCGCGGCGTCTACGAGCTGCCGCCGGACCGCTGCCACACCTACGAAGTCAAACGCCGCAGCGTGACCCGCTATATCTACAAATGCCCGTGTGCCGACAGTGATTTTCCGTTTTCGGCGCAGCGCCATAGTCTGGTCAGGCAAGGCCGGCGGTATTTGTGCCGCCGATGCCGGAACACATTGGTGTTCAGTGGCGAGATGCGGGTCGAGTGAGTCAGGCGATCACCTTGGCTCGCCGCAATTCGGCAATGCGCTCAACACTCAAGCCCAACTCCCCCAACACCTGATCCGTATGCTGCCCCAGCGCCGCGCCGACATGTCGCGGCGCCGGCAAGGCTTCGGAGAACTTCAGCGGGCAAGCGATCTGCGCCTGCGTCGAGCCATCCCCACGGGGCACCTGCGTCACCAGCTCCCGCACCTGCAACTGCGGATGCTGCACCGCCTCGCCCAGATTCAATACCGGTTCGACACAGGCATCAATCCCGGCGAACAGCTCGCACAGTTCGGCAAAGTCATGCTTCTCGAACTCGACCTTCAAGGCATCCTTGAGTGCGCGTTGCTGCTCAGGCTTGGGTGACAAGCCCTGCGCCGCCAGTTCCGGCCGCCCCAGCGCCGCACACAGTTGCTGCATGAACGCCGGCTCCAGACTGCCCACCGACATCCAGCGCCCGTCGCGGGAGCGGTAACAGTCGTAGAAGCTGCCGCCATTGAGCATCTGATCCTCCCAGCCCGGCTCCTCGCCGCAGGCCAGATACCCGGCACCGGCCATGGCATTCAGGCTGAAGGCGCAGTCGGTCATGCTCACGTCCAGGTGTGTGCCCTGCCCCGTCTGTTGGCGAGATATCACCGCAGCCAGCAGGCCGATCACCCCGTGCAGCGAGCCACCCGCGATATCCGCCACCTGCATGCCCAGCGGCAACGGCCCGCTGTCGGCTCGCCCGGTGTAACTGGAGAGCCCGGCCAGCGCCAGATAGTTGATGTCGTGGCCGGCGCGATCCTTGTACGGCCCGGTCTGGCCGTAACCGGTGATCGACACATAAATCAGCTTCGGATTAATCGCCTTCAGCGCCTCGTAGCCCAGCCCCAGCCGCTCCATCACGCCGGGGCGGAACTGCTCCAGCACGATGTCGTAATCCGCCAGCAACTGCTTCACCAGCTCCAGCGCCTCGGGCTGCTTGAGATCCAGCGCCAGGCTGCGCTTGTTGCGGTTCAGATAAGCGTGGCTGGCCGAGACGCCTTGATCGTGAGGCGGCAACACCCGCAGCAGATCGAGGCGGGTCGGCGATTCGATGCGCAGCACCTCGGCGCCCATGTCCGCCAGCAGCAGCGAGGCGAACGGTCCCGGCAGCAGGGTCGAGAAATCCAGAATCTTCAGTGAGGCCAGCGGTGCAGACATGGGCGATCTCCATCAACGATGCATGCAGCCTAGGCAGCCATGAACGATGGGGCAATTACCGGATGCGTCAGTTACGCTGACCGTTGTGCTCAAATCGTGCACTTAAATCGCAGACATGAAAAAACCCGCCGAAGCGGGTTTTTCCATTCAAGCGATGCTTACTTCACATTGCTCGGGGTCGGGCCTTCGGCCACACCCAGGTCGTCTTCGTGACGCTGGTCGACGATACCGCGACCGCCCGAGGCCAGCTCGGCGTCCAGTACGTCGGTGTCCAGTTCCTTGACCCACTTGGCCACAACGATGGTCGCAACGGCGTTGCCGACCAGGTTGGTCAGGGCGCGGGCTTCGGACATGAAGCGGTCGATACCCAGGATCAGTGCCAGACCGGCCACCGGCAGGTGACCTACCGCCGACAGGGTGGCGGCCAGCACGATGAAGCCCGAACCGGTCACACCGGCGGCGCCTTTGGAGGACAGCAGCAACACCACCAGCAGGGTGATCTGGTGAGTGATGTCCATGTGGGTGTCGGTCGCCTGAGCGATGAACACGGCCGCCATGGTCAGGTAGATCGCGGTACCGTCGAGGTTGAACGAGTAACCGGTCGGGATCACCAGACCCACTACCGATTTCTTCGCGCCCAGACGCTCCATCTTGATCAGCATGCGTGGCAGTACCGATTCCGACGAGGAAGTGCCGAGTACGATCAGCAGTTCTTCACGGATGTAGCGGATCATCTTCAGCACGCTGAAGCCGTGCATGCGGGCGATGGCACCCAGCACGATCAGGATGAACGCCAGGCAAGTGATGTAGAAGCAAGCCATCAGTTGACCCAGCTGCACCAGCGAGCCGACACCGTAGGCACCGATGGTGAAGGCCATCGCACCGAAGGCACCGATCGGCGCAAGCTTCATGATCATGTTGATGATGTTGAACATCACGTGGGCGAAACGATCGATGAAGTCCAGGATCGGCTTGCCGTAGGCACCCAGGCGGTGCAGGGCGAAACCGAAGATCACCGAGAACATCAGCACTTGCAGGATGTCACCGGTGGCGAACGCGCCGACGATGGTGGTCGGGATCACGTTGAGCAGGAAGCCGACAACGCTCTGGTCAGCGCCTTGTTGCACGTAGGTGGCGACTTTCGAGGCGTCGAGGGTGGCGACGTCGATGTGCATGCCGTTGCCCGGCTGCACGATGTTGACCACGATCAGGCCGACCAGCAGGGCGATGGTCGAAACGATTTCGAAGTACAGGAGTGCGTAACCGCCGGTCTTGCCGACCGACTTCATGCTCTGCATGCCGGCGATGCCGCTGACCACGGTGCAGAAGATGATCGGGGCGATGATCATTTTGATCAGTTTGATGAACCCGTCACCCAGTGGCTTAACGGCCACGCCGAACTGCGGGTAGTAGTGGCCGAGCGCAATACCGATACAGATTGCGACGATCACCTGGAAATACAGGGATTTGTACAGTGGCTGACGAGTCGTCATTGCAAAGTTCCTCAAGAGTCCCGCGTGGCAACATCCATCTGTTGAACGCGACACTTGAATTGCGAACCCTCCTGCACTGGAGGGATTTGTTGTGTCGAACGACGCTTTCCGGACCGGCTCGGCGCACGCTTCTGTCGCTCTTATCGCAAACGTCGTGCCACTTTGGTGCAAATCGCTGCAAGCCTTTTGATATCAGGGGATGCAGGTTTTTCTGTGTCACCATCTGGTTACTCAAGTGTGGCGGATTTCCGCCAACGCACCCGCTCTCGTCCTACAATTTGGCGGAAATCCGCCTTGTTGCCGATCAGAGCCGCCGGCTACCATCGGTCGCCAGAGGAAGGATTTGCCGCTTATGCGCGAACGCACCATCGCCAGTCACTTCGCCCGTGCCGCCCTCGTCGGCGCACGCCGTCGCGGATTCGATTATTCGGGCCTGCTGCTGCAACTGGGCATCAGTTCCGAACTGCTCGACGAGCCCCGTGCGCGGATCGCCCCGGAACTGTTCACCCAACTGATCCAGAACCTGTGGCTGGCCCTGGACGACGAATGCCTGGGTTTCGGCAACGCGCCCAGCAAGACCGGCAGTTTCGCCATGATGTGCCACGCCATCATCCATTGCCGCAGCCTGGAAAAGGCTCTGCAACGCGGCTTATTGTTTTATAGCCTATTCCCCGAGGCCCCGCGCCTGAGCCTGACCCATGAAGACGAATGGGTGCGTCTGAGCCTCGACGATTCGCAATTGTGGGACCCGGATCACTTTCTCTCCGAGAGCCTGCTGGTGATCTGGCACCGCCTCGGCAGCTGGCTGATCGGCCAGCGGATTCGCCTGGAACAGGCAACATTCAGCTACCCGAAACCGGCGCACGGGGCGGAGTACGATTTGCTGTTCTCGTGCCCGCTGGCGTTTTCGGCGCCGCAAAGCAGTCTGGTGTTTCACAGTCGCTATCTGCACATGCCGCTGTTGCAGGACGAACGTACGCTCAAGCATTTCCTCGAACGCTCCCCCGCCGACCTGCTGTCTCGCCCGGACGACGGCAACAGCCTCAGCAGCCGATTGCGCCGCCTGCTCAGCCATGACAGTGCACGCTGGCCGGACCTGGAAGCCGTGGCGGCGCATCTGCACATCAGCCCGCAAACCCTGCGCCGGCATTTGCGCGAGGAAGGCACCAGTTTTCAGGAGTTGAAGGATCAGTTGCGCCGGGACATTGCGATCTACCACCTGGGGCGGGCCGATCTGTCGTTGCAACAGATCGCCGAACAGCTCGGGTTCTCCGAGCCGTCGGCGTTTCATCGAGCGTTCAAGAAGTGGACGGGGCTGACGCCGGGGGCGTATCGGGCGCAGGAACAGTAGGCGATCACACCGCCGGAAAATGAATCCTGAACACCGCCCCGCCCATCGGCGAATCGCCCAGGGTCAATTTGGCGTTGTAGCTCTCGATGATGTCCTTGACCACCGCCAGACCGATCCCCTGCCCCGGGTGCTGGCGATCCAGTCGTTCGCCACGCTCAAGAATCCGCGCCCGCTGATGTTGCGGGACGCCGGGACCGTCGTCTTCGATGCACAACTCGATCCCGGCCAGGGTTTCACGCACGCTGATGCGCACTTCGCCCAGGCACAGGCGATAGGCGTTTTCCAGCAGGTTGCCCAGCATTTCCAGCAAGGCGCCCTGCTCGATTGGCAGGTAGCAATGTTCCGGCAGGTCGAATGCTACGCGCACGCGCTTGTCGCGGTAGACCTTGTCCAGGGTGTCGCACAGGCTTTTGAGCACCGGGCGCAGGCGCACCTGATGGCGCACCAGGCCGCTTTTGCGCAGGCTGGCGCGCTGCAGTTGATAGCTGATCTGCTGGCTCATGCGTTCGATCTGGGTTTGCAGCACCCAGGCCTGATCGCGATCTTCAGGGCGCTGGGCCATGTCTTCGCTGACGCCTTGCAAGACCGCGAGCGGCGTTTTCAGGCTGTGGGCCAGATCGTCGAGGGAGTCGCGGTAACGGCTGCGCTGCTGGCGCTCGCTGTGCAACAAGCGGTTGAGCGAGCCGGTCAGGCGCAACAGTTCACGGGGGTGCTGTTCGGTGAGACTTTCGCGGGTGCCGCTTTCGATTTCGTCCAGTTCCTGACTGAGCCTGCGCAAGGCTTTCAGGCCCCAGGTCAGGCCGATCCACAGCAACGAAAGCAAGACCAGCAACGCAGCGCCGAAGCCGAGGTAGAGGTTTTCCCGCAGGCCTTCGAGGGTGGTTTCGTATTCACGCACCGGTTGCAGCGCGACGATGCTGAACGCCGCGTTCTTGCCGCCGAGCAGTTTGACTTCGACGTCGTAGACGAAGAACTCCTGACCGCTGGCTTCGCGAATCCGCGCAAACTCGCTGCCCATTCCGTCGTAACGCGGTTTGTAGTTGATCTGTTCTTCCTGGGTCGCTTTCGAGCGCCAGACCAGATGACCTTCGCGGTCGTAGATGTAGCCGAGCAAACGGAAGTCGGCGAGGTTGAAACGCTCGTCCGGCAACTGCATCGGCATCACCAGCCGACCGTTTTCAATCCGTGCAGCAGAAATCAGTGTGGTGACATCCGAGGCCAGGCGCTGCTCGATGGAATCCTGCAGCGCCAGGCTGAACGCCCCTTGCATCGCCGGAAGCAAGGCGAGCATAAAGAACACCGCCAGCGTCGTGGCGGCCAACATCAAGCGAACACGAAGCGAACGGATCAAGTGCAGCGCTCATTGAACAGGTAGCCGAGCCCGCGCACCGTGTCGATCGGCTTGAACCCGGCCGGGCCTTCGAGCTTGCGCCGCAGACGTCCGACCAGCACTTCGATCACGTTCGGATCACGCTCGTCGTCGTCCGGGTACAGCTGTTCCATCAGGCGATCCTTGGGCACCACTTGCTGGTGGTGACGCATCAGGTACTCGAGAATCCGGTATTCGTAGGCGGTCAGCGCCAGCGGCTGTTCATCGAGGGTCGCCTGCTTGCGATTGAGGTCAAGCAGCAGCGGCCCGGCAACGATGGACGACTGGGTGAAGCCGCTGGAGCGACGCAGCAGCGCATTGAGCCGTGCTTCCAGCTCTTCGAACTGGAACGGCTTGACCAGATAATCGTCGGCGCCGGCGGCCAGGCCTTCGACCTTGTCCTGCCAGTTGCCACGGGCGGTGAGGATCAGGATCGGAAAGCTCTTGCCGTCCTGGCGCAGCTGGCGGATCAGATCGAGCCCGCCCATGCCCGGCAGGCCGAGGTCGATCACCGCCAGGTCAAAATTGAATTGCCCGGTCTGGTACAGCGCCTCTTCGGCATTGGCCACGGACTCGACCACGTGACCGCTTTCCGTCAGGCGGGTTTGCAGGTGATGGCGCAACAGCGCTTCATCTTCGACGACCAACAGTTTCATGACACTCTCCCGGGCCAATCAGCATCTCCAACAGCATACCTGCGACAACGGTGTACTGCCGCTTTTGAGGGTCCTGTTCATTACATCCCTCGGACGTGGTTCAAGATTACTGAACCCGGCCTGTACCTGCCCTGAACGCACCCTGAACCCGGGCGCAATCAAATGAACTAGGCTGTCTTGACCTTTTATTGTCAGGAGACCCGATCATGCGCCTGTTCCTTGCCCTCACCCTGCTCGCCTTCAGCAGCCTCAGCGCGGCTGCGATCAAAACCGAGGAAATACCTTACCAGAGCGCCGACGGCACGAAACTGATCGGTTATTACGCCTATGACGACGCGATCAAGGGAACTCGCCCCGGTGTGGTGGTGGTCCATGAATGGTGGGGGCTGAACGACTACGCCAAGCGCCGCGCCCGGGATCTCGCCGGGCTTGGCTACAGCGCTTTGGCCATCGACATGTACGGTGACGGCAAGAACACCGAACACCCGAAAGATGCGATGGCGTTCATGCAGGCGGCCACGCAGAACGCCGATGCCGCCAGCAAACGCTTCGAGGCCGGCCTCGACCTGCTGAAAAAACAGCCACAAACCGACACCGGCAAACTGGCCGCCATCGGTTATTGCTTTGGCGGCGGTGTGGTGTTGAATGCCGCTCGCCAAGGCGTACCACTGGCTGGCGTGGTGAGCTTCCACGGCGCACTCGCCACCAAGACCCCGGCGACGCCCGGCAGCGTCAAGGCGAAAATCCTCGTCGAGCACGGCGCGCTGGACAGCATGGTCACCGCCGACAACGTCACGGCGTTTAAGTCTGAAATGGACAAGGCCGGCGCCGACTACAAGTTCGTCAACCTCGACGGCGCCAAGCACGGTTTCACCAACCCCGATGCGGATCGCCTGAGCCACGGCGATCACGGTGGCCCGGACATCGGCTACAACAAGGCTGCGGATGAAAAATCCTGGGCGGACATGCAGACCTTCTTCAAGAAAATCTTTGGCTGAACCCACTCGTTCCCGCGCCCTGCGCGGGAACGTTCCACACCTGCGCACTATCCAGCCACAAAGCAACCCGGCAAAATGCCCGCCATGAATTCCAGCCCTCTCCTCCCCGCCTGCTGTACCCCGCTCGATGCCCACTGGCCATTGCCGACCGTGCTGCCGGACACCGTGCTGCTGAGCACCCACTTCGATCCGTCGCAACTGCTTGGCAATGACTTCCGCCGCAGCGCCATCGAGCCACCGCCGAGCATCCAGCGTTCGGTGGCCAAGCGTCAGGCGGAGTTTCTCGCCGGGCGGGTCTGCGCCCGGGCTGCGTTAGAGCAGCTGGAAGGCTCAAGCAGTGTTCCGGCCATTGGCGAAGATCGCGCACCGGTGTGGCCGGCACATATTTGTGGCTCGATCACCCACAGCACCGGCCGGGCAGCCGCGATTGTCGCCAACAAACGACACTGGCGTGGGCTGGGCATGGATATGGAAAACCTGCTCAACGCCGAACGGGCCGAACGGCTGGCCGGGGAGATTCTGACGCCAGCGGAGTTGAAGCGCATGGCGGCTGGTTCCCGCGATCAATTGGCGTTGTGGGTGACACTGACGTTTTCGGTGAAAGAAAGCCTGTTCAAGGCGCTGTACCCGATCGTCCAGAAGCGTTTCTATTTCGAGCACGCCGAAGTGCTCGAGTGGACCGAGCAAGGTCATGTAAGACTGCGCCTGCTGACGGACCTGTCCAGCGAATGGCGCAACGGGACCGAACTGGATGCACAGTTCGGGGTGCACGACGGGCAGTTGTTGAGCCTGGTCAGCATCCAGGCTTGAACGCTTTCAGCGCCGCTCCTGATTCCGCGGCCAGCTCAGACTGAAACACGCCCCGCCCAGACTCTTGCTCTTGCCGATCAGCGCCCGGCCGTCATGCCAGTGGATGATCCGCCGCACAATCGACAAGCCCAGGCCGTGCCCACCGGACGCCCGGGTACGGCTGTCGTCCAGCCGTAGAAAGGGCGTGAAGATTTTCTCCCAGGCACTCTCCGGCACACCCGGGCCGTCGTCCTCGACATCCACCCGGCAACGCATCTGCCCGACCTGATAACTGACCGTGACCTTCGAGCGCGCATGGCGCATGGCGTTGCCCACCAGATTCTGCAAGGCGCGATGCAGATATCGCGGCTCGGCCTCGACCCAGGCATCGTCGCAATCAGCCGCCGACAGGCACAAGCCGCGTTGCACCGTGACGTCGGCGCGCAGTGGCGCCAGTTCTTCGATCACCTGATTGACCAGTGCATCGAGGTCGATGCGCTGGAAGGTCAGCGCCGGCGAGCCCTGCTCCAGCCGCGCATAGGTGAGCATTTCGTCCACCAATTTATCGAGGTCCTCGATGTCGTGGTCCATGCCCTCGCGGTACTTTTCCAGTGCTTGCGGGGTGGTGGCCGAGCCGATCATTTCCAGACCGAATCGCAGCCGCGCCACCGGCGTGCGCAACTCATGGGACACCGCACGTACCAGCTCACGCTGGATCGCCAGCAACTGTTGCAGGTGCTCGGCCATGCCGTTGAACGCCGCCGCCAGTTTGCCCACCGAGTCGGCACCGCGTGCCGGAACACGGGTTTCCAGGCTGCCCTTGGCGATGCGCGTGGCCGCTGCTTCGAGACCGCGCAAACGCCGTTCGAGCTGACGCACCAATAAATAGACGATGAGGCCGATCAGGGTCAGACCCAATGCGGCGATCAGCACCAGCCATTGCGGCGGGTACGGATTCATTTGATAGAGCGGACCGATTTCCAGCACCCACGGCGTGCCGACCATTCCGGCAAACACCCGGATCGAATCGCCGCCCTTGCCCAGCGCCATCACCGTATCGCCTTCCGAGACGCGACGACTCTGGTCTTCATCCATGTCGGCCTCGTCCACGGTGACCAGTCGCAGGTCGAAGCCGAAGCCTTTCTCTTCCTTTAGTTGCGCGAGGCGTTTGGGCTGCTCGCCCACCGGCACCCGCACCAGTTCATCGGCCAGCAGGTAGATGGTCGCCCGGGCCAGTTGCTCGCTGATCTGTTGCACCTCGCCGACCAGCACCAACTGCTCCTTGTCGCTGACCAGGCGGTAGACCTTTGCCGCGTGCGGCCCGGTCTGCTCCACCAGGGCCTGGCCGCGCTGCACGCGGGTACGCTGGGTCAGATCGAGATCGGTCTGGGTGAACGTCTGCAACGTCAGCGGAATCCCCAGCAACCGCTCCCACACCAGCAAGGCGCGGTGACGCTCGGTCTCGTTCATCGGTTGCAGGTTGTCGGCCATCAACGAAAACGTGCCGTGGGCCAGACGTTCGCGGTATTGCTCGCTGCGCACCTGGTTGAGCAGGTGCAGCGCCAGCACGCCGAGAACCGCCACCAGGATCAGCGCCGCGCACATGCCGCCATAGATGCGCAGGAAGATCGAATTCACAGCGGCAGTTCTACGCAAGCTTCAGGCACGAACAGATAACCTTTACTGCGCACGGTCTTGATCAGGCGCGGGTGATCGGGGTCATCGCCGATCTTCGGGCGGATGCGCGAGATGCGCACATCGATCGAACGGTCCTGGCCGTCGTAGCCGATGCCGCGCAACGCGGTGAAGATTTCTTCCCGCGACAGGATCCGTCCGGCGTTGGACACCAGCAGCCACAGCAGATCGAATTCGGCGCTGGTCAACTCGATGCCGCTGTCGCTCAGCCAGGCTTCGCGCAAGGCGTTGTCCACCACCAGCGGGCCGAATTGCAGACGACGTGGCCTGCCCGCCGCCGGCTCCGGTGCGTCACTGCGTCGCAACAGCGCCTGGATGCGCGCCAGCAACAGACGCGGGCGCACCGGTTTGCACACGTAATCATCGGCACCGATGTCGAGGCCGAGGATCTGGTCGGCGTCGTCGGTGCGCGCGGTCAGCATGAGGATCGGCCCGTCGTACTGGTCGCGCACCTTGCGGCAGATGCTCAGGCCGTCTTCACCGGGGAGCATCAGGTCGAGGATCACCAGATCCGGCTGGTCCTTGATGATCCGCGCCGCCGCCAGCGCCCCGTTGCCTTCGATCTCCACACGCAATCCGTTGGCTTGCAGGTATTCGCGGGTCAGTTCGGCCAGACGCTGGTCGTCCTCGACTATCAATACCTGCCAGGCTTCTTGCTCCACGGGTGACCTCTGCTTGCCGATGCTGCGAATAAAGGAAGGATCCTCCCGTCTTTTTGTCATCTTTAAGGAGGATAAGAATGCGTGCGTCAGGGCCGATTGTATAAACGGCGTACAGCGAGAACACAAGTCGGTAAATGCGTTCGGACAAGGCCGTTTTTTGTGATAGGGTTCGCGCCCTTAAAAATCCGCTGAAGCGTTTTTCCCGGCGAAAAAACAGTGACAAACGGTCTAGCTCAGCAGGTTCACGGCCTACAAAGGTTTTCCCTGTTTCGCACACAATTTACGCACAGGGTTATCCACAGGCTGTCCGTTGCAATCGCCCCCCAAAACGCATTATCTTGTAGCCCGCGCTCAAAAAAACCCTACATGTAGGGGTTCGCGCCAAAAACCAAACACAAACCGGACAGTGAATTCAAGGCTTTTTATTGCCATTGTCGGGTTGAACCAAACGTATTTTCAGAAGCCCAAACCGCGCCTGCGGATGGCTACCGTTTTTCAGCCGATCACGGCGTAAACGGTACGGGTGTTGCAGTCCGAAACTGCTCCCCGAAAGGAATGCGGTTTCACGCGTATCGCGCGAACCGAAGACTTCGGCATGGAAGCGGCGCCCACAAGGCCCACTTCCTGAACTGTCCCGAAGTCGTTACCCGGCGCTGGCCGGTCGTAGTGCTTCAGGACGGAACGGTGGGCACCGTGATGGTGCCCAAACAAACATAGAGAACGTGGAGACACCCATGCAAACCGACACAACTCGCGAGAACCCGCAGGGCACCTTGCCGCAGGCCGCCGATTCGAATTCGGATCTGGCTGCCACCGCGCCTGGTCAACTGCGTGTGATCAAGCGTAATGGCACTGTCGTTCCTTACACCGATGACAAGATCACCGTCGCTATCACCAAAGCGTTTCTCGCAGTTGAGGGCGGCACCGCTGCCGCTTCGTCGCGAATCCACGACACCGTTGCCCGCCTGACCGAACAGGTCACCGCGACCTTCAAGCGTCGCATGCCTTCGGGCGGCACCATCCACATCGAAGAAATCCAGGACCAGGTCGAACTGGCCCTGATGCGTGCCGGCGAGCAGAAAGTGGCTCGCGACTACGTGATCTACCGCGACGCCCGTTCCAAGGAACGCGCCACCCGCACCACCGCCGACGCACCGGTACAAGCGCACCCGTCGATCCGCATCACCCGCGCCGACGGCAGCCTCGCGCCGCTGGACATGGGCCGCCTGAACACCATCGTCACCGAAGCCTGCGAAGGTCTGGCTGAAGTCGACGGCGACCTGATCCAGCGCGAAACCCTGAAGAACCTGTACGACGGCGTGGCCCTGAACGACGTCAACACCGCGCTGGTGATGACCGCCCGTACCCTGGTCGAGCGCGAGCCGAACTACTCGTTCGTGACCGCCCGCCTGCTGATGGACACCCTGCGTGCCGAAGGCCTGGGCTTCCTGGGCGTCGCCGAGAGCGCGACCCACCACGAGATGGCCGACCTGTACGCCAAGGCGCTGCCGGCCTACGTCGCCAAAGGTATCGAGTTCGAACTGCTTAACCCTGTGCTGGCCTCCTTCGACCTGGAAAAACTGGGCAAGGCGATCAACCACGAGCGCGACCAGCAATTCACCTACCTGGGCCTGCAGACCCTGTACGACCGTTACTTCATCCACAAGGATGGCGTGCGCTTCGAACTGCCGCAGATCTTCTTCATGCGTGTGGCCATGGGCCTTGCGATCGAAGAGAAGCAGAAAGAAGACCGTGCGATCGAGTTCTACAACCTGCTGTCCTCGTTCGACTACATGGCTTCGACCCCGACCCTGTTCAACGCCGGTACCCTGCGTCCACAACTGTCGAGCTGCTACCTGACCACCGTTCCGGACGACCTGTCGGGCATCTACCACGCGATCCACGACAACGCCATGCTGTCGAAATTCGCCGGTGGCCTGGGCAACGACTGGACCCCGGTTCGTGCACTGGGTTCGTACATCAAGGGCACCAACGGCAAGTCCCAGGGCGTGGTTCCGTTCCTGAAAGTGGTGAACGACACCGCCGTTGCCGTTAACCAGGGTGGCAAGCGCAAAGGCGCTGTCTGTGCCTACCTGGAAACCTGGCACATGGACATCGAAGAGTTCATCGAACTCCGTAAGAACACCGGTGATGATCGTCGTCGTACCCACGACATGAACACCGCCAACTGGATCCCTGACCTGTTCATGAAGCGTGTCTTCGATGACGGCAAGTGGACCCTGTTCTCGCCGTCCGAAGTACCGGACCTGCACGACCTGACCGGCAAGGCCTTCGAAGAGCGCTACGAGTACTACGAAGCCCTGACCGAGTACCCGGGCAAGGTCAAGCTGTTCAAGACCATCCAGGCCAAAGACCTGTGGCGCAAGATGCTGTCGATGCTGTTCGAAACCGGCCACCCATGGCTGACCTTCAAGGACCCGTGCAACCTGCGCAGCCCGCAGCAGCACGTCGGCGTGGTCCACAGCTCGAACCTGTGCACCGAGATCACCCTGAACACCAACAAGGACGAGATCGCGGTCTGCAACCTGGGCTCGATCAACCTGCCGAACCACATCGTCGATGGCAAGCTGGACACCGCCAAGCTCAAGCGCACCATCGACGTCGCCGTGCGCATGCTCGACAACGTAATCGACATCAACTACTACTCGGTACCGCAGGCGAAGAACTCCAACTTCCGTCACCGTCCGGTCGGCCTGGGCATCATGGGCTTCCAGGACGCGCTGTACCTGCAGCACATCCCTTACGGTTCCGACGCTGCCGTCGAATTCGCCGACAAGTCGATGGAAGCGGTCAGCTACTACGCGATCCAGGCTTCCTGCGACCTGGCCGACGAACGCGGCTCGTACGAGACGTTCCAGGGTTCGCTGTGGTCCAAGGGCGTGCTGCCGCTGGATTCGCAACAGATCCTGATCGAAGCACGTGGCCAGAAGTACATCGACGTCGACCTGACCGAGTCCCTGGACTGGGCACCGGTTCGCGCCCGTGTACAGAAAGGCATCCGTAACTCGAACATCATGGCCATCGCACCGACCGCCACCATCGCCAACATCACCGGCGTATCGCAGTCGATCGAACCGACCTATCAGAACCTGTATGTGAAATCGAACCTGTCGGGCGAATTCACCGTGATCAACCCGTACCTGGTTCGCGACCTGAAGGCTCGCGGTCTGTGGGACTCGGTCATGATCAACGACTTGAAGTACTACGACGGTTCGGTTCAGCAGATCGAGCGCATCCCGCAAGAACTCAAAGAGCTCTACGCGACCGCGTTCGAAGTGGACACCAAGTGGATCGTTGACGCCGCCAGCCGTCGTCAGAAGTGGATCGACCAGGCCCAGTCGCTGAACCTGTACATCGCCGGCGCATCGGGCAAGAAGCTGGACGTGACCTACCGCATGGCCTGGTACCGTGGTCTGAAAACCACCTACTACCTCCGTGCCCTGGCCGCGACCAGCACCGAGAAGTCGACCATCAACACCGGCAAGCTGAACGCTGTTTCCAGCGGCGGCAACCACGGTGACGATTCGGTCCTGGCAGCGCCTGCCGGCCCTGCTCCAGTACCGAAGGCTTGCGCCATCGACGAGCCGGATTGCGAAGCTTGCCAATAAGCTGAGCTGAATCGGGCGTTGCGAAACGCCTGATTCCTCCAGACAAAAGAAAACCCCCGACAGACTTCTGGTTTGTCGGGGGTTTTCTTTTGGCCGGTGAAAAAATCCAGGCAAAAAAAACGGCGAACCCTGAATCACAGGTTCGCCGTTTTTTGCGAGTAGCGACTTACCGTCAGACCATCGACAGCTCAGCCGATGCCTGTCCTACCACCGGAATGGTGAAGGAATCGCCGTTGTTGGTGTAGAAGGTTTCGATTGTGTTCCCACCCTTGTACCAGTCCTTGAGGAACACGCCGGAATCCAGGTTGCCGCTTTGCAGGTCGGCCGCGTTGAAGATGTAAGCACCCAGATCATTTTTGACGATCCGGACCTCACTGAGGCTCTGGATGTTCTTCAGGGTAACGGTATCGATGCCCGTGCTCCCCAGGTCTTGAATACCAACCATAGTTTTGGAGAAGACGATGTAAGCATCACCACCCTCGCCTCCCAAAGCGTCACCCGAACCACGCAAGTTCAACGTATCCGAACCCGCCCCACCCTGAAGCACATAGCCATACCCCGTGCCGGTCAATGTATCGTTGCCGTCACCGCCATCGGCAATTGCGGACGACACAGTGATATTGTCATTCCCGGACTCGCCATATAGAACGCTACCAGCATCATCGTCAGCGCTTCGCATTGTGTCGTTGCCGTTACCACCGTAGAGCATATCGGCTTGAACGCCTCTGATTGGCAAGCCACCGAAAGCGCTGGTATCGGTGGCAGTACCGCCATAGATAAAGTCATCGCCGTCACCGCCGTAAATAACGTCGTTACCGGCTCCACCTTCCAGCTTGTTCGAATAGGCATTCCCCGTCAGCGAATCGTTGAAGTTCGACCCCATCAGATTATCGATATTGATTAATACATCATCTTGAGCGTCACCGCCTGAAGCAGTTCCATCCAGCAAATTGATTTGCACGCTCCCTGCACTTGTCAGGTACCAGGCACCATCACCTCGCCCCACGCCCGTCAAAAGATCCGCGCCCGCGCCACCGACAAAGTTTTCCGCTGCTGCCGCGCTGCCGGTAAAACTGTCAGCCTGAGAAGTCCCCTGGAATATTTCGATGGACGAATAGATATCGCCCGCCGCAATCCCGGTCAGAACCGGCGCACTCAAATCAAGAACAATGCCGGTACTTTCGTCGGCGAAGCTCAGCATGTCCATGCCGGTACCACCGTCGAAGCGGTTGATCCCCGCGTCTCCGACAAACACATCACTGAAGTTCGAACCAATGATGGCTTCAATACTGGAGTAGACATCGCCGGCCGCAATTCCGGTATGAAGACCGGTTTTCGTGTTGATGGTTAATCCTGTCGTGCTATCGGCATAACTTACTGTGTCGAAACCCTCTCCACCATTGAACTGGTCGGCACCTGCGCCACCCTTCAGGGTGTCATTGCCGGCACCGCCGGTAATGATGTTATCGGATGCGTTACCCGTACCGATAAAGTTGCCAGTCCCGGTGAACGTCAGACGCTCGACCTCTGGCGCGAGGGTGATGATGTTCTGATTGGTACGCACTTCATCATCACCACCACCGGCCATTTCCACCACGTTCTGGCTGGCCGAACCGTTGATGATGTACACGTCATTGCCGGCGCCACCGTAGAAGGTTGTAGTGCCAGCCGAAGCGGTAAACACGTCGTTGTAGTTCGTACCGATGATGTTTTCGAAGTCGGAAAAGGTGTCGCCCTGAGCGTCGCCACCCAGACCGGTACCCGACCGTGCGGCCGTCATGGTGATGTTGATGCCCTGCTCCGACTGCGCGTAACTCAGCGTGTCGATGCCGTTGTAGCCGTCGAGGTTGTCGGCCGCTGCACTGGCGTAGAACGTATCGTTGTAGTTCGAGCCTCGATAGCTTTCGATACCGACAAAAGTATCGCCTGCCGCGAAG